>CAKNIU010000005.1 GCA_930980675.1 uncultured Clostridium sp.
ACTCTTATCGAGCTGGATTTTTTGTTTCTTGGGTTCCTATTTCAGGACACCCTCTATCTATATTTGCTATTTATTTTTCTTTTTTTTCTTAATCATAACAATTCCTGTTATTATTCCAGCAAGTGAAATCATCAAATTTGTTCCTAATAATGAATAATTAAGTTCGTTACCTGTTTGTATTTCTGGAATTCGTCTATTATAATAAGTAAATGTAACTGTTGAATCTGCTTCATCAAATACTTGTCCATTAATGAATATTCCTTGGTCATTTATTTCTATTTTTAAAATTTCATTAGATAATTGGTAGTTATTTGGTGCTTGAATTTCTTTAATAAAGAATGTACCATATCTTAAATTTTCAAAAGTTACTGTTCCTTCTTCCATATTTGATTCTATTTCTTTTATAAGTTTAGTGCATTCTGCATCTTCAAATATACCAAATTTAAAATCATCTTTTATAATTTCCTGAGTATCAATATCCTTTTTTACTATTTTTATATTTTTTAAGATAGGTATATCTTTCATTTCAATTAACTGTGTTTCTTTGTCTGTTTTTACAGTAAAATTAATACTTTCAGCTTGTTCGAATCCATAAGGACAAGTTATTTCAGTTAGTACATACTCTTTTCCTTCTTCTAAGCCTATAACTTGATGAGGGATTTTTCCAGAAATCCATCTGTCAATTTCATTTCCATCTTCATCAGTTACAATAAGTTCAGCCCCTGGAAGTTCCTCTCCTGTTACCAAATCTGTTTTAGAAATAACCACAATTTTATCTATCATTTCTATGTGTTCATTTATCTTTTCATTAGAAACTGTAAACTCTTTATCAGTAGCTTTTACATATCCTTCAATAGAAACCTCTTCATGTAGTATATATGTTTCGTTTTCTTCCAAATTGTTTATTTTATGTGGTTCTTTAGAAGATACCCACTCATCTATAATATTTCCTTTTTTGTCTATTACTTGCATTTTTGCACCTTCTAATTCTTTACCTGCAATATCAACTTTACTCATTGTTACTACTTTGTCAATCATTGTTATTTTTTGTTCTTCGTTTGTATTTTCAATAGTAAAAGTTATATCTGAGGCTTTTACAAAACCTAATGGGCTTAAGTCCTCTCTTAGAGTATATTTTTCTCCAACTTTTAGTCCTTCAATTGAATGTGAATCTTTTCCAGAAATCCAAGAATCTACTACGTTACCGTCTTTATCAAATAAAGTAAGTTCTGCTCCTTCTAGTTCATCCTCCCCTGTAATTGATTTTTTAGATATTTCTACTAATGTTGTTTCATTTTCTATTTTTCTTATTTCTGTGTATTCTTTTGTCGTAGTATCTTTTTGTTCAAATTTTATTTCGTATGTATTGTCATTTAATACTGCTCCATCAATTGTTTCAATTTCTATTAATTCATATATGCCCATTGGTAGATTTTCAATTATTAAATCTCCGTTTTTGTCTAAGTTGTAAGTTCCAATTTCTTGTCCTTGCTCATAAATTATAGCTCCATCTGCCATGTCGACTATGTCCTCTTTTGCAATTAATCTAAATTTAATTTTACTCAAGTCGTCTATATTTATAATTGAAGTATTTACATTTTCTTTTAAAGCAATTGATTTATCTACTACCAATCTTCCAACTGGTTTATTATTTTCTATTTCTATTGTCTTAATATAGTCCCCTGTAATGTCTTGATCATAATCTTTAATGTTATTAATACTGAATTTAATTGGTTCTTCTAACTTTAAGTAACCTTCAGGTACTTTCACTTCAATTACTTCGTAGTCTCCAGCTATTAATTTTAAAGGAGTTATTACAGTTCCTTCTTCATCATCTGTATTATTAAAGCTTCTATCAGGAATAACTAAATTTTGTGCATTTGTTGTAAAAGTATAATAAACAGTTGAACCTATTTTTTGAGTTATTATTTCTCCAGCTTTGTATATAATTTTTCCATTTCCTCTATCATAAATATTTTTGCTCGCTTTAATTTGAAAAGTAGTACTATTTAAAGTTACATTTTTTCCTGTATCGGCATCTTTTTTTACAAGTTTAATATATGCTTCCATCTGCTCATTATTTACATATAAATGTTTTACTTTTTTAGCAATTTCTTTTTCTTCGCTTTCATCTTCTGTAATAGAAAAAGAGAAATCACTTGAAACATAAAAATCTTTCGGTGTTTTTGTTTCCTTTACCCAATACTTGCCATAAGGAAATTTATTCTTTGTGTAAGCATCGCCATTTTCATCCGTTGTAATAGCTTCTATAGTTGGAGCAATTTTTTGAGCTTCATTTACTCTAATCTCGTCTACCTCTACTTCTTCACCATTTTCATTTAATCCAGCCCAAATTTCTTCATACTTATATCCTTGATTTAATGCTTCTTCTACTTGACTATATAGTTTAATTGAAAATTCAGCACCTTCCAATCCAGGAATTATACCTGAATTTTCTTTTATTCCTGATTTAAATATATGTACTTGCATCTTTTTAACTTTTTCTTTGCTTGTAACACTTTCTGTGATAATTTTTGTATTCTGATCTTTATATGTTAAATTTATTTCATATATCTTCTCGTCTAGCATGTATCCTGTAGGTGCTTTTTCTTCTTTTACTTGAAATTTGCCTAAAGGTAAATCTGTTATTGTTTCTGTATTTCCTTTCTCATCAGTCACCCTACTAGCAACTAAATCACCCTTAGAAAAAAATTTTTTGGTTTTATTTGCATTATATATATCTTCCCCTGCGTAAACATTATAAATTGCTCCTGCTAAAGAAGCATCTCCTTGTGGATTAACTTCTGTATCTGCATCTTTTTTTATAATTGTAATATTTGCAGTAGGCTCATCATTCATTTGCTCTGCATTAGCATAAACTACTGAAGTATTTTGATCTATGTATGTTAATTCAAAAGTATATATATTATCATCTAGTAAGAATTTATCTGGTGCCTCAATTTCTTGATAATTATATTTGCCTAATTTTAATCCTTCAACTTTTATTTCTCCTTTTTCGTCAGTTATAAATGTTTCGTCATATTCAGAATTCCATATTCTATATTTTGCTCCTTTTAAGTTAGCCGATTTATCAGAATTCTTTTTAACTAAGGTAAATGTTCCTGTTACTTCTTTATTAATAATTGCCTGAGTTGCCGTTTGATTTACTTCTACTGTCACATTATAAGAATCTGTATCTAATAAGTATCCGATAAGGAGCTGACACTTCCTTTACTACATAATTGCCTTTCTTTAAATTTTCTAAAACAATTCTTCCATTATTAACTTCTACATCTTTATTAAATTCAGGACCTGTAATATTAAATACTGCTCCATCGATTAAATCACCATCCTCATTTAGCTTAGATAACTCCAATCTACCAAATTGATTTATTTTTATTTTTAAATATAAAGATACTGGATCACTATATCTAAGGGCATATAATTGATCTTGTTCATCTCCTTCAAATGCAAAATAAATATTTGTATTCTCCCCTTCTGTTCCATTTTTTATTAATCCTATTCCTTTTAAAGTTGAATCTGAAATATTTATACTTTCTGCTTGAGTATTATTAGCTGTTAAAAATAAAGAGTTAGAGCCTTCGTCATGTCTTATTGTTATTCCATTAACCTCAGTATTTACACTCTTATAACTGTTTAACACACCATTCTCATCTACTAATTCTTTTGTTTCACCAATATCTAATGTAATTTCTGAACCGGAAAAACTTGGTTCTTTTTCAATTTGTTCTAATTCGCTAAGTATCCTATTCTTAAAATCTACATATCCTTGTTGTTCATCTGATTTAATAAAATATCCATTGCTCTGTCCTAAGACTTCCCAAATTAGTTGTTGAGTAAATACATAATCCCATTTAACCCAAATCATATCAGCTGCTAAAATTCCACCATCAATAACGTAGTAAGGATTATTTTTATACCAACCTAAATAAGCTATCTTACACGCTTTTTTCATTTCTTCAGTTGTAGGCGTGTAATATTCGCCAGATACCTGCACTCCTGTTTGAAATGATGCACCATGTTCCGCACAAAAAACTGTATATTTTTCTCCCGTAGTTTGATTAATAAGTCTTCTGATTAAAATATTGTTAGATGAATCTGATGTTCTCATACCGGAGTCATATTGACCGTCCCACAAATGTTCCTGTTGCAGCAAAAACAGGACTTATGCAACTAAAAATTGTTACCACTAAAATTAATATTGCTATTATTTTCTTTTTTACTTTTATATTACTTTCCATAAAACTCTCCTTTTCTTTGAATTAAAAAAAGAGCTACATAATGTGCTCTTTTAATAAGATATCTATAAATGTTATTTATCAATCTATAAAATCATTTGTTATTATCTATAATAAAAATTTATTGTCCATTTATTGCAGAACATACAAGTCCATACTTCATATCCGATATGGGCAATTTTTTTTATAAGTTTCATCATTTATTTCAAAGTTTTCCCATAATTTTCCCCAATAAGCAATTTTTTCATCATAGTAAGCTATAGCTTCTTCTTTAGTATTAAACCACATTCCTGAGTTTCCAACATCCATACCATGGTTGCTATTATTTGTACATCTTTCCATTTCAGGTTCTTTAATCTCTTCTTCCTTATTATCTTCTTGTTTTTCTGTTATAATATTTTCAGAAATCTGAGTTTCATCTTTATTTGGTTTAGATTCTGGTATATTCTTTTCGTCATTTGTTTCTTTATTACCATCATCTTCAGCTTTATTAGTTGAATTTACTTTTTCTGAATTGCTTGAATTTTCCTTTATATTTGAATTATTCTTAGTTACTTTTTCAGAATTATTCTCTTCTTCTACTACTTTGTTTTCTAAGCTTATACTATTTATAATACTATTCGTATTTTCTTTATTTATCATTTCATTTACTGTCGAATTTGATATTGTATTTTCGCTTATTAAATTTGTAGTAAAATTGATATTTGTATTTATTGCATTTTGATCTAATTTATAGCTATTCTTTTTACAAAATTTATATATAATTACTCCACCTATAATAAAAATAATAGTAACTATGTAAAATAAAATTAAATAAAAATTTTTTCTTTTCATAAAAACACCTCTTAATTAAAAGATAGCATATAAATTAATATCTTTCAATCTCTAAAAAAATTTTTTAATTTATTTTTTCTAGTTTTGCAATAATAAAATACCTTTCAGTTGTTGGATAAGTATAATTATTAATATAAGAGCAGGTTGAAAGTTTTATAATCTTTTCTATATTTTCTATATCTTTAACTTGATATTTACTCTTTTCTTTGTAATATTCTAATTCTTCATTAAAATTCAAATTTTTAAGTTTATCAATTTCTTCATATATATTTACAGTATAACAGCTAAAAATTGTAGCAATATAATTCTGATTCTTGGTATATATATTAAACTTTTGATGTTTATATAAAAATTCTTCATCTAGATAATTTCTTAATTCAGAAAACATTGTTCCATTTTTCATATTATGGCCATAAACTGTTGTTACATTATCTATAAAAGGATTATTGTTTATAGTAAAAATTGAACCATTTTTATTTTTCGTTCCATCATAAGATTTTTTTAAATATTTTAATTCTTCATTATCTTTAAGTATTGGATAATTTATGTTTGTATCTCTAATTGTAATCCAAGCAATTATATCTTCATTTATTTGATTAATCTTATCCCAGTTAATTGAAAATTCTTCTTTATTATTAGATATTGTCACTTCATTCACTAATTCTTCAGTAATCTTTTTATTATTCCTAAATTGTAAATAATCCTTTATTAAAATATATGAAACTATAAAAAATATTAAAGTAGATACAACTAATAATATTATTGAAATTATTTTCTTAACTTTAAATCACCTCCTTTCAAAATTAATAAATTCATCACCTCCTTTTTATTTATTTAATACTATTAATAAAAAAATAACTTGTATTATCATAGTCATTATTACTAGATTGTACCATTTTTATTGCAAATAAAAAGATAACTGTTATAAGTATTATAAAGAAACATTTTATTATCCTTTTAATCATATTTTTTCCTTCTTTCTAATATTTCTTTTATTTTTGTTTTTTTACTATTTTTAATATTAAATAATTTTTTATAAATTTTAGATATATCAGAAAATTTATTTGGATTTTCAAGTATGTTCTTAACTTGACTAGGATAAAAATTGCCAAATATCAAATCATAGATTCCATTTTCTAATGCAATTTTTGTTTTTTCTTCTTTCTCATTTTTTAGTAATAATATTACTCTAATGTCCATGTTTCTGAGTAAAAATAAATATTCTCTAAAATCTGTTTCAATCGAATTTGCACCTAAAATAACAGTCTGGTTTTTAAATTTATCATCTTCTATTATAAAATCCGAATAGCTTACTATCATTGAGCCTTTAATTTCATTCTCCAAAATTTTATCCACTTCATTACTTCCTGTAAAAATCACTACCATTAATCTCAACCTCCTCATTTCAAAATTTGTAAAGGATCTATTACCTCTCCATTCTTTCTTACTGTAAAGTGACAATGAGAACCTGTAGTCGCTCCATTTGTTGGATTTCCTTCACTATCCTTATATGGATTTCCGGGAACTCCATAAACATTTTTTGGTCCTACTGTTCCGATAATTTGTCCTTTTTTTACTTCATCTTCTACTTGTACTTTAAACTCTGGACTGCAATGACAGTATGAATACGTGTATTCTCCAGATACAATTGTAATTGTATATCCACCACTTCCACCCCAAGATGCTTTTGTTACTTTACCATCCATTATAGCAACTAGCTCTGTTCCTTCTTTAGCTGCAATATCTATGCCATTATGATAAGTGCTTGCTCCAGAAGTAGGAGCTTCTCTATACCCAAAAGGACTTGTTATATCATCTTCACTTTTACCTAACACAGGGAACTCTGCATTTACAAATTTTATTCCAAATATGCTATCTAAGAAATCTTGTACACTATCCAATAAAGTTTTGCTATCTTCATCTGTATATTCCTTTTCGGAATAATAATACTTAACTTCTTTTGCCATATCTACTTTATCTTTATTCTTATCACCTAAGGATAAAATATCAGTAATATAACAAACTAGTAAAAATAGAATTATAATAATTATTATTGGAACAAGTAAAGGTCTCAGTAAAGTAAAAGCAAATGCTGTTATTCTTTTTCTTAAAAATCTTTTAGTTTGTTCTTTAATCATACGTCATCATCTTCTTGCTCGTTTATAATTGTGGTATTTTCATTATTTTTCTTCTTATAATCTTCTCTTCTTGTATTATTTATATTGTTCCTATTATAATTTCTGCTTGTATCAAAATTTCTTCCTTCCGCCATATACATTCCCATGTTTAAAAACTCTTTTCCTGTGTTCAGTATCTTTTTTCCTGCTCTAATACTCACATTATTATCTTTTATATTATTACTATTCATTTGGCTCGCTTGCTCTTTATTATCATTTGTTTTGTTTATTGTCGTAGTATTCATTTTGTTGGTTTCCATTAAATTCGTTTTCATTGCTGTAACATTTTGGTTATTAGGAGTTTTTTCAAAAATCCTTCCTAAAAAGCTACCATTTTCACTGCTTTGAATAGGAACAGGTTTAAATTGATATGTTATTGCTCCTAAGCTATTCGCCACAGCTCTTGCCATTCCTATTCCTCTATTAGCTAAGTCATCATTATTTACTCCAGCAATACGCGAAATTAAATTTTGCAATGTATTTTGTAAAGCGTCGGCAATAGGAAGTATCATCATTGCCCATAAAATTGATGTTGCCCAACCTCCTGATTTAGGTAAAAATTCCATGTAAATTAAAAACAAAAATGCATATATAAATTGCATAAAAACATTTATTAAAATCTGTCCAAACCAAATAGCTGCACCTATTGTTTTCTTATTTATCATCCACATTACTGAAACAATCGGCGTAAATATTAAAAATACCAATATTGTAAATTGCCTAATAATAAATTTTACATTTAATTTAAAAAATAAATAAGCAAATAATGCTATAACTATGGCAGTTGCAATTGCGTTTCCAGTTTGTATATTAGTAACTACATCATTTCCTAACAAATCATTTAAGCTTCCATTTGAATATCCTACTATCATGTGTACTAGATTGTTATTTAAGAATAATAAAAATTTAACAAACAATGGCGCAAATACTATTGATACTGCTCCAAAGAATAATCTCATAAGGCTATCCTTTGCTTCTGCCCTTTTTTCTATGCTATATCCACTTACTATTAATTTATAAGCTACAACAACTACTGCAATAAGGATTAAACTTCCTGCAATCGATGCCATTATCCAGTACCAATTCATAATCGACTCCCATTGCTCATCAGTGAATGGGGATATTGCAGTAGAATCTTTTGCAAATATTAATTCATCATAATTCTTAAATCCCATTCCAAAATCTTCATTAGTTGTTAAATCAAATATTGTGGCTGCTATTCCTCCTATCATTTTCGCTATTATTTTTTCAAATAGTCCACCTTCATCGTCATCAATTGTTTCTTCAATTTCGCTTTGTGTTTCATTTTCATCATCATCAAATATGCTTGCTCTTACAGTTGGAGTAATCAAACTAAAAAGAACAAGTATTATTAAAATACTTGCTATAATTTTTTTATTTACTTTTTTCAAATACCTCCCTCCTTACACTTTAAGAATTTCTTTTTCATTATCTAGCGCTTCAATAACTATTGCAGATACTTTTCCTTCAAGATATAACAATGCTTCGCCTTTTTGTGCTTGCAATAAAAAATCTTTTGTTCCTTCAGAGAGCTTAAAAAATTCTAAAATATTATCAACACTTGCTGGTGATTGTTTCATAATAATTGCTGTACCACATGAATTTAAAGTAGCACGACCTTGAGGTGAATCAGTAAACTCCTGTGCCATTTGACTTGCTAAAACTAATCTTACACCTCTTTTCCTAGCCCTACGAGCTAAACTTTCAATAAAATCAGCCGTTTCCTCATACTTAAGCATTGTCCATGCTTCATCTATATAAATACTTTTTTCTTCATAAAGATTTGACCTCTTCATATATTTTTCAGTAATCCAACTTGTAATTACCATAGAAGCATAGAATTTAGTTACTTCATCAGTAATATTAGATAAATCAAAATCTATACAAATATCATTTGAATTTATATTGCTTTGACAGTCAAATATTCCAAGACTTTTCCCTTTTAGGAATCCTGTTAGTATATCTGCTAATTCAGTAGAATTTTTTTTGCCAGCTAAAATTCTCTGAAAATCTGTAAGTGTAGGCATTTTCTTTTTTATCTTTCCAAGTGTAAGTTTTTCTCCTATTTTTCCTCCCTCTTTTTCAAAAAGGCTTTCCTTATATGTAGTTATTCCTTTTTCTTTATAGGTTTCTATAACGCTTTCTTCTATATCTGCTAATTCTTTTGCATTAAGAGGTCTATCCATATAATGTTTTACTAAACCAGATAAAATTGCTCTTATTTCTGCAACTTTATTTAATAGATTTACTTTTTCAATGCCATTTTCGTCTTCATCAATGTCCATGTCAAAAAGATTTATTCCTGAGCTAACACCTTGTTTTATAGATATTACTCTTCCACCCAAGCTTTCTGTTCTTTTTTTATACTCACCTTCTATGTCCAAAATTGCGGATTGAGTATTCCTTGTAACAATACTTCTTGCTGAAAGAATATCCATTGTTACAGATTTTCCTGCACCAGTTACTCCTAGAATAACAATATGTGGATTTGTTAAACTTTTATCAAATGTATTTAAATAAACAGGTAATCCTGTAAAATAGTTCCTTCCAATTGGTACTCCATTAGGATGTGATAAAGTATTGGAACTTGCTATTGGAAACATTGTCGCTAGTCCACTACATGTTACGTTTCTTTCATAATCAAATATATTTAGTAAATCAAATGGCAAATTTGCTTTTAAACCTTCAAGCTGTCTAAAATTAAGGCATCTTACTTGTGCAGAAATTTTTGCAAATTCATTTTTAAGTAAATTGCTTTTTGTATTTAATTCTTCTAAATTTTTAGCATTTATCCTAAGCAAAATAGTAACAAAAAATAATTTATCATTTGCCATCTGTACTTGTTTTCTTATTTGGTCATAATCCAAAATCATTTTTTCCAATGGATGTATTAAATCAATATTACCTTTACTTTCATAAGTTCTTCTTTCAGATTCCAAAACAGTTACTTTTTTATTTAATTGTCTAATTACACTATCATCATTTGCCGGACGACTAATGATACTTAATGTAATATCTCCAAGCATACTGAATATTTTATCAAGCCATCCCAAGAAAGTTTTATTAGGGTAAACAGCTAACACAAAACTTCTTGAATACTTATCATCTCCAAGCACAATGTAATCTCTCTTTTCATCTATACAATCCGGTATAATTAAATCTATTAGTTTTGGAACTTTTTCAAAAATATCTTGATTATTCTTTATTATTCTTTTCTTATTAGCTTTTTCTAATGATATTTTTTTCTCACCTTTTTTATGTTTTATTCTTTGCCTCAACATAAAATTTTAGACCTCCCTCCTTAATAATGTTTCTTAAATTTTCATTTGCATTCTTATTAAGTTCTCTATATAATAACTCAACTATATCCATATCATCTAATAGTCTAACTGTAACTTTTATACTTGCAAAGCTGTATTTTAAATCATCATAAAATTCTTTTAATTCAACTACGGCTTTTTCAAAAGTTTCGGTTGATGTAATAATTAGATAGTTTTTCCTTACGTACAAATTTTCCTCTTGCATAATATTTCTTAAATATTGAATTATACTTTCTCCGTATTCTTTAACATTATTGTTTCTCTGTTTTTGAATGTTTTCTCTAATGTTTAATATCTTATCTGTCGTATCTATTTTTTCAATTGTACTAAAAAATTGAGTCTGAAATGTAAATGTTTTAGATATTTTTATCAGATTATTATCTATATTATCTTGTTCTTCCTCATTAAGAAGCCTATATTCAATACTTCCAAGTTCAATAATTATTGAGCATTTATTATTTATAACTAGGATATTATCTTTTATTTCTTCAATACCCCATATATTTTTAATATTCTTCTTTTGTTTTTTAAAACTTAACTTTTCTTTTGAATTTTGATTATATATTTTATTTTTTGCTCTAATATATATTGGCAAAAATATTGCTAACCCTATACTTGCCAGCATAAAAAAAATTGTAATTACCATTTTCATTTACCTTTCTCTAAAATATATTTTTTCTTTTTAAAAATAAATCTTAAAATATAAATAAAATACTTATCTGAATTTGTTCCATCAATTTTAAAAAATGCAAAAAGTGCAAATATTGTTGCAACTATCAAAAAAAACACTAGTTTTACAAAAGTATTTAAATTGGGAACTAAGAAAATTGATAATGTAGATGCTCCTAATATTAAATATATAGCTTGTCTTAAAGATACATATCCACCAAATATTTTTTCTTCATGCCTAAAGTTAAAAGGTACATTATATATCTGCATATTACCCTCCTATCATTGAACCTGAACCATTTGTAGAAACACTTAAAATAATTCCAGAGACAATTAAAGCTAAACTTAAAAGCATAAATCCTGCTGCGACCCATGCCAATCCACCAATTCCTTCTGAACGTTTATTAGGATTATTTGCATTAACAATTAATTTTATTGCAATTATTACAATACTCACAAACATTAATACGCTTCCGACTGGCATTGCCAACTGTATTACTGCATTTTTAATGTTTTGTGTAGCTGTTTCAACTTCTTGCGTTCCAATCGTAGAACTTGCATAAGTTTTTAAGTTAAATAAAAACATCGTTCCAAATGTAACTAAAGGTGCAATTTTAAATTTTTGTAATTTTTCTTTTCTAATTAATTTATTCATTTAATTATTACCTCCTTGATTAAAAAAATTTATAAAAACTGGTATTAATAATATAAAAACTTGTACTACAATACTTATCACAAAGTTTTTAATACCGAATTTTATTGTCTTTTCGGACTTTATACGACTTCCGAATTAGCCAAACTATTAAACTAGTAAAAATCCATATTGTTATGAGAATAATTATAAAAAAAAACTGTTTTTCATTATATTTTCTAACATTAGATTAATACTTGAATTAGTCTCTAAATTATATGGTTCAATCATCTTTCCCTCCATTTTAAGCAAAAAAATAAAGCTAATTTTTAGCTTCTAATTTTCTCATAATACTTACATAATAATATTCATAAAAGTTCTTAATTTCATTTGTAGTATCTTTATATGTATTTTCAAATGTTTTGCAGCTATTATAAACATTTATAAAGTCTTCCCTAGTAGCTTTATTTAAAAGATTTACTTTATTTCTTATAAATAATTCTCCAACTGTAAAAATTATTGTCTTAAGTTTACTTATATTTTCGTCTTTAAATGTATTTATAATTTCTTCAGTATAATTAAACTCTAATTTCTTTAGTATTTCATAAAATTCTTCATACTCTTTACTATTAAATCCTTCAGGGATTTCTCCGTTTAATAATATATGTAAAAAATCTATCTATCCTAATATTTATATTATTATCTTTAGCTTTTCTGCCAATAGGGTATAAGCTGTTTTGCTTATAGGGGTATGTGCTTTTTGGCTCATAGTTATTTTGCACAAATTCCCTGCAACTAATATCTGTAATATAAATTTTTCTTTGGATTATCTCATTCTTTTCGTTTTTAATTAGTTCAATCTTAATATATTTCAACTTAGCTAAATGAGAAATCCATCTTGAAATCGTCCCTGGTATTACTCCATAAAGGTTTGCAAAATAACTATTGCTTGCGAAACAATACCCCTCCTTTCCAATTAAAGCAGTTATTTCACCATACAATAATCTTTCTGGATATTTCAGCCTTTCATCATACCTTACACTTGCAGGAATAATAGCATAGTAAGAAGGTTGTCTTTCATTACTCACATTTGACATCACTCTCCTAAATTAAATTTTAAAGAGATTTCCATATCCAAATCTTGCTTTACATTGTTTTTTTCCAACTCGCTTTTTATTATCATTGGAATTTCAGTTTCCAATAATTTTTCCATTATAGAATATAATTTCATTTTTTCAGAAATCTTTTTTAATTCATCATCCATAAAAACCTCCACAAAAAAAGAAACAAGTTCAAAACTTATTTCTTTTTTATTTCTATATCAAAATCTGATAATTTTAGAGCAAATTTTAAATCAATTTTGTTTAATCTATTAAATTTTGGATTATACTGTTCTTTATATTCGAATGTTCTAATCCTCTCAAAGTGCTCAGCCTCATAGAATACAACGTATTCTATATTTTCATCCCTCAAAGCTCGTCGAATTGTGAGTTATATAGTCTAGCATAAGCTCCATTTTTAGCAAGTAATTCTTCATGATTTCCTTGCTCAACAATATCTCCGTGCTCCATAACTAGTATTAAGTCTGCATTTTTTATTGTAGATAATCTATGAGCAATTATGAAACTTGTTCTTCCCTTCATTAAATTATCCATTGCTGATTGAATTTGTATTTCTGTTCTAGTATCTATACTTGATGTTGCTTCATCTAGAATTAGAATCTTAGGGTCTGCAAGTATAACACGTGCTATTGTTAAAAGTTGTTTTTGTCCTGCAGATATATTTGATGTTTCTTCATTAAGTACCATATCATAAGAGTTTGGTAATGTTTTAATAAAATGATGTACATGGGCAGCTTTTGCTGCTTCAATTACTTCTGCATCTGTTGCATCTGGTTTTCCATAACGTATATTATCCTTTATTGAACCACTGAATAACCATGTGTCTTGAAGTACCATTCCGAACATTTTTCTTAAATCACCACGGTTAAAATCTTTTATATTGTTTCCATCAACGTATATTCCTCCAGAATTTACATCATAGAATCTCATTAAAAGTTTAACCATTGTTGTTTTTCCAGCTCCTGTTGGTCCAACAATTGCAATTTTTTGTCCATCATGAACATCTGCATTAAAATCATGAATTATTATATTGTCATCATCATATCCAAATTCTACATGGTCAAACTTAACATTTCCTTTAAGTCCTTCTGTAGATTTTGGATTTGCAATTTCTTGTACTTCTTCTTTTTCTTCCAAGAATTCAAATACTCTTTCTGCTGATGCAACCATTGTTTGAAGCATTCCAGATATTTGAGCTATTTGAGATATAGGTTGTGTAAATTGTCTCATGTATTGTATAAATGATTGGATATTACCAACTGTAATTTGTCCTTGTGCTGCTAAGTATCCACCAAGTATTGCAACTCCTACATATGCAATATTCCCAATAAAGTTCATAATTGGATGCATTAATCCTGATAAAAATTGAGATTTCCATCCTGAATTATATAGGTTATCATTTTCTTCTTTAAAAGCTTTTAATACTTTTTCTTGACTGTTGAAAGCTTTTACAATTAACTGTCCACCATATATTTCTTCTACTTGACCATCTAAGTATCCTAAGTGATCTTGTTGAGCTTTGAAATATTTTTGTGATTTTTTTGCAATTTTACTTACTACAAATACTGTTATAGGAAGTATTAATACTGCTATTATTGTCATTTCCCAGCTTATTGATAACATCATTATTAATATTCCAATTACTGTACATATTGCGGTAATGATTTGTGTTATACTTTGATTTAAGTTTTGTGAAAGCATATCAACATCATTTGAAATTACTGATAATACTTCACCATTTGTTCTTTTATCAAAGAATTTCATTGGTAGTTTGTTTATTTTAGCTACTAAATCATTACGTACTTTATAGCTGACTTTTTGAGCAACATTTGTCATTACAAATCCTTGAATTGCTGAAAACGCCATACTTATTACATATAACACTAAAAGTGTAATTAGTATATTAGCGATCGCTTCAAAGTTTATTCCGCTTCCTCCAGACAATTTGCTTATAAGTCCATTATATATTTCAGTAGTAGCATTACCTAGTATTTTAGGTCCAACTATTGAAAATATTGTACTTCCAATAGCAAATATTAATACTATTATTATTTGCCATTTATATGGTGCCAAATAATTTTTTATTAATTTTTTTACGGTTCCTGTAAAGTCTTTTGCTTTTTCAGGTGTCTTATTTGAGCCACCTCTCATTCCTCCCATTGGTCCTGGCATGCTACTCACCTTCCTTTCCGTTTAGTATTGTTTAGCTCTTCTTCTGATAATTGTGATAAAGCTATTTGTCTATATGTTTCGCAGTTCTTTAATAATTCTTCGTGAGTACCTTTTCCAACTATTTTTCCTTCTTCAAGAACTATTATTTTATCTGCATTCATTATTGTACTAATTCTTTGTGCAACTATTATTACAGTTTTGTTTTCTGTTTGTTCATTTAATGCTTCTCTTAATGCTTTATCTGTTTTTAAATCTAGTGCTGAGAAGCTATCATCAAATACGTATATTTCTGGGTCTATTGCTAATGCTCTCGCAATTGATAAACGTTGTTTTTGTCCACCAGATACGTTGTTTCCGCCTTGTGCTATTGGTGAATTATATTTATCTTCTTTTTTTTCGATGAATTCTGTTGCTTGAGCAATTGATGCTGCTTTTTTCATTTCTTCATCAGATATATCATCTTTACCATATTTAATATTTGATTCTATTGTTCCTGAGAATAATACTCCTTTTTGTGGTACAAATCCAATTCTGCTTCTTAAATCTTTTTGTGATACATCTTTAATATTTACACCATCAACTAATAGTTCTCCTCCTGTTACATCATAAAATCTTGGTATTAAATTTACTAAAGTTGATTTACCACTACCTGTACTTCCTATAATAGCAGTTGTTTTTCCAGCTTCAGCTGTAAAGTCTATATCTTCAAGTATCTCTGTATCTGCATCTGGATATCTGAATGAAACATTTTTAAATTCTACCAATCCTTTTTTGCTTTCATCAAATTTAGCTTGTTCATTTTCTGGTTTATCTTTTATTTGAGGTTCTGTTTCCAATACTTCATTAATACGATTTGCTGATACTGATGCTCTTGGTAATAGTATTGAAATAATTGAAATCATTAAGAATGCCATTACAATTTGCATTGTGTATTGTAAGAAAGCCATCATGTCTCCAACTTGCATTATACCTTCATCAATACTATGTCCACCAACCCAAATAATTAATATCATTATTGCTTGCATTATGAACATCATTGCTGGCATCATTAAGCTCATTGCCTTATTTACAAATACACTGTTTTTCATTAAGTTTGTATTTGCTTCATCAAATCTTTTCTCTTCTCTTTTTTGTGTATTAAATGCTCTTATTACTGGTAAACCTGTTAAAATTTCTCTTGCAACTAAGTTTAATCTATCTATTAAATCTTGCATTTTTCTAAATCTAGGCATTGCTACAATAAATAATGCTAAAACTACTGCCATAATAAGTATAACTGCTAAAGCTATAACCCACGCCATAGAAAGAGTACCTGTTCTTATAACCCTAATAACTCCTCCTATTCCTATTATAGGTGCATACACTAATACCCTAAATAACATCGTTATTAATTGTTGTATTTGTTGTACGTCGTTCGTGCTTCTTGTAATTAATGATGCCGTTGAAAATTGATTAAATTCAGCTGTTGAAAAGCTTAATACTTTTTTGAATAATTTTTCTCTTAAAGTTCTTCCTAGTCTTGCTGCAACTCTTGATGATAAGAACATTATTGTTACAGCTGAAAGCATACTAATTAATGCTACTCCTGCCATCTGTAATCCAACTATAAGAATATAGTTGTTTTGAATTTTATCTAGATCCATACCAATAGATGCATATTCACTCTTTACAGCTTGAATACCAGCTTGCTCTATAATTGAATCTGACATTGTATTTACTGTAGAATTAATTTGTTCTAATACAGCAGTTCTTTGTGCTTCTGGCATTTGTTTAATCAAGTCAATATTTGCTGTCTCCTCATTTTCTAATTGATATAGTACTGCCAATGGCTTAGCCATTAAGCTTTCTAAATGTTCTTTTTCATCAGTTGAAATGTCCTTTAATTCATAGATGTCTTGGTTTTGCAATTCTGGATATTCTTCTAGATTTTCATCTGTTTTCTCCATTAGCTCATAGTAACTTTGTATTTCATCATCACTTTCTGTAAAGTACATTAAGTTTTCTAATTCGCTTGATTTAATTGCTTCTGGCACAGCATATTCTATACCGCCCTGTTGAATACCAACATTTACTATTCTAGATGTAAAATCTGGTAGGTTTAAATCTGCTGCCGCTTGAATACATAATAAAATAATGATTGCAATTACTAGTAAAATTGATTCTTTTAAATTTTTTAAAATTTTTAGCATAATGTCATCATAATTTATTGACTTATATAATTTGTAATTCGAAGATTTTATCTTTGAATCTTAATCATAGTCAATATTATGTACCTCCTTTCATTTTTTAACTTTTTACTATACCGTTTTTTACATATTCAATTTGTTTTATGTATTTTTCTCTTATATCAACTACATTATTTGATGTTACTGTTTGAATTATTGCCCATCTTGTTATTGCACTTAACATTTCTATTAAAATTGGTAAATCTTTTTTGCTTTTGAAATTACTTGTATCAGTATTTTTTATTAAAGAATTGTATATTTCTTCTTTTGCTTTACCTAATACTATGCTGTCGTTGGCTCTTAAGTTTGCAAGAACAGTCTTATAAAACATCTTATTATTACTATCTTTGCAAGTTTCTACAATTTTGTCATAAAAGAAAATAAATGTTTCGAAAATGTCTCCATTTTCTTTTATTTTTTCATTTACTTTATCTTTGACTCTTTCACTTGCTTTGTCTATCATAAATATAAGTAGGTCTTCCTTACTTTCAAAGTATTGATAAAAGCTACCTCTTGCAATATTTGCTTCTGTTACAATATTGTTTATTGAGGCCTCAGTAACTGATACTCTAGAAAATTCATTTTTTGCAGCTTCTAATATTTTTTGCTTCTTATCTTCTGGAAGATTTAGAAATGTTTGTTTTGGCATTTTTTCACACCTCCTCATCAAATTTTTGCATCATATAGCGATATTGGATGTGACACTGTGTCATTTATTATATATAATATATTTTATTGTGTCAATTGATTTATGTGAAAATTGTGTGAAATTATTGGCTTGTTTTTCCTTTTATTTCTCCAAAACAAAAATTACTCATATAATTACTTACTGTTTTTGTAATTATATGAGTGATTTTTGCTAATATTAAAATTATAACTTTTCTATCTCTTCTTTAGATAACTCTGTGATTTGTTCTATATCTTTTATTGACATTCCCATATCTCTTAATTTTTTAGCTATATTTCTTTGACTTTCAGAACGTCCCTCTTCACGTCCTTCTTCAAGTCCTTCTTCACGACCTTCTTTACGTCCTTGAGTACGTCCTTCTGCTAGTCCTTTTGACTTTCCATCTTCATAGCCAGCCTCATGTCCATCTTCATAACCTTTGCGCCTGATAGCCTTCTCATCCATTATGGCTTTTTCCCTTAAGTCTGCCAATCTTCTCATTTTTTCATCTTCTGTCATTTTATGTACTGTTACCACTGCTTCTTCTATATCTTCATTCTCTTTCATAATATCTTTGACCTCCCTTGTGTTAGGGTCGTTTATGAATAATGCCCATTGTGCCTTCTTGTTTTGCTTGTTTCTTTCATATTCAGCCCTTACTTTGGATAGTTCTATTATATCTATTTCTATTTTGTCTGTCAAGACGAGATCTTTTGCATTTTCTTCTCGTAGTTTCCATTTTGTTTCCATCTTTTTTATTTCTTTAGTTAAGTCTAAGTCATAATCTAATATTGCAACCATAACTACTCTTTTAGCCTTTTTATAGTCATCACCTTTTTTGACTTCATTATAATATAATTTTGAAAAATAAAATAATAATCTTTCTTGTATATTTGACCTATCTACCAGTTGAATCTCTACATCTACCTTTTCTTTGTCGTTTATATCTAATTCTAGGTCTAATATACCAAGCTTATCCTCTGGTTTTTCTCTAAATAATTCTTTATCATCGTTTATTGTTATTTTCTTGACTTTTTCATCTAACATTGCTTCTGCAAATGCTTTTGTTATTTTTTCATTTTTTTTGCTAAATAAGCTTTGAAAAACTATGTCTATCTTTGGTTTTAATAGTTTTAAATTTTTATTATTATTTGCCATAAATATATTTCCTTTCTTTTTTATTTTTTGTATTAGAACAAAAGCGGGCTCCTTTAACTTTGTTCTACTTTTAAATTTACATCGCCCGCGTCTTTGTTCGTGCGCCAATTTTACAAATGTAAAATTGTGTGCAATGCTTTTATTGTATAGGAAAAACTTGATTTTTCCTATACAATAAAAAAATCTACTAATATACTTTAAAATTTATTAGTATATTGATATAATTAAATTATCAAATTTAAAAAACAGATTGAAATATTTAACTTTTCAATCAAACTTGTATTTTAAAAAGGAGCATAATATGAATGATTTAATTAGTGTTGTTGTAAGTATTTATAATGATGAAAAGAATTTAAAAGATTGTATTATTTCTATAATAGGTCAAACATATAGAAATTTAGAAATTATATTAGTTGACGATGGTTCTACAGATGGTTCTGGCAAAATATGTGATGATTTAGTTCTTACAAGTTCTAAAATGAAGTTGGTTCATAGGATGCATTCAGGTCTTGGAGACAGTAGAAATGTTGGCTTAGATATGGCTACTGGAAAGTATGTTACTTTCGTTAATGGATCAGATAGAATTAAAAGTGATATGATAGAAAATTTATATAAAATAATGCAAAACTATCCTGTAGATATGTCAATGTGTTCTTGTTATACCTCTGGAATGGCTCAAAGTAATACTAGTACTATTATTACTTTATCTTCTGAGGATGCTATAAGACAATTGCTTATTGGAAAATCTATTGGTAATACTGTATGTGGCAAATTATTTAAAAAGTCTCTTTTTTATTCTATCAAATTTTCTAATGACAATGCCGATGTACTTATAAAGCTCATAGAATTAAGTAAAAAAGTAGGTTTTGTAAATATTTCCGCTTACCTTTGCAATAATGTAGAAACTTTTTCTAGAACTTCATTAATAAACAGAGATATACGTACTATGAAATTGTATCCAAATCTTGATATATATTGCCAATACGATATATTAAAAAATATTCAAAATGAATTTTATGATGCTATATGCAACAATAAACCTTTAATAAATGCAGACAATATGTATAAAATGTTTGTGCAAATAGTTAAAGAAAAGGAAGAAAAAATTTCTCCATTTTTAAGTTATAATCGTAAAGCTCATATGTTTTTGATGGCAGATGATTTAAATACATATAAAAGAATTTGCCCTGTACTACCTGAATTAGATGTAAATAACTAATAATACATGAATAAACCTTGATTTTAAAAATTGTAACTCCATCATATGTTCTAGAGCCTTTAGCGACCTGAGGCAGCGGGAGCATTTTAACTTATAATTAAGTAGGACTGCCGAAGTGAGCGTGCAAGCGCTTTCGCGTAAGCGAAAACGTGAGGCAAATGCGTAAGAACATATGGTGGAGTTATTTCCACTATCATTAATTTTTATTTCTTCTTATAATAAATAATATATTCTTTTTCATTTGGATCTAAAACAATATCATAATGTTGTTTGATATTGTACTCTTCTAGTTTATTATTAGTCTCGTCTTCCGCAGTTTCATCATCTTCTTCATAATCGTCAGATATTATTTCATCTACAATATCAGTATTTCTCAAATTGCTATCTAAATTATACTTGTCGTCTTTACTATTATAAAAGCTTTTCTCTTCTTCCAGTTTTGAATTATCAATTATTTTTTCACTTTCGTAATTTTCTAATGCATCTTTTATTAAGTCATTTGCACTATTAATTTTATCTTTATCTTCTGCAATATTTAGAACATATCCATCAAAGCTCTTTGACTCTACTTCTACTTTGTCTCCTTCCAAACCACTTATTACTTCTTCGTCCAATAGTTTATTTGTTTCCATATCAACATGTTTAACTACCATACTTACTTGTTTTTTGTAGTAATAAGTTACTTTAGTATTATCTGAATTAATTGTGCCTTCTGTTTCACCTTCAACTTTAGATAACTCATATCCTGGAATTATTTTTTCTTCTGTTTTATAAGAATGTCCAAAAATGTCAGTTATAACAACATTGTTTGAAATATTTTCACCTGTAATTTCATTTACATATGAAGCATTTACAGTTCCAAGTTTGTCATATGTAAACACTTTTTCTTCTTCTCCGGCGGTCATTTTACCACTCAAATTCTGCACCTCCCATATATATCCTTGAATATCTTTAGGATATATACTATACTCTTTTCCTTCATATCCTTCTAGTATTTTAGGTGCTGATATACTATTTCCTGATGTGTCTACATAACTTATTTTTATTCTTGCATTTTTTGCATAATTGTATTTCACATTAATTCTCTCTTTCTTAAGCACTCCTTCGGTTTTACCATCAATACCAACTAATTCGAAGCCACTTATATTTTTATTAAATGAACTTATATTATACTTTTCGTTTACTACTCCTATAATGGTTTCTTCTGGGGAAATTTCTGCGTTCGTATTTAAATCTATATATTTTAGCATTACTCCTTTTGAAGGTAAATCTATTTTGTAAGTAATGTTATTTGAATAATTACCACTATTATCTATTGCTCTAATATGTAAATAATAGTCTTTGTCCCATTCAATACCAGTAAACAAAATTGGTTCATCATCTGTTTTGTTAACATTAACCCCTGCTTCTGTTTCTTTACTATTGTCAATAATGTAGTTATATCCTTTTATGCCAGAGTCACTATATACTTGGGTAATATTGGATTGGTTGACTTGCATGCTCTCTCCATTATTTGCATTTATGTCATTAGTTTTTTCCTCAGTTTCTATATAATATTCATATAATGTTGCCTCATCTTCTGCTGGTGTAAAACTTATAATAATGTAATCATCTGTTACTACAGATTTAATATTTGTAACATTATTTGGACTAGCATTGTCTTTAGTTTCAATTTCGAAAATATTTGTTGTGCTTAAAATGCCTTGTTTTTCTTCAGCTTTTACTTCTGTAAATTCATCCTCCTCTTTAGCTTTTTTATACAATTTTACATTGCAATCTTTTGTAGATTTTGCCTGTATAGCAACTTTGTCAGCTTCTGATTGTACTTGTTTTTTACTTATGGTTACATTGTTACTATTCATTTGCATATAAATTAAAATTGTAGCCAATAAAATAACACAAGCATAAAAAATAATCTTTAGTTTAGAGATTTTGTGCATAGGCAAGCACCTCCTTTAAATATTAAATTTTAAAAAGTTAAGTGGAAATTACAATAATCTGATTGATTATTGTTTTTAAGAAAAAACAATTTGAATAACAAATTGTGGAATTATTATATATGGAATTTAATGGTATGTCAAGTGGTTTTGAAAAAAAATTACAAAAAACAATTCGTTACTATTCAGAGTTGATTTTATTTTAGTAAAAGTTGCAACATATGTTTTGGAGCTTTTAGCGAGGCGTAGCTGATAACAATGTAACTAAATTTTGTCTTTATCTTAGAAGCGAAGACAAAGCGTGCAAGCTGGAGCGTAGCGACCCGCGCAGTAAAAGCGGAAAATATATGTTGCAACTATGTAAATTTAAAAATCAACTGTGAATTGTGGCACCAAAGTTTTAATCAATTACTTCTAGTATTTGTGGCGCTATTTGTTTCTTTCTTGAAACGACACCTTCTAGCATCATTGAATCTAACTCGTCTAGTTTTTTATTAAATGCTTTTTCCGTAAGTTCTTTGTTTTGACCTAAAGCAATAATTTTAGAGTTAGTATTTATGATGTCTGTAATTACAAATATAAATAAATCAATTTTCTTTTCTGCAATTTCTTTTTCCATTGCAAACTCTATTTCTTCTCTTCTTGAGAAAACATCATTGATATCTGCTGTATTAACTTGTGAAATAACCACTTTTTTACCATTCTTTTCAAATTCTTTGGCATCTAAATTAATAACTTCTTGGCTTGAATATGTACTTAAATCTGTTCCTGCTTTTAGCATGTCTAATCCATATTCACTTGCCTTTAACCCTGTGATTTTTTCAAGTTCTTGAACTGCTTTCACATCTTTTTCTGTGCATGTAGGAGATTTTAGTAATAATGTATCTGATACAATTGCACTTAACATTAATGTTCCCATTGTTTTATCTATTTCTAAACCTGCTTTTCTATATTCTTCAAAAAGAATTGTAGCTGTACATCCATAAGGTTTTGCTAAGTAATATAGAGGTTCATTTGTTTCAAAGTCTGCTATCCTGTGGTGATCAATTACCGCTAAAACTTTTGCCTTTTCTCTTCCCTCTACACTTTGAGCTTTTTCATTGTGGTCTACTAAAATCAATTCTTGACCTTCATCTACTTTTTCAATTAATTCTTGTGCCTCCATATTTAAATGCTTGAATACATATTCTGTTTCTTTATTAAGATTTCCTAGTCTTACTGCCTTGCTATCAACTCCATAATGGTTTGCTAAATTTGCCATAACTATGCTTGAACAAATTGAATCTGTATCTGGATTTTTATGACCTGTAACTATTACTTTATTTTCCATATTATATTCCTTTCTGTGAAAGACCCAAACGAATTATACTATTCATTTTACTTTCATTACTTTAATTATGCCATTATTATATAATCATTATATTAAAAATGTCAATAAGCTATATTACGTTTTATTATAGTATTACATGGCTTAATTTATATTTTACATTGAAAATTTGAATTAATAAAATTACATTTCAGTCATACTATTAACCGGAAAAGTTATCTTCACAACTGTACCTTTTCCCTCTTCAGAATCAAGCTTTATTCCTAAGTCTAATTTATCACATAATTTTTTGCATAAATAAAGACCAATTCCTGTTGATTTTTTGCCAATCAATCTTCCATTTTCGCCAGTAAAGCCTTTTTCAAATACTCTTGAAATATCTTTTTCTTTAATTCCAATTCCGTTATCTTTAACCCAAAGTGTAACACTGTCCTTCTTCTCTTCTGAATATATTTCAATTTTTTTATCATCTTTTTTTGAGTATTTAATGCTATTCATTCTATTTTAAAATGTATCCCTGTTTCGTGAGTTCGATCTGTGTGTTTCCTTTTTCTAGTATACTTTTTGATACATTTAATATGAAATCTTGGCAATCAATTTTATTTTGATTTGTATCCGTTAGTTTACTTCTTCTAAGAAGTCCTGCTATTTTAGCAAGCAATATTTGTAAATTAAAAGGTTTTGTAACATATTGGTCTGCGCCATAATTTAAACTTATTAGCTCGTCCAACTCATTGTCTTTACTTGTTATCATAATTATAGGCACATTAGACACTTTTCTTATTTCTTTTAAAATATATTCTCCATCTATATTTGGTAAATTTATATCCAACAATATTAAATCAGAATTAATTTCAATCGCATCTTTTACTGGATTTTCAAAGTTTTCTAGACTTGTTGCTTCATATCCATTTTTATTTAAAAATATTTCTAATTCTTTTCTTAGTTTCTCGTCATCTTCAATTATTAGAATTTTTGACATAATTTGCTCCTGTTAAAGTTCGTCTTATTTTATTATTTCTTTCTTGCTTTGTTTAAAGCTACACAGTTATAAATTTATTATTTTATATTACACACCCATTGTCATTGTTTCTGGTAATGTTGAACCACCATCTATTACAATACCTTGAGCTGTAATATATGAGCTTTCATTGCTTGCAAGAAATGCTGCAAGTTCTCCTAATTCTTCTATTGTTCCTAGTCTTTTCATTGGAATTCCTTTTGCAATTCCATCTACAACTGATTCAGGATTTGATGCATCTGTTTCATTTGCCATCCCCTCAACCATTGGTGTCATTATATATCCTGGCATTATTGCATTAACTCTAATATTATCTTCAACAAGCTCTGCTGCTAAGGCTTTTGTAAATCCTACTAATGCAGCCTTTGTTGTCGCATAAGCTACTTCTCCACTATCTGCAACCATAGGTCCTGTTACGCTTGATAAATTAACTATTGAACCTGATAAATTCTTTTGCATATATGGAACACAGGCTTTACTTACATTCCATGTACCTTTTATATTGATATCAAAATGGAAATCTCTTAATTTGTCATCCATATCCATAAATTTTTCTAATCTACAAACTCCTGCATTATTTACTAATATATCTATTTTTCCATATTTTAAAGCAATATCATCAACAGCATTTTTTACTCCTTCAAAGTCTCTTATGTCAACTTTATATGCCAGAACCTCTTTTCCTTCTTCTTTTAATTTATTTACTGTTTCATCTAGTTTATCTGAATAATCTAATATTGCTACTTTTGCTCCATATTTTAAAAATACCTTTACAATTCCTAAGCCATTTCCCATGGCACCTCCAGTAACAATTGCTACTTTTTCTTCTAACTTTTCCATAAATTTTCTCCTTTCAATTATTTTTTATATCTTTTGTAAAATTTAATATATTATGCCTAATCCCATAAAGAATTGTACAATTTTATCTAAAAAATTGCAATAGCAAAAATAGAACAGAATATTATAAATCTGCTCTATTTGCTTTTTTTACATATCTGTTTCATCATATTCTATATCATAAGTAGGTTCTGTATTCATATTGCTACTTGGTCTTTGTTTTACTTCTGTTGTAGTTCCTGCCGGTGTAGTTGTGATTTTTACTTCACTATTTTTTCCATCTTTCATTGCTTCTTTTTGTAATTTGTTAAGTTTTATTCCATTCATTGTTTTTCCTAGCATTTCACTTAATTTGTCTGCCAAATCTGGTACTAAGTCTAGTAACTTATCAACAGATGATGAATGTTCTACTGGTAAAAGCTTAACTCCACTTGCTTGAACAACAATAAATGCTATTGGAGATATGCTAACTCCAGCTCCTGAGCCTCCACCAAATGGAAGTCTTTCCTTTGGTATTTCCTGTTCTTTTTTTACAGGGTCTTTTGTTTTTCCATTAAATTCACTTCCACCCGCTGCAAATCCAAAGTTTACTTTAGATATTGGTATAATTACCACATTGTTTGATGTTTGAATTGGGTCACCAACAATTGTATTTACATCAACCATTTCTTTAATACTGTTCATTGCAGTATTCATTAATCCTTCAATTGGATATTCACTCATTTTTAATCACGTTCCTTTCTTGTTATTGTTAATAGTTTTGAGTATCACTTCAATATATTTTCTTGAGCATTTCAAGCGAGCTTAGGCGACGTAGGAGGGAAGCGTAACATGCGAGCGCTGAGCATAGCGAACCGCGAAGTGAAATGTGAAAGAATGTATATTGAAGTTTAGTCAAATCTTTTTAACTTTTGCATATTACTTTAAAAATATGCAATAATTTTATAGTTATTATGCAACTAAACTGTAAAAAAAATACATTTTTATTTAAATAAATTGGAGTTATTTTATAATTATAGTTTTTGTATTTTTCTACATCTGCTACATATGGAAGAGCTACTGCAATAAATATACTTACAATTGAGCTTGCTATTGCTGTAAAAGCTGCATCTTCTGTTCCTAGTTCTATGTTTAAATTGCCCTTTTGCAAGTTAATGAGTGGTACTATTTTTTTAGACAATTCTTTTGCTTTTTGTTTGTCTTCTTCTATATTTTTATGCTTTCTTATTTCTTTGTCTATTTGTTTTAGCATTATGTTTTTTATTTTATTATTGTCTAATTTGATTGATAGTATTGGTAATTTTCCAAATGCAAGTATCTTTAGTTTTATTGAAAAACTTAAATAGTCTAGAAAATTTAGTTTTAGCTTATCATCTTTTTCATAAAGCAATATATCTAATATTTTTATGGCGTCTTCTATATTTTCTATATTTACGTTTTTTATTACTATTTTAATACTTGCAGTTGTCAGTATAGCTATTAGCAATACTAAAATGATTAGCAAAGTAAAAAGAAAAACTATCACAAGAACTCCTCCTTGATAATAGTTTTTCCATTTTTTTACTATATATACTTGTTTTTTTATATTTCTTAAGAGTTGTCAATAGGGACGCTCCTTTTTGACACTATTGTGTCAATGAAGGGACGTCCCTATTGACACTTCCCTATTGACAGTTCCTATTGATACTTTCGCGCTTTTTTGTCTACATCAATTTCTCCAAATAATTCTTCTTGTTTTGTCACTACTTTGCTTCTTCTAGACATTTCTAAAAGTCCTGAAAAGGCTGTAACCACTTCCTGTGGCTTACATTTTTTTAGTGAAAATAATTTATTAAATACAAAATGTTTACTTTTTATTAAAGCCCTATACATTGTTTTAACAGAATCGCCCACAGTATAATTTTCAACTATAGCTATTTTCTCTATATTTTTTGCATTGTGATTTATTTTATTAGCATTTTTGTCCAAAATACCTTTGTATGTATCATAAATATCTTTAGACGTAAACTTAACTTCTAAATCTGTTCTTTTTGGTACTTCAATTGCCTCTGGAAGCCTAAATACTCTTTTATTATTTGCACTATACATTTCTCTAAATTTGTTTGTTATTTCTTTGTATTGCTTATACTCTATAATTCTTCTAATAAGTTCTTCTTCTGAAAGCATTTCTTCCTCTTCTTCCTGTCTTGGAAGTAATTTTTTTGACTTTATGTAAAGAAGGTTTGATGCCATTACTAAAAACTCACTAGTTACTTCTAAGTTCATTTGTTCTGCCATATTAATATATTCTATATACTGGTCTGTTATTTCACTTATAGATATATCATATATATCCATTTTATTTTCATCAATTAAATGGCATAGCAAATCTAATGGTCCTTCAAAGTTTTCTAATTTAATTTTGTATTTATTTATTTCTAGTGTAAATACGTTTTGCATTTTGCTTCCTTTCTTGTGTTAATGTGTCAATAGGGACGCCCTTTTTTGACACTATCTTGTCAATTAAGGGACGTTCCTATCGACACGTTCTCTTTAACAGCCTCTTCATTGACACTCTTCCATCGCTTCATCAATACTTTCAGTTCTATACCCTTTTTTCAACAGATAATTTTTAATATCTTCTTTTTCTAAACTAGATTTTTTTATAGCTATATTTTTTGCCGACTTTATTTCATAATCTATTAGCATATCTAAGTTATTTGAAATGTAGTCATCTATAATATTTTTACTAAGACCTTTTGCCATAAGCTTGTACTTAATTTCTTTTATAGACAAATTCTTAAGAGCCATAAATTCATTTATAGCTCTTTTTATGTAATTACTATCATCTATATAGCCATTTTCTTTTAGTTCTTCTATTGAATCATCTAAAAGTTCTTCTTCTATAACTTTATTAAATTTTAGTCTAATTTCATTTTCTGTTCTTTTTTTAAAGGCTATATACTTTAAAATTTTGGTTTTGGCAAAATCTAAGTCTTCTAAACTGTATTTTTTTGAAAAATCATCTTCCTTTTTTATATACTCAAATTGTTTCATTCTTCAATACTTTCTATTATAGTATTTTTCATTCATTAGCAATTGTCAAGTTTTCTTTGACAATTAAATTTTCTTCTAATTTTAAAATTATTCCTCGTCATCAGTTGGTTCTGTTTCTTGTTCCTCGTCAACCACTTCTTCGCCAAGGCTTTGTTCAAATGCTTCATTAAAATTATTCCTAATTTTTTGTTCAATTTCTTTCATGACTTCTGGGTTATCTTCTAAATACTTTTTAGCATTTTCTCTACCTTGTCCAATTCTTGCTCCATTGTATCCAAACCAAGAACCACTTTTTTCGACTAAGCCTAAGTTAATACCTAGATCTAATATGTTACCTGATTTTGATATACCTTTTCCATATACTATATCAAATTCTGCCTCTCTGAAAGGTGGAGCTACTTTATTTTTAACAACTTTTACTCTTACTCTATTACCTGTTACTTCTCCATCTTGCTTAATGTTTTCTATTTTTCTAATATCCATTCTAACTGAAGCATAGAATTTAAGTGCTCTACCACCAGGAGTTGTTTCTGGGTTACCAAACATAATACCAACTTTTTCTCTTAATTGGTTAATAAATACTATTACACTATTTGATTTATTAATAACACCTGCTAATTTTCTTAAAGCTTGAGACATAAGTCTTGCCTGTAAACCAACATGTGCGTCTCCCATATCTCCATCTATTTCAGCCTTTGGAACTAATGCTGCAACTGAGTCAACTACTATTATATCAATTGCTCCACTTCTAACTAAAGCTTCTGCTATTTCTAGTGCTTGCTCACCTGTGTCTGGTTGAGATACTATTAAATTATCTATGTCTACTCCTAAATGTTTTGCATAAACTGGGTCTAATGCGTGTTCTGCATCTATAAAAGCTGCCTCTCCACCCATTTTTTGTGCTTCTGCAATCATGTGTAAAGCAAGTGTTGTTTTTCCTGATGATTCAGGACCATATACTTCTATAATTCTTCCCTTAGGAATACCACCTATACCTAATGCTATATCTAAGCTTAAAGCTCCTGTTGGTATTGCCTCAACATTCATTGCTTTAAACTCTCCTAGTTTCATTACTGAACCTTTACCAAATTGTTTCTCTATTTGTCCTAATGCTGCCTCTAATGCCTTTTGTTTTTCTACATTTGCTTTTTCTGTACTCATAATTTCCTCCTATTAATTAAACATTTGTTTGTACATCACTTATTATATACTAACCAAAAAATTTGTCAAGTGTTTTACAAACATTTTTTTGATTTTATTTTTTTTACTAGTTACAATTCACAGTTATTTTTTTCAAAAGCTACAATATATATTCCAGAGCTTTTAGCGAGCGGAGCGTACTTAAGGTCGCGATATATTAAAATCTTTATCATAGAAGCGCAGTCGGAGCGTGCGAGCGCTGAGCGTAAGCGAACCGCGAAGTAAACGCGGAGGAATATATATTGGAGCTTAAGTAATAAAAATTAAGCTGTGAATTGTAACTCTTTAGTTCATTATTTTTGTCTAAACCATTCATTAAAATTATAGTATACATTATAACTATTTGGTGAGAAATTGCCACCAACATTTGCATTTAATATTAAAGTATTTTTGTTTCTATATAAACCTATATAAGGTACTTCATCATTTACTATCTTTTGTATATCTGCATAATTATCTACTGAATTTAACTTAGATTTTACATCGCTATTATTATAGTTTGCCAAATTTCCATCTCCATAAAAATATGTTAGATCTGGATTTACCGAATTTGTTACTCCTGTCAATATCATTTGATAATTTTTGCTATTTAAATAATCATTATATTTTTCATTTGAAACTTTGGTTACATTAACGGCTATTCCTACCGCTTCTAGCTGTCTTTTTATCTCATTAGCTACATTTACCCTGTCATTATTGTCTTCTATCACTATTAAAGATAAAGTAAGTCTTCTTACATGCCCTCTTATGCTTTTTTGCCATCTACCATTTTGATATGTCCAACCAGCTTGCTCTAAAGTTGTTCTTGCTTGCTCTTGGTTATATGCTATTTCTCCCACACTATTATATAAATAACTTCCATAGTCAAGTGGTGAATTTGACACATAATAGTTATTTGAAAATACTGTTGAAACTAGAGTATTTTTATCTATAGCATAATTTATAGCTTGTCTTACTGCTTTATCTTGTAAAATAATATCATTGCAGTTTAAACTTAAATAGTCATAATTTCTTCCTTTGTATTCTTTTTTGTTATATCCCATTGTTCCTACATAGTCCGTATAATTTCTTAAAGACGTATTAATTATGTCAATATTTCCAAGTTTGAAACTATTATATATTTCTCCCATTGTTCCATATCTTTTGATTGTTATAGATTGTGCTAATGGTGTTTTTTCTTTTACATATCTCCATCTATCATTTCGTGTAAGTAAAATAGTGTTATCATCAATACTTGCAATTTTATACATTCCTGTTCCTATTGGAATTTTGTTTGTTGTTTCAAAATTCTCATTTACATAGTACATACTTGGAAGTATAGGAAATGTTAGATTATATTCAAAAAACTGAACTGCCTTTGATAAATGTATGATAACAGTTTCAGCGTCAGGGGTTTCGGTACTTGCTATGTCTGCTACATTTGCTGAATACACAGTGTTTCTTTCTTTTAATCTATCTATTGTAAAACTTACATCTTTTGCTATTAAACTACTTCCATCCTGCCACTTTATAGAGCTATCTATTTTTATTTCATAAGTTATATCATCTGTTTTAGTGCAAGACTTTGCTAAGCAATATTCTAATTTATAGTCTGAAGTTATGTTTAGTAGCGGTTCAAATATTATTTTGCTTATGTTAATTATTTCTTTATTATTTGTTAAAAGTGGATTCATAGTGTCATAGTTACAAAGTCCCATTGTTAGACTATCTAACATTTCTATGGTTGCTTCTCCAGTGACATTTTCTTCTTCTATTTCATTACTTTGTACATTTTGATTATATAGGACATATGCTGTTCCTATAATTAAAGCAATTATAAAAACTATAAATATATATTTAAAGACATTATTATTCTTCATTTGCCTCTCCTAAGATATTAAATTAGTTATAGTTAAATTTTATAAATGTATATTAAAATTATTATTTATTACGTGTTCGTAATTATAATATAATAAATTTGCTTTATTTTCAATACTTTCATAAAAATAGGCATATAAATAGCTTTTAATACTAAATATATGCCCCTATATATTATATTGATAATTTAAATACTTTTGTTAATATTAACCTTTATACATCCAATTAGTTTTTAAGCTAATTTATTACATTAAATTTAATGTGTTTTTAACTATCTTGATTCAACTATAAGCCTAATACCTGTTCTGTCCTCTCCTTCTACCTGTACTTCTGCAAATGCTGGTATGCAAACTAGATCAACTCCTGTTGGAGCTACAAAACCTCTTGCTATTGCAACAGCTTTTACAGCTTGATTCAATGCTCCTGCTCCAATTGCTTGCATTTCTGCCTTTTTTGTTTCTTTTACCATCCCAGCTATAGCTCCTGCCACTGAGTTTGGATTTGATTTTGATGAAATTTTTAACACTTCCATTTTTCCTCCTAATTCTTTTATTTATTTTCTGTAATTACATATATATGTTATACTACAATAAAGAAAAAATGTCTAGTGTTTTTTACTATTTTTTGGAACTTTTTATCGACATTTTTTGACATTTTTTGACACTAATTATAAATTACACATTTATTCTATATATTTTTTTCACTTTATTAGTTTCGTCGTCTATATCAAAAATAACTCCATTTAGCATACAACTGCCTTCTGCTAATTTGTATTTTTCAGGAAGTGAGGTAACAAACCTTTTTAAAGATGCATCAACATCCATTCCAATAACTGACTTTTCAGGTCCAGTCATTCCAACGTCAGTTATGTAACCTGTTCCATTTTCCAATATTTTTTCATCTGCTGTTTGAACATGAGTATGTGTTCCAAACATTGCAGTAATTCTTCCATCAACATAATATCCCATTGCAATTTTTTCAGCTGTTGCTTCTGCATGAAAGTCTAGTACAATTATGTCTACCTTCAACTTTTCAATTATATGATCTATGCAAGTAAATGGATTATCTGAAAGTACTCCCATGTCTGTTCTACCTATTAAATTAACTACTGCAATTTTTTTATTTTCTTTTTGTATTATAGTATAACCTTTTCCGGGACATCCTTTTGAATAATTTGCAGGTCTGATAATTTTTTTATCATCTATAAAAGTAAATATATCCTTTTTACCCCAAGTGTGGTTTCCCATTGTAATAACATCTATGTTTAGTCTATTTAGTTCATTGTAGATTTTACTGGTCATTCCCATTCCACCAGCTGAATTTTCACCATTAATAATAGTAAAATCAATGTGTTCTGCCTCTTGTAAATTTGGTAAAGTTCTTTTTAACTTTTCTACACCTGTTTCCCCTACTAAATCTCCTACCGCTAAAATTTTCAAAATAATACCTCCTAAATGCACGTAATCTTTTTATATTTTAATATAGAATTAATTATTCGTCAATAAATTTTACGAAAAGGACCGTCCCCAACGTAAAAAGAAGTACCTAATTTAATAGGTACTTCTTTTTTAGAGTTTATTTTGCATAATCAATTACTCTTTTTTCTCTAATCATATTAATTTTTATCTGTCCTGGGTATTCCATTTCATTTTCAACCTTTTCTGCAATTTTTCTAGCCATAATAGTCATTTCATCATCAGAAATTCTTTCTGGTTTAACTATTATTCTAATTTCTCTACCTGCTTGTATTGCATAAGATTTTTCAACTCCCTCAAATGAATCTGCAATTGATTCAAGTTGTTCCAATCTCTTGATATAAGCATCTAAAGTTTCTCTTCTTGCTCCAGGTCTTGATGCTGATATAGCGTCCGCTGCTTGTACTAAATATGCTTCTGGTGTTTGTGGTTCTACATCACCATGATGAGCTTGTACGGCATTTATTACTTTTGGATCTTCTTTATACTTTTTAAGAATTTCTACACCTATTTCTACGTGTGTTCCTTCCATATCATGGTCTAAAGCTTTTCCTATATCATGAAGTAAGCCTGCACGTCTTGCAAGTTTTGTGTCTAATCCTAACTCATCTGCCATAATTCTAGCAAGGTTTGAAACCTCTATAGAATGATTTAGTACATTTTGACCATAGCTTGTTCTATATTTAAGCTTTCCAAGTAGTTTTATTATATCAGGATGAAGATTTAGTACTCCAGTTTCCATAGCGGCTCTTTCGCCTTCTTCTTTAATGGTTTTTGTAACTTCTTCTTTTGCCTTTTCAACCATTTCCTCTATTTTTGCTGGATGAATTCTTCCATCATCAATTAGTTTTTGAAGTGCAATTTTTGCTACTTCTCTTCTAAGTGGATCGAATCCTGAAATAACAACAGCTTCAGGTGTATCATCTATTACGAAATCTACCCCAGTAAGAGTTTCTAAAGCTTTTATATTTCTACCTTCTCTACCAATTATTCTACCTTTCATATCATCATTTGGAAGAGCAACTATTGAAACAGTTGATTCTGAAGTATGGTCTGCTGCACATTTTTGTATAGCATATGTGATGACATTTTTTGCTGTTTCATCAGACTTTTCTTTTATGTCCTCCTCCATCTTCTTAATTCTTTCAACCTTTTCAGTTGTTAATTTTTCATCAACTTTAGCTAATAGTTGTTGTTTTGCTTCATCAACAGATAATCTAGCAATTCTTTCTAACTCATCTAATTGTGAGTCTTTAAGTTTTTGTACTTCGTCTTTTTCTTTTTCGATTTCATCTTCTCTCCTATTTAATTGCTTTTCTCTTTGCTCTGCTGAATAAAGCTTCTTTTCAAGATTTTCTTCTTTTTGTAATAATCTCTTTTCTTGTAATTGAATATCACTTCTTCTCTCTCTAATCTCTTCTTCTAGTTCGTTTCTCGAATTAATAATTTGCTCTTTTGCCTTAACTATTTCTTCTTTTTTAGCATTTTCGGCTTCTTTTTGCGCATTATCTAATATTCTTTGTGCCTCTTTTTCAGCACTTTGTATTTTAGATTCTGCTGATTTCTTTCTTACTATATATCCTATAAATGAAAAAATCACTGCTGAGACTAGAAAGATTATGATATTTATTGCAATTTCCATATCATACACCTCTTTCTATTAAATTTTCAATGTTCAAATATATATAATTTATAAATATATTCTTCCTTTATTATTTTATTATTATTATGTGAATATGTCAAGAGGCAAATGCAAAAAAGACCCGATTGGGTCTTTTTTATACTAAGCTCTTGGGTGAGCATTTTTGTAAATATCTTTTATACCAGGATCTTGGAACTGTGCATATACTTGTGTTGAAGAAATGTCTGAATGTCCAAGCATTGCTTGAATAGATTTTAGGTCTGCACCATTTTGTAAAAGATGTGTTGCAAATGAATGTCTTAAAACGTGTGGTGTAATGTCTTTTTCAATGTGAGCTTGTTCTTTGTAGTATTTAACTATTTTCCAAAAACCTTGTCTTGTAAGTCTTGAGCCATTTACATTAACGAATAATGCTTTATTGCTTTCATCTTTAATTAATATAGGTCTAGCCTTGTCTATGTATTCTTTTAATGCTTTTTCAGCAAGTGCACCAAGAGGTATAGTTCTTGATTTTTTGCCATTTGAACAAGTAACTGTGTCTTCATTAAAGTTTATATCATCTATATTTAAATCAATTATTTCAGTAACCTTCATACCTGTAGCATATGCAAATTCTAGCATTGCCTTATCTCTAGTTCCTTTTAAGTCAACATCTTTTGGTTGGTCAAGTAATAATTCTACTTCATCTGATGTAAGTACACAAGGAACTCTTTTTTCTATTTTAGGAGATTGTATCGAAACTGTAGGGTCATTTTTAGCTTTCTTTGTTCTAAGTAAAAATTGATAAAAAGACCTTATTGAAGCTAAGCTTCTTGAAGCTGTAGAAGTCTTTTTGCCCTCTTCTTGTAATTCTTTTAAATAATTTTTGATATCTTCTTCTTTTGCTTTTGCAAAATTGATGTTATTTTTCATCACATAGTCTCTAAATTGCATAATATCTCTTCTATATGATTGTAGAGTATTATCCGACAATTTTTTATCATTTTGTAAGAATTCTAAAAAAAGTTTAATCTGTTTATCCATTTTTGCTCCCCTATTCTTATATATTTTTTAATTGTTTACTTAAACTTATTATGTTATATCAAATTATTTAGTAAAAGTAAAGACTTTTTATAAATAATTTACAATTAATTTTTTATAAATAGTTTACAACGCTTACAAGCAAATTACTGCTTATATATGTTTCAATCAATGAGCCAACGGCCATTATTACAAGCATTATAAGACAAAATACTGTGTGTCTAATTATTTCTAATTTTATATTTTCTTTTCTTCTATCTTTCATTATTGATTTATATAGATTAATTCCGCTAACAGCTACTGCTAACATACACGGGATTAGAATTATATTATGTATTAACATAGATGACAGAACAAAAGCTATGCCTTTTCCTGTACCTAATGTCATAACAACTGATGAAATAGTGTATCCCATGCAAAATCCTTTGTACCCTACCATTCCATAAACAGCTGGTATACCAATAACTACTAAACTCATAAACCATAGAATAATTACTAAGAACAAATTATTTCCGAACGAACTTTTTAATAGCTTAAAATAGTCTAATTTTGAACCATTTTTTAATTCTGTAATAAATGTATTTATATAATTAGTTATCTCGGTTTCTTGCTCTTCAGAGGAATTATTTACTACAATTAGTCCAATAATTAATCCTAATAAAAATATTATTATTAGAATAAAATACGTTCTAATGTTTCTAGTTATATGTTCCTCTATAACTTTTTTTATATTTCTCATTCTATTCCTCCTAATACATAATATCTATGTATTAGGAAATAAAAATAGAACTTGTTTTTATCCTATTTGCACTTTGCCGTATACTCCGCCACCACCGGCGTGTATATGCATTTGACCTTTTCTTGCACCATCAATTATTTCTGCCTGCTTTGCACCTATTGCCGCTTCTATATCGTCTTTTGCAATTTTATGTAAAATTGTCATTTCTGTACCAAAGTTTGATAATAGCTTTTCTATTGTTTTTCCACCTACACCCGGCATAAATCCAAGTGGTATTTGATAATTATACTTTGGTCTAAAGCTTGGACTTTTTGATTCTTGGTCTTTTATAATTTCAATTCTATCATAAACACCCATTGTAATATTTGTACCACCACATTTGTCACAAACAGTTGCTGGTGGAGGCGTTTCAATAGAGCAGTTACAATCTTCGCAAAAACTACGATTGTACTTACCAAGTTTAGGGTCAAGCCCATAGTTTGCTAATATTTTTCTACCATCTTCCATTTTTATAGCTTTCATAATCTCTTTGAAGCTAATTTTATCTACTAATAATTTATTGTATTCTCTAGCGATTTTTGGAAGTGAGTGTGCATCTGAGTTAGTTATAAAATTTTTATTTGCAAGCTCACTTATTTCATCAGCAATATATGTATCAGCACTTAAGCCAAGTTCTACTGCAAATATTTTGTCGTATTTTTCTTTGAAAATTCTTGATAATCTTTCTGTACAATTTCCATAATAACTTTTAAATGGAGTAAATATGTGAGCTGGTATTAATACTCCATTGTATTTTTCTACTATATCAATAAGCTCATACCCTGAAATGTCTGATTTTTGAGTACTTAGAGTTATGTTATGTATATGTTTTGACATTTCTTTTGAAAAGTCTTTTATATCTTTTAAACTTGGAAAATAACATAGATTGTGTGCACATCCATGTTTTCCATCTTCTCTAGTTTCAGTAGTTTCGACTTCACTACCAAGTATAATACAAATTTTATCTTTGTATATTATTCCGCCATCTTCTATTTCGTAGGCTTCACCTGTTTTTAAAAAGTTTTCTATATCTTCAATTACATAAGGTGATGCACAGTCTATTATACCTACAACATCTATTCCTTTTCTTTCAAAACATTCTTTAGCAATATTTGCAAAGTTTAGTGACTTTGCTGCTGTTATTTTTATTGGTTTTCCATTTTCACTTCTTCCTATGTGTACGTGTAAATCTGCAAATATTTCGTTCATTGTTTAGTCCTCTCTATTGTATTGTTATAGTTTTTTTATTAATTATCTTTCATCGTTGTCACTTCTATCTGACTCCTCTTTTTTATCATATTGTGGATATTTATCTTTATCTATTTGGCTTTGTAAAGTTTGCCCCATAGTTTGTCTTGAAGCTCCATCAACATCAACCATAATGGAAGCTGCTAATTCTGCTGTATTTATGTCTTGATCTGTAGCTTTTGCTTGTTCGCCTTGTTTAACTCTAGCAATAGCTCTGGTGATACTATCATAAAATGTTCCTGCATAGTTCATTCCTCTTCTTATATTTTCTAATTCTTGTCCTACAGGAGTATTTTGATTTAAGGCTGTATTATATGGTTCAGCCGCACTTTGTAAAGCATTCATACTAATCAATCCTTATCTAATGTATTTAGGTTTTTAAAAGGCTACCCATAAACCTTTTTTTGTTAAATGCAATTCGTTTTTTCATTAACGCAAAATAGCATTGCACTATCCTTGCTATATAAAGTTATTATTTAAGGTTCATACTTCCACCTTATCCATAAAGTTAACAAATCCTAAAAATTCATCCAAATATCTATTATATTTTCCGTTTAAATTTCTATATTTTAAAAGTACTACTGCTTCATCAGTTTTAAAGCCAACTCTTTCTGGTCTATTTAAAAGCATACCACCAAATTGATCTGTAAGCTCTATTATATCACTTTCAGGCTCTCTATTTTCTGTAATTGTATATCTATTTACGCCCTCACAGATTCTGCAAAAACGTTCATCAAAACCAAGCTTAGCTAAATACTCTGCACCTCTTTTAGCATAGCTTCTTATATCTTCTAAATCAGTAGCATTCTCTTTTTTCATGCAGTCACATAAAAGCCTAGCTGTAATAACTAAGTTATCGTCAATATTCTCTTCCGGATAATTTTCATGTAAATAATCTAAGAAAAGCTTAGTAATAAGCGTTTTAAAAACTACGGTATTATCATAAAAAATACCTGTTTTCTTCTTTAAATAATACATTATTTCCATTTTTTTAAGCCAGTCTTTTTCCCCTAGCATATAAGACGCAAATGTTTCTCCTCCCATTTTGCTTCCTCCTCTTTGGTTTAAATTATATTTCAATATGTAAACTTTTTCAATCTTTGTAACAGAAATGTAATATTTAAATTTTAGCAAATACCTTTTATTGCAATATAAGGCCTTTTGTGTAATCAAGTCCTGCCTTTGAATCTTTTTTATATCCAATTGTGTATATGTCTGTAGCCGTTTTGTCTATCTCAAGCATTCTGTTTAGCGCTTTTTGTTTACCTATGCAAAATCTTTTATTTTTATTGGATACTTCGTATTTTTTTAAAGATGTAATGACTTTTGCTTTAGAGTTGATTTGAGATAAAAGAATTTTTCCTTTTTCTGAACAACCAAGTACTCTAATGTATGGAGTTATTTTTTTAGACATTTCCATATCTTTTTTAGTTATTCCAAGTAATGCATAAAGTAATATTCTCTGAATTCTAGTTTGTGTATATCTTTTAGATTTTATTCCATTAATTAACTCAATTAAATTATTTGTTTTATTTGAAACTTCTTTAATTAAATATTCAAGACCCTCACTTACATCTGGTAAATTTGCAATTTGTTTTACTGTCATACTTCTTAGTTTATAAATAATTTCATCATTGTAAGCTATAATGTCTAGCACATAAGTTCCTTGTCTTAAATTATTTAGCAAAATACTATATGATTTTGCAGGTACAACTTTTCTTACATCTTCTAGCTGATTGTGTAATAACAAATTTCTTATTCCCGTTGCGCTTGCATATTCATCAATTATTTTTGTACTATTATAATAAACTTTTTCTCTTTTTACGCCAAATGGTACTATACTACTTTTTTGTTTTTTCAATGCCTTTAAATATTCAATTGCTAAAATATTATTAGAACCTTTTACTACATTGGCATATCTTTTTATATCGTTTAAATACATCATAAGAGCATTTTCCCTTGCCTTTGGAAAAGAGTTTCCCTTGCTAAGTTCATGTTCCAAAATAGCTTTATATTCTGGTGGCTCATTAACTAAAACATTTGCAATATTGTTAAGTGTAGATATGTCATCTGCTTCCATACCAAATGAAATAGTATCTACTATGCCTAATTCATTTAATATTTTTACAGCACCATTTGCAAAATTTTCTGCACTAGAAACACTATAAATCGTTGGTAATTCTATAACTAAGTCGGCATCTCCATTTAAAGCCATTTTAGCCTTTTCCCATTTATTTATAACTGATGTATTTCCTCTTTGAGTAAAGTTTCCAGTCATAACAGCCACGACAAAATCGGCACCTGTTTGTGCCTTTGTATTTTGTATATGATAACTATGACCATTGTGAAATGGATTGTATTCTGCTATAATGCCTACAACCTTGCTCAACTTTGTTTGCCTCCTTATGTATTTTTTATATTTGCTTTTTTAGTTTTCCCTTGAACCTTTTTTAATTTACTGATATAATATCACAAACTTTGCATTTTAGCAATAATTGTAAAACATTTTAAGGTTACAATTCACACTTGGAATGCTCTAGAACACCATTTATGGATTGTAATTAAAAAAATTAGAAGAATTAATAATGAAAGGAATTTAATATCAACATGGAAAAAGTTACAATATATACAGATGGTGCTTGTTCAGGAAATCCTGGTCCTGGTGGCTGGGGCGCAATACTCATGTATAATGGAAACAAAAAAGAATTATTTGGTGCAAGCAAGGATACAACAAATAACATAATGGAAATTACTGCTGTGTTAGAAGCTCTTAAAGCACTTAAATTTCCTTGTGAAGTTGATTTATACAGTGACAGTGCTTATGTGGTAAATTGTTTTAATCAAGGTTGGATATATAATTGGTTAAAAAAGGGCTGGAAAACCGCTGGCGGTGAGCCTGTTAAAAATAAAGAATTATGGGAAGAATTATATAGTCTTACTAAAACTCATAAAGTGACTTTTCATAAGGTTAAAGGTCACGCAGATAATGAATTTAATAATAGATGTGATGAACTTGCAAGAAACGCTATTGAAAGTGTAAGATAAGTTTAAATTTTTATGATGTGCAATTGTGGCTTTTGTTGATTTAAAAAATCAACTTAATAACAAGCAAAATATCGATCAAAATGTTTATGAGGTTTAAATTGGAGGTAAATAAAAATGCGTATAGGAATAGATATTGATGGTGTTTTAACAGATATTGAAAGATTTCAACTAGATTACGGCTCTAAATTTTTTGCTAAATATAATAAATTTGTTATAAATCCTAAGGGTTATGAGCCATATGAAGTATTTGACGTTGAGGTTCAACTAGACACTAAATTTTGGGATGAATATTATTTACATTATTTAAAAACTGACTGTATGAGAATATTTGCTAGTGAAATAATTAATAAGCTAAAAGATGAAGGAAATGAGATTTATATTATTACTGCAAGGCATGGAGAACAAAGGATTAGTACAGAAGAAATTCAAAGTATAACTAAAAATTGGCTTGAAGAAAATGGCGTTATTTACGACAAATTAATCTTTTCTCCTGAAGATAAATTAGAAACTTGCTTAAACAACAAAATTGATGTTATGGTTGAAGATAAGCCAGCTAATATAAACAAACTTTCTACTAAGATTCCTGTTGTATGTTTTCACTCAGGATACAATGAAGATTGCAATGGAGACAATATTCATACTGCTTATTCTTGGTATGATGTGTATCATAAGATAAAAATTATTCAGAGGTAGCTATTCAATATTGCTACCTCTTATTATAAGATTTTACCATATAATTTTATCTTTACCTTTTTGTTGTCAATAACGAAATGGTCTATGTACTGATATAAACTTACTCTCCAAAATATTCTCTTATCATTTTCATTCTATCTACTTGGTCAACTTTGAATGGGCATCTACTATTGCAGTGTCCACAAGCAATGCAGTCTCCTGCCTTTTTCTCAAAATTCATATAGTGGTCTTTTGCTAAGTTATCCCCTAAAACTGCTAAATCATAATATTTATTAATTAATCCTATGTCTAAACCTGCTGGACAAGGCTCACAATGATTACAATATACACATTTTCCTTCTGCATCAACTGGTGTAAAATTACCTATTATTGAATAATCTTTCTCTTCTGGTGTTGCAGTAGTGTATTTTAATATATCTATCAAATCATTTTTTCCTCTAATGCCAGGTAAAACTGTCAAAACTCCAGGTTTATCCAAGGCATATTGTATACACTGAATTCTTGTAAGCTTTTTTCCAAAAGGAGATGTATTATCTTGCAATAAATAAGATAATATTCTATCAGAAAAATTATACTATATAAATCTTTTGATAACAAGATTTTTTCTTCTTACTTTTTTATTGTATAGGAAAAATCGAAGATTTTGAATATACAATAAGAAAACTGGCAACTAATTATTTCTAATTAGTTGCCTCCCATAGCAATTTTACTGGAACTTTCGTTCCTCCCACAGCAATCCTTATTGATTACTTTCTAATACTATGATACTATATTTTATGCCATAAGTCAATGTTTTATTCAAAAAATTCTGTCCTTATTTTTTCAAGTAGACTTTGGATTGTAATTGAATAACTTTCTTAAATATTAATTATAAATTATACTCCCACAAAGTTCAAAAAGTACTTATTTTAAGTAATTTTAGAATTTTGTGGGAGTAATTTTTGGAGCCTACAACGGGAATCGAACCCGTGACCTCAGCCTTACCAAGGCTGCAC
>CAKNIU010000006.1 GCA_930980675.1 uncultured Clostridium sp.
TTCTCGGTAACTAGAAATTACTTTTTCTAAATATATTTTAGTTTTTCAATTCACCCCATTGAGCTATAAAAGTAATAGTTTCATTTACAACATATTCCTCTCCTGGTTGATAAAGAATTTCATTATCTGCATCTAAATATCCTGTAAAAGTATATCCATCTCTTTGGGGAGCATTAGCGATTTCTATTGTTTCTCCCGCCTGTTCAAATGTCTGCATTTCTGGTGCATCAACACCTCCATTTGCATCATATGATACTACAATAGCTCCCTCTTGTTTTGTAAAACTTTCTGGTAATCTATAATATGTAACATCTTTGTATTTTATCCCATTTGTATAATATATGGTTTTTGATTTGGCATTTATAATATATACATTATCACCACTATATTGATTATTTGTATAATTTTCTTGTTTGTTTCCTTCTCCATATTTTAGACTTATTTGTGAGTTTACATGTGAATTTAGTTCATTAAGACTTATTACATAGTAATATGAATCATCATTTGGATTTTTTACTGTTTCATCACCTTGCTTCAAATTCAAAAAGCTAAGATCACCAGTATATAATGGACCAATAGTTGATAAGTCTGTTGAATCCATGTATGTTGTTTCTATTGTTTCTCTTAGCTTATCTATATCTCCTTTAAAGTATGAATATCTTTGTAATTCTTGGACATCTGTTGTATTTACTATTACTGGAACACTTATTAGTATTAATACTACTATTGTTATTATTAATATTATCAAAGTAATTCCTTTTTCATTTTTAATCTTTTGCATCTTCATCTTCCTTCACTTTTTTTACTAACTAATTATATACTAATATATTTTTTTAAATTTTTCAAGCATTTTTCGTATTGTTACAAAAAAATAATAACCCTTTTACAGGTTATTATTAATAAAAAATTATTTAGTTAGTTCTATCTTCATCACTTGCTCTATCTTGATGAACTTCTAATTTTTCAGATACATCTTTTGGGCTTGCACCTCTAACAGGTTTAAAAGCTATTTTGCTACCCAATTTTCTTGTATTTTTTCCTGCATTTCCAGTATCTCTTCTTTGAGCTAATTCGTTAACTTCATTTTGTGCCTCCAATAATACTTTTTTACTCTTTTCATCTAGTTCATCATTATCAGGTTCTAATTTACCTTTTAGTGCATTTTGTGTATCTTTTAATAAAGCCTGTCCTTCTTGAGATTCTGGGTCAAGCCAAGGCACATATTCTCCATCATCTCTTACTTCAAACATGCTAGTCAATGATTTTCCATATTTTTTTATTTTATCTAATATTTTATTCATTTATATTGTGACTCCTCTCTTTCATCACCAATGTAATTATTATACCATATTATGTTAGAAAATGCAAGTGCTTTATGTTACCTTTATTTGTATATTTTCACATTTTTTATTATGTGTTATAATAATTTATATTAAATTCGAAAGGATGTTATTATAATGCTTCATATAAACATTATTTGTATAGGCAAACTAAAGGAACAATATTTAAAAGATGCTATAAATGAATATAGCAAAAGACTTTCTAGATATTGTAATTTAAATTTTACAGAATTGCCTGATAAAAAGATACCTGATAAAGCAAATTCTTCACTTGAAACTCAAGTTATAAATGCTGAAAGTGACGATATTCTTTCTCATCTTTCTAATGATGGATATAATATTTGTTTAGACTTAAAAGGCAAAGAATTATCTTCTCCTGAATTTGCCAAAAAACTACAGGATATTCAACAAATTAATAGTACAATTAATTTTGTTATTGGTGGATCTCTAGGCTTTAATAATAAAGTTAGATACAATTGTAAAGAGTCAATTTGTTTTTCAAAAATGACTTTTCCTCATCAATTAATAAGAGTCTTTTTGCTCGAGCAAATATATAGAGCTTTTAAAATTAATAATAATGAGACTTATCATAAATAGCAATTAGGCTTTATTAACTGTGTTTTTAAATTGAATTAATATTTTAATTATCTGAAATTATGTGCATTATTTTATGTGTAATAATTTTTGATATAACTCTTTTTACTGTGTAAAATATTGAAATAAATAGTATTAAATAATATAAATAAATCATTGTTTTTCCTTTACAACAAAAATACACTTAACATATTAGCATTTTTGCCACAATATGTCAAGTGTTTTATTAAATACCCTCTTTTGATGAAAGCATTAATACAAACAATATTTTTTATTAATCATAAAATCTATTTTATGATTCCACAGGCAATTTTTTCTCCCGAATTTCCAGATGGCTGGCTTGTAAAATCATCTGGCATACTATGAATTACTACTGCCTTACCTATTACTTCTTTTAACGTAAATCTGTCTGTTAAAACATTCATATATGCATATCCTTTATTTTCAAATAGTGGTGGTAAATCACCTGCATGGTGAGGATGATTGCAGTTTCCTGGGTTATAATGTGCTAGTACATTTGCAAATTCATCATTTTTATTTCCTGTGCACGAACTTCCTTCGTGTATGTGAAATCCAAATATTCTTTTATTGCATTTGCCTATTGTTGTTGGTAAATTATATATTTTTGCAGTTATTAGCACACCTTTTCCAGTTTGTCTAAAGATTACAATCCCTCTAATTCTAGGATACTTTTTTCCACCTCTTATTTCAGCTCTTGCTATATTTAGTAACATAAAGACTCCTCCTACTATTATTATATGAAGATTAAGCTTTGCTGTTACTAGCCAAAAATTAGGCAATGAAAAAACAAGCTAAATATTCGATTTTTATTATATTAGTTTTCAACTTCTTTTAATTAAAGGAAAAGCCTTACTGGAAATACCAGTAAGGCTAGGGTTAGGCGTTTAATTAAAATGTTTGAAATTCTTACTTTTTTGTTTACAAATATTTTGTGCTCATTGTTTTTACGACCCCATAGGCATTTACTCTAAACAAATACCTACTGTCAAAAATTCCTACTGCTTTAGGCTTGACCTCCTTTACAATTCTACTGGCAAGCATATCCTTGCTTTGTTCCTCTCCGTGAGTTACTAAGACGAGTTTTAGATTGCGGAACTCTGTTAGGAAACGGATAATTTCATCAGCTTTTGCATGTGCCGAAAACTCGTTGGTATATTCTACCATACCATTTTTTTCCATTACGAGTCCACCAACTTCAACAGTTTCTCCCTCTTTTGCACTTTTAAGTTTTCCACCTAAAGTGTCTGGAGCAGTATATCCAGTAAAGTGTATCATAGAGTTTTTACGCTTAATATACTCTGGAATATACAACTGAGCAGGTCCATAGTTTCCCATACCAGATGTTGTAAGGATGATTTTCTTATCTGTGCCATACAAAACTTTATCTCTTGTATTTTTATCTACAAAAGTAAGATTTCGAGGAAGAAAATCGACCATACTTGGCTTAATATGCAATTTACCATTTGTATACAGACTGGTATAATTAATTGCAAGTTTGCCATCAAGGTAGATTGGAAGGTTGACATCCAGTTCTTTCATATTTTGTAGTTCTCTGAGTTCATACAAAATCTCTTGAGCCCTACCTAATGAGAATACTGGAGAAACTACAGTTCCATTGTTGTAAAGGCATCTTAGAATGTTTTCTGCATAGCACTTGTGGATTTCATTAGAATCCATATAACCATAAGTTGACTCTGTAATAACGATAAGGTTTAAATTTTTTACCCATTGTGGCAAATCTACCACGTCCAAAAATAGATTTTTGTAATGATAATCTCCCAAGAAAAGCAAGTTAATGTCTTCTTTTTCAGGATAGCTAATTTGAACCAGTATAATTGCCGCTCCAATAAGGTGTCCATTGCTAAAATAGGTTACTTTTATATGTTCACCTATTTGCTCTGTTTTTTCAAACAAACATACCCGAGACAGATTTAGAGCTTTTTCCACATCCGTTTCAGAATAAAGCACTTTTGCATTGTTTCTTTTGGCAATATCCCGAAGGCATTTTTGTGAATCATTTAGTGCCAAAGGTAATAGCACTCTAGTATCTTCGGACATATAAATGTTTCCTTTGAATCCTCCTTTTGTTAAAAGTGGTAGCCGACCGGTATGGTCTACATGATTGTGAGTAACTAAACAAAAACTAATATCTTCAGGATTGAAGAAAAGCTTTTGGTTTAGGTCGTCAGCAGTTTTGCCATGAATAAAACTACACTCTTCCTTTCCTTGATGAAGTCCACAGTCAACCAGAAACTTAGTTTTTGTATCATTTGGGAATCTTACATTCTCAAGATGACAAGAACCAGTCACGTTTGAGCAGTCTGTGCTAAGGTCTACGTAAAAATTTTCTTTTGAGCCCATAGTTTTCCTCCTAGAATGAAGTCTTTCTAGTGCAATTAAAAACATATTCACATTATATTACAATTTTTCCAAATACACAATGCTTTTGGGCGAATTTTGTCGAATTTTCAATAAATTGTTTCAATAATTTCTATATTAGGTATTTCATCTACTGGCACTTCTAACGGATTTTTATCAAGAACAACAAGCTGTGCCTTTTTACCCTCTTCTATGCTTCCCTTTTTCGTTTCTTCAAAATAACTATATGCTGCATTTATTGTAACGCCTTTTAATGCATCATACACAGATATTCTTTCGTCTTCACCTAATATTTTTCCGCTTTTAGTTTGTCTTTTTACTGCACACCAAATTGTTTCTAACATATTAGGCTTTATTATTGGTGAATCTTGATGTAATGTAAAAATTATATTATTATCTACTGCTTCTTTTACTGGACTTATTCTACTTGCTCTATTTATTCCAAAGTTTTTTATATGCACATCTCCCCAGTAATAAACATGAGCCACAAAAAATGATGGTATTGCTCCTATTTCTTTTGCTTTAAGTAAATCTTCTTTTGAAATAAGTTGTGCATGAATTATAACTGGTCTTAAATCTTTAATTTTTTTCGCATTGTTATTGTTTAATTTCTTTTCTTGTTGCGCACATTCTTGCATTTGTATGTTTTCTTGTTTTGGATAGCTTTGCTCATTTTCTTCACATTCTTGTAATGCCTTTATATATTCTTCAGCTGTTGCATCTCCGTTGCAATGAGCTAGTATTTGCAAACCATTTTCTTTTGCAAATTTTATATTTCTTACTATGTCATCATATTTCATTGCAGGATAACCTTTGTAATCTTCTTTATTTTCAATGATGTTCTGCTTTTCTGGCTCGTATGGTTCTTTCATCCATGCTGTTCTTCCTTGTGGCGACCCATCAAGTATCATTTTTATTCCTAGAATTTTAAAATGCTTATTGTATTTTTTGTATGAGCTTGGAAAAGTATGAGCATATTCTTTAATACTATCATAATCAGGATAACCAACAACGTCTAATTTCAATTTGTTTTGTTTAATTAATTCTTTGTAAATATTTAATAATTCCTTTGACATATATCCTTCTTGCAAAGTTGTTATGCCATAAGATAAATATTCATCTTGTGCCTTTTCATAAGCCTTAAGTAATTTATCCATACTTGGCATAGGCACTTTTTTTAGATAATTTACAAATGCAGTCTCTTCTAAATAACCTGTTAGCTTTCCATCTTTAATTTCTATTTTTCCGCCTTCTAGAGATTTCGTTGTTTCATTAATTTCTAGTGCTTCTAGTGCATTTTTATTAAACACTCCCATATGTTCTGATTTATGTTTTAGAACTATTGGATTGTCTATTTCTAATGTATTTAAAAAGTTTATATCGGGATGCCTCTGTTCTTTTAAAATATTATTATCATAACCATTTGCTATAATCCATTCATCGTCTGCTATGTTATTTTTTGCTTTATATTCTAAAATTTTGTTTTTTATTTCTTTGAAAGATGTGCACTCATTTAAGTCTACTTGTAAAAAAGAATTTGCTACTGCTGAAAAATGACTATGTGAGTCAATAAAACTAGGAAGGATAGTTTTTCCTTCCATATTTATTACTTTTGTATTTTCATCTTTTAATTTTAATATTTCTTCATTTGTTCCTACTTTTTGTATTATTCCATTTTCATAGTATAGTGCTTGCTTATATTCTGTTTTTTCTATTTTTCCGCTATTAGGATTTATAGACTTTTCATCATTATTACTCATTGTAATTATTCTCGCATTATAAATAACAGTTTTCAACATTTCCTCCACTTTTGTGTCAATAGGAACGCTCCTTTTTGACAGCATTTTTTCTTTTATTATTTCCTATTAATGCTTTTATATTACAATATTTTTATAGATGCATTTTCTTTATTGTTTTTGATGTGGTTTTCTTGGTATGTCAAACAGAACCGTCCCTATTGACATTTGTATTCTACTTTTTATCAGTTGAACCAAATCCACCTGTTCTTACGCTATCTGCACTATCGTTATCTGCTATAAGATATTTTTGGAATATAGCTTGTCCTATCCTTTCACCTTTTTCTATTTTTACATCTTCATCTTTGAAATTCCACATAGCGTACATTATATGTCCATCATTATCTGCATTTCCATAATAATCTTTATCTACTATACCTACACTATTAGCAAGAACTAGACCTTTTTTCTTTGGGTTTGAACTTCTATTATATAAGCAAAGCATTTCGTCATCTTGCATATATGCTTTTAACCCTGTTGGTATTAATGTTGGTTTTACTCCCGGTTTAAAAGCTGGTATTATTGTATCTTCTGCTGCTTCAACATCATAACCTGCAGCATATTTTGTTGACCTTTTTGGTAGATTTATTTTTTTATCTTCCCATCCTTTTGCTATTTCAAATCCTCTTAATTTTTCCATGTTAATTTCTCCTTTTTTTAAATTTGCAATCATTATTCTTAATTTACATTATATGATAATTGCTAATAATATAATGTAAACTTTTTATTATTTTTTCATTCACATTTTAATTCATAATAACTTATATGTCAATCATAGCATAAAATAAATATATAGAGGTATATTATGTGTACGACGTTAAATAATTTAAAATTGAATGAAAAAGGAATTGTGAAATCTATTTCCTGTAATGATAGAATTACCAGAAGATTATATGATTTAGGTTTGCTTGAAAATACTTTAATTTGTCCTATTTTTTCTAGTCCTTTTGGTGACCCTAGAGCGTATGAGTTTAGAGGAAATATTATTGCTATTAGAAATAATGATGCGAATAATATTGTAGTTGATGTAAAAGATAAATGAACTTAGAAAGCGTATAATTATGACGTCAATAGCTAAAGACTTAGCTTATAATCTTAGCTATTGACTGCAAAATATTATTTTTTTACATTTATTCTTTTTGAAGGCGAATTAGAAGAAAATTCAGTATGTTCCATTTTGGAATATACTGCATCAGATAATAAAAAATATAAAACAAAATATTATAACAAAGAAATATTAAAAGATTCAGGAAAAATTTCACATGAGCAAGCTATAGAAAAAGCTGAAAAAGAATTTGAAAAATTCAGAGTAAAACAAGATATGCAATATATTTCTAGTATGGACAAAATGTATCAAAGATATTTAGAAGAAAATAATAATAAATAAATAAATAAGTTCACAAAGTGAATTTAGTACACTTAGTGAACTTTATTTCTTCCACATCCAATAGTCATAATTTTTTCTACTGATAATATCATGGTTTCAAAGAATTATCTCTTCAATAGACTTATTTTTTCAATTCTTTTTCTGCATCTTTATAATCTGGCATATATTTTTCAACCATTGCCCAGAATTTTTTTGAATGATTCATATATTTTAAATGACAAATTTCATGTAGTACTACATAATCTATTGCTTTTCTGCTATACATCATTAAGTTTTGGTTTATTGTTATCTTTTTGTTTGATGAGCAGCTACCCCATATTGATTTTGTTTTCTTTATTCTATATTCTTCTGGGGCTAATCCAACTAGTTTTCTCATTTTTTCCATTGAGTTTTCTACTTCTTTTTCTGCTATCATATAATACATTTTGTCTATCATTTTTTTGATTTGTTCTGTATTATCTTCTTCTGCATATCTTAATGGAAGTATTATAGCTATTTTTCCGTTTTCCACATTTAGCATTGCCATATTGATATCTTTATAATATATATTTAGATAGTATGCTTCACCAAGAATTTGAAATTTTTCACCATCTGCATATTCTTTCACTTTTGTAGGTGATTGTTGGTATTCTTGTAATTTTTGCATTATCCATTGTCTTTTTGCTTCTACCACATTCTGAATTTGAGAACTGGTAGCAAAACGTGGAGCTTTTATTACTACTTCACCATTTTGTATTGTAATATAAAAATTCTTGATTTTTGCTCTATTTACTGTGTAAGCTATTGTTTTATTTTCATATTTTACTTTATTCATACCAGTTCCTCCTCAGAATAGAAATTTAGGTTTGTTTGGTTGTTTGTTTTTTGAACTTCTGTTCGATTTTATTTTACTATTTTATTTATTACTTGTCAATACTTTTTTAAAAATTTTTTAATATTTTTTGTTTTGTTTTGAATTTGTTTATTTATAAGTATTTGCAAGGTGTTAGTTTTGTATTTTCTTTGATATTTAGCCATTTTTGAGAACTTAATTATAATTTGTTCCTATTATTTTTTATTTTTCTTATCTTAATATTTTTGTTCGCTTTTGTTCTAATAGTACAACCATTCTACATAGTATTTTAACAACCTAATATAACAAAAAGCTACAATATATATTGGGGAGCTTTTAGCGACCTGAGGCAGTGGAAATGCTTTAACTTTTAGAGAAGGAGAACTGCCGAAGTGAGCGTGCGAGCGTTTTTGCGTAAGCAAAACCGCGAAGCAAATGTGAAAAAATGTATATTGTAGCTTTTATCACATAAGCAAGAAAGGGTGATATTTTATGGGCTTATCTAATTCATCTACTGGTAAAAAAGTTTCTAATAATCTAAAAGATTTTTCTAATTTTGATTTTATTGTCGCCATTGCAGGAAATCCTAATGTAGGCAAATCCACTATTTTCAATGGTCTTACTGGACTTAATCAACATACTGGTAATTGGACTGGTAAAACCGTTGAAAATGCTGCTGGTATTTGTATACACAATAATCAAAAATTTTTGTTAGTGGATATTCCCGGTACCTATTCTCTTATGGCAGATTCTGAGGAAGAGAAGATTGCTAGAGATTACATAGATAGTAACAAAGCAAATGCTACTGTGGTTATCGTTGATGCCACTTTGCTTGAAAGAAATTTGAATTTAGTTTTTCAGATTATGAATTTGACTAATAATGTAATTGTTTGTGTTAATCTTCTTGATGAGGCTAAAAAGAAAGGCATCAGTGTTGATTTAGATAAACTATCGTTACTTCTTGGAGTTCCTGTTGTTGGAACTATTGCTAGGAAGAAGAAAACTTTAAATAATTTAATTAATACTATTGCTGATGTATGTAATAAAAAAATAGAACCTACGCCTAATACTATTATTACTAATAACGATTCTGCCCAAAATATTGATAATACTCTTCTTGGAAATACAGAAATCAAAACTGATAGTCCAAATATAGAAACAAAAAATCAAGAAAAAATCTTCCTTGATAAAGTTTTTGAAAGAGCTCATGAAATTGTTAAAGAAGTGGTTACTGTTAAAGATGAAAATTATAATGAAAGAGATAAAAAGATTGATAGACTACTTACTTCTAAGAAGTTTGGTATTCCTATAATGATACTGTTCTTTTGTTTAATTTTTTGGATTACTATTGTAGGTGCTAACTATCCATCTGAACTATTATCATCTCTTTTTGCTAATATTGAGCCTCCATTGAAAAACTTTTTTGTATACATTCAAACTCCTTCTTGGCTAGTCTCTTTGCTTTTTGATGGAGTTTACAAAACTGTTACTTGGATTGTTAGTGTTATGCTCCCTCCTATGGCAATATTTTTCCCACTTTTTACTTTATTAGAAGACTTGGGATATTTGCCTAGAATTGCTTTTAATTTGGATAAATGTTTTAAGAAATGTTGTTCTTCTGGAAAGCAAGCCCTTACAATGTGCATGGGCTTTGGCTGTAATGCTGCTGGTGTTGTTGGATGCCGAATTATTAGTTCTAAAAGAGAAAGGTTAATTGCCATACTTACTAATTGTTTTGTACCTTGTAACGGCAGGTTTCCTTTCTTAATAACTATTGCCACAATATTTTTTACTAGCGCTGCTCATGCTGGTGAAAGCTTAAAGTCTAGCTTAATTGCTACTTTTATAGTCTTTATTATTGTATGCATAGGAATTGGTTTTACTTTTTTAGTTTCATACATACTTTCTAAAACTATTTTGAAAGGTGCTACTGATTGTACTTTGCTTGAACTTCCACCTTATAGAAAGCCTCAAATTGGTAAAATACTTGTACATTCTCTTTTAGATAGAACTTTATTTGTTTTAGGTAGAGCCTTATCTGTTGCCGTTCCTGCCGGAATTTTAATATGGGTTCTTTCTAATGTACAAATAGCTAATATCAGTATTCTTACTTATATTGCAAATTTCTTTGACCCATTTGCAAAACTTATGGGGCTAGATGGATATATTTTAACTGCTTTTATACTTGGCCTACCTGCTAATGAAATTGTTCTTCCTATTATTCTTATGTGCTATACTGGTGCTGGAAGTCTTATTGATACAAGTAGTATTCAAGGTTTATTTGAAATTCTATCTGCAAATGGTTGGACTATAATTACTGCTATAAATGTTATGCTCTTTTCACTTTTGCATTTTCCTTGTGCCACAACGCTTCTTACTATTAAAAATGAAACAAAAAGCTGGAAATGGACTGCCGCTTCATTTTTAATTCCTACTGTGATTGGTATTGTAATGTGCATGATGGTTAATTTGATTTACCACATCATTTTATAAATTTTAGGCACAATTTCGTGATTACTAATTAGCTTGTATTTAGTCGTAGAGCAGATTCGCGGTCTGCTCTATTTTTATGTTTTTCACATTATCTCAATCTCAATTATATCAAAAAAATTAATAGCACTCGCAGTCACGATGATTGTTCTGTTAATTTTATCTATTTTCTTTACCTTTCCCTTAATTTTAGTATATTTATTTCCATCATAATAAGTAATTTGCACAATTTTATTAGTATCTATTGCATTTAATTTCATTGATAATTCTTCATTTGCTTCATCAGACAATTCTTTTCTTCTTATATGCACTTGCTCTTTTTCTTTTAATGCATCTTTAAATCCTGTTAATGCATCAAATGGCATAAACTGCCTTGCTCGTTCTGCTCTAATCATAGGCATTATGACCTCCTATTAATTTGTTTCTAAGTATTGTTGTAGCTCCATTTTCTAAATCCATGCCCCTTACTATTGCGTTTTTGCCCAGCTTTTGTTTTATATTACTTATTGCTAATTCTATTTTTCTTTCTTTTGTAATTTTTTCTTGATTTTCAAATAAACTAAGTTGCTGTGCTTCATCGCTCACTAATCTGTTAAATCTTACTCCTATTCTTCTTATTGGAACTGTTTTATTAGTTGTGCTATCATAAAGTTTTAGAAAATAAGCCATTAAATCTGAATATGTATTAGTATAGTTTGTAAGTTTCATACTTCCGCCAGTTGAGTTTATTATATTTTTTGAATATCCAATATACAAACCTATTGTGTCTGTTATTAAATTTTTTTCAACTAATTTTATGCTATTTAATTCAACCATTTCTTTTAGTACTAATCTTGCATTTTCGAAACTGTAATCTTCAAATAAAACTTGACTATTGGATATTGAAGTGTTTTTGGTTTTGTAATTTTTTATATCTTTTATTGTACAAGTTTCTTTTCCCCATGAATGGTCTATTAAAAATTCTGCATTTACTCCAAATTCTTTATATAATATTTTTGGATTTGTATGTGCTATATCATACATATCATATATTCTTTTTTTATTAATCCTTGCTTCAATTCCTCTTCCTATTTGCCAAAAGTCTGTTAAAGGTTTGTGATGCCAAAGTTTTCTTTTGTACAATTCTTCATCTAAATATCCTATATTAGTTGGAGTATGTTTTGACATTATATCTAATGCTACTTTTGCTAAATAAAGGTTAGTTCCAATTCCCACTGTTGCAGTTAAACCATATGTATTGTAAATGTCTTTTAAAATAGTTTTGGCAAGTTCTATTTCGTCCATTTTATATAATTTAAGATAGTTTGTTACATCTAGAAATGCCTCATCTATTGAATAAACATATATATCGTCTTTTGACAAATATTTTAAGTAAATTGCATAAATATTAGCTGAATATTCTATATATTTTTTCATCCTTGGCTTTGCTATTATATATTTTATATTTGGCGGTATTTCATAAAGCCTACACCTATTTTTGACTCCAAGCATTTTCATTTTTGGCGATACAGCTAGACAAATTGTACCTTTTCCCCTTGTTTCATCTGCTACTACTAGATTTGTACTAAATGGGTCTAGCTTTCTTTCTACGCATTCTACTGAAGCGTAAAATGTTTTTAAGTCTATACATAAGTATTTGCTCAATTTGGTCACCTCTTTTTACCTTCGTAAAGTGTTAGTAATTATCTTTTAAGAGCTTGTATTTTAGGTACATTTCTGTTTTTATCATTTACTTTACATATTATATCATCGCACAGGTGTTTTGTAAACACTTGTTTTTAAATTTTCTTTATGGGAATTTATTCCTATATCTATTAATATGTTATTTTATTGCATATATAATGCAACAAAAAGAGAGAGCAAGTGCTCCCTCTTTTTTCTTGACCATTAAATTTTCCCCTTTGTTACTATTTCTGCTGATTTAGGCCTGTAACTCCAATAGATTCAAGAGTGATTTCTTTCCACTCATTTGGAATTTCCGACGCCTTCAGAAAAGAGTTTGCAGATACGGACCTTACATTTCCACAGCGAGGACACCTCGCTTCCATTCCTATAGGAATGGCTCTTCCAACTTGTAAAACAATTGGAAGTCCACACCTCCAACATTTTACCCACTTGATACTTGTGATTTGTTGGTACATTTGCAACCTCCTTAGGTCAAAAGTGCATTTGAATGTTATAATTATACCATATTTAGTTATGATTTTCAATCATTATATTTTTATCTTCTAACATTTAAAGTCCATTTTTCTAAAAAACTAGATTTAACATATTTACACATTTTCTTCTTGCATTTCTCCATTCTTTTCAGTTCTTTCATTGTACAACTTTTTCATTCTTCCTTCTAGTCTCATTTTTCTTTGCACTCTATTTCTTAATTCTACCACATTTTCCATTGTTTTTTCTGTCTTTGGAAATTCAGGTTCTAATATAGTAAGAGTTATAAAAGGCTTTTTCTTAATTAATTTTATTATTCCTTCGGGTTCTCTGTATGTAAATACTATTGGTAAAATAGGAACCTGATTTTTAACAGCAAAGTTAAAAGCACCATTTTTAAATTCTCTTATTCCTTCATAATAAGGTATTAGTTCTCCTTCAGGATATATTCCAACCACTTCGCCTTTTTGCAATAAATCATCTATGGTATTTACCATTTTTTCTTTTCCTGATTTATTTCTTGGTATTGGTATTCCTCTAAAAAGCATTACTAAATATTTTATAATTGGTATTTCTAAGTTCGATTGCAATGTTAAAAAGTATGGTATTCTTGGAAAAATCGAAAGTGTTACCATTGCACAATCTATCATATTTATGTGATTTGCAACTGCTATATATTCATCTCCCACTTTATCTAAATTTTCTCTTCCTTCTATTTTAAGTCCATGCCATAATTTTGTAAGGATAAATATAATTGGATATGCAATTAAATAAAGTATGTCACTTAATATCTTATAAATTATTGAGTGATTTAATAAGTCCCCTTTCTTATTCATTGCTATATTTTCCTTCCTTATTACTATTTTTATTTCAACTTTTGTTAATTTCACTATTAGTTTTTTTAGAATATTTACAATTTTGGGTATCCTTTATATAAGTTCTCCAATTAAATCGTATTCTTTATATCCTGTTACTTTGCAATTTGCAAATGTATTTAGTTTTGCTTTGCCTTTAATATATATGACTCCATCAATGTCTGGTACATCCATGTATGTTCTGCCACTGCAATCATAAGCAACCTTGTTTATATTATTATTTTCTCCACTATTTTCTTGAGAATTTATATATTCGATATCATTTTTAGAGCTTTCAACTAATACTTTCAAATTTTTGCCTATATGCTTTTTCATATTTTCTTCTGATATTTGTTGTTGTAAAGCCATTATTTTATTGTATCTTTTCTTTTTAGTCATAGGATGAACTTGGTTTTCCATTTTAGATGCTACAGTTCCTTCTTCTTTTGAGTATGTAAAACATCCTAATTTATCTAATTTTGCCCATTTTACAAATTCATATAATTCTTCAAAATCTTCCTCTGTTTCGCCTGGAAACCCTAGCATTAAAGTACTTCTAATAACTACATCTGGAATTTCTTTTCTTAATTTAGTAATTAATTTTCTAATGCTTTCTCCCGTACTTTTTCTATTCATCTTTTTTAATATTTTGTCCGATATATGTTGCATTGGAATATCAAAATACTTGCATATTTTATCATTATTTTTCACTTCTTGTATTAGTTCATCTGTAATTGTTTCTGGATAAGTATACAAAAATCTAATCCATTCTATTCCATCTATTTCACTTATTTTATGTAAAAGCTTATCTAGCATTGGCTTGCCATAAATGTCAACTCCGTATTTAGATGTATCTTGTGCTATAATTATCAATTCTTTATAGCCTTTGCTAGCAAGACTTCTAGCTTCTTCTAAAATATCTTCAATTTTCCTACTTGTAAATCTTCCTCTAATGTATGGAATTGCACAAAATGTGCAAAAATTGTTACAACCTTCTGCTATTCTTATGTAGGCAAAGTTTTCACCTGTTGAAATAACTCTATTTAAAAAGTCTAACTTTTCATTTGTACTAATGTTATTTTCAATTGTTTTTTTATTTTCTATTTGGTCCTTTTTAATATTTTCATCCTTTATATCTGTTTTAGATGTTAATAATGTATTTCTATTTGAATATATTTCATTATCTAAACATAATAAGCTGTTAATTTGCTCCCATATTGTATCATATTCACTAAACTTAATAAATAAATCTACTTCTGGTAATTCTTTTATTAAATTTTCTTTATATCTTTGGGCTAAACACCCTGTTACTATTAAATATTTGCAATTTTGATTTTTATATTCTGCCATTTCTAATATAATATTTATTGCCTCTTCTTTGGCTGGTTCAATAAAGCCACAAGTATTAATTACTATTATTTCTGCATTTTGTGGATCATTTACAATTTGGAAATCATTCTTTTTAAATAGTCCTATCATCATTTCGGTATCTACTAAATTTTTGCTACATCCAAGTGATACAAAACCTACTCTCATTATCATATCCTTCCTTTTTACTTTTGGTATAATCCTTTTTGTAAAATTTATTCTATTATTCCGTTAAGTCTGTCAATCCCTCTTACCAATTTATCATAAGTTTTTTTATCTATATCACTTCCATCTTTGCCATAGTTTGCTATTTCATTTTTTAAATCTAATAATTTGTATCTATTTATTGTATTTTGTCTACCATAATCGTTCATATATATAGGTGTGTAATCCACTTTATATAATGATACATTATCATTTTCTGCATCATAATATATTTGAATGTTTAATACTAATTCTAAATTAGAATTTTCATAACTGAAGTCTGATGTAAAATCTCCTAAAGAATATGCTACTAAACAATCTTCTCCTTCTTTATTTTGTAAAATTTCCATTGGCTCTACAACTGATGGATGTGCTCCTATTATTATGTTTGCACCATTATCTACTAAGTACTGTGCTTGAGCTTTTTGAGTTTCATTTGGTTCTTCTTTGTATACATCTCCCCAATGCATAAGCACTATTGTATAATCCGCGTTTTCATTGGCGTATGATAAATCTTCACTTGCTAATTCTTCACTATATATATTTACTCCTGTTTTTTCATTATCATAAGTGTAAGATATTATGGCAATTTTTACACCTTTTTCTTCAATTATTTTTATTCTATTTTGTACTTCTTCTGCATAAATTCCTACTGTATTAATTCCTATAGATTCTAAGTAATTTTGTGTATTATTAAGGACTTCTTTACCATCGTCTAGTGCATGGTTATGAGCTAGCGTGACTAAGTCTATTCCTGCCTCTTTTACTGCATTTGCAAAGACTTTAGTATCTTCTGTTATATTAGTTTCATAAGTTCCTAAAGTTATATCTGAATTATCTAGGTACTTCGTTATGTCCGAAAATATGTCATCATATAGTCCATTCGCATTTTTACCATAATTTTTCAAATTATCTCCTAACAAAATGTCTCCAATCGCCGATATTCTAATTATTGAATTTGCTTTAAAATTATTGATTGAATCTACATCTTCTTCCATTGCCGAATATATTTCTTCAACATGGTCCGCTATTCTTTGCTGTTCTTCTGCAATTTTCTTTTGTTCTTGAACACTTAAAATTATATTAACTATTACACAAATTATTATTATCACTAATAATATAGAAGAGGTAATTATAAAGTTTTTGTTACTTATTGTATCTTTTATTAGTGTAGATTTTCTTGTTTTTCTTCTTCTGTTATTAGGCATAGTTACCTCCTTATGGTTTATTTTTATTATTTATAATAATTATCTATTTTACATTATACTTCTAAATTATACAATATATTTACTTTTTTTACAAGTTTTTTAGTAAACATAAAATCGGATAAATAATCTAAGTTAAGTTTATCAAAAAATATTAGAAAATTTTATAACAAAAAAATCTCCAATTCAACATATTACTAAATTGAAGATTTTTATTATTTTATGCACTCTTTAATTCTAATCTAAGTTTATCAGCAATCATTGCTATAAACTCACTGTTTGTTGGCTTGCCTTTATCAGCAGAAACTGTATAACCAAATATACTTTCTGTAACTTTTGGGTCGCCTCTTCCCCAAGCTACCTCTATTGCATGTCGGATAGCTCTTTCAACTCTAGAAGGAGTTGTACCATATTTGTTTGCAATATCTGGATATAGTAATTTTGTAACTTGATTTATCATTTCTACATTTTTCACTGCCATAATTATTGCTTCTCTTAAAAATTGGTATCCTTTAATATGTGCAGGCACACCAACTTCATGAATAATATTTGTAACCGCTGCTTCTAAGTCATTTTTATTGCTTTCTTCATATTTTTTAATTGATATGTATGGTGATTTAATTTCGTGATTTATTATTATATCTTTTAAACTTTCTGGATCTTCATTTTTTATTTCTTTTATTCTCTGAGTCAATAATTCTATGTCAAAAGGTTTTACTATATAGTAGTCTGCTCCTAATGCTATTGCCTTTTGTGTTATTTTATCTTGCCCAACTGCTGAAACCATTATTTTTATTGGATTATTTTCTAGTTTTGCTTTATTAAGTTTTTCTAAAACTCCTATACCATCTAAATGTGGCATTATTACATCCAGTAAGAGTACATCTGGCTTTAACCTCAGTACACCAGAATAAGCCTCTTCGCCGTCTCTGGCTATTCCTACAATTTCCATGTTTTCATCATTTACTAAGTAATTTTTTAAAGTCATTCCAAATTCATAGTTATCATCTGCTATTAGCACCTTAATTTTGTCACTCACTACCTTTTACCTCCTAATTCATTCTTTTGTAAAATTTTACTACATCATTATATATGTTTTTCCAAAATTGTGCAATAGTTTTTACCATAATTTTTCAGTTTTTGAAAAAAATTGGTTTTATTTCCTTTTGACTTAATATTTTATCACCTTTTTCTAATTCTTCTTTTGCTTCAAAAGTTGATTCCAAAATTAATTTTACATTTTCTTGATATTCTATTTTTATAATATTTATGTTTAAATTTTTACAAACAAATTGGATTTCTTTCAAATTGCTGTAACTTACTTCTATCTCAAATCGTACACCATAATCTTTAAATACAATTTTTGCGTTCTCTATGGCATTTTTTGCAGATTCTGTATAAGCCCTAACTAGCCCACCAGTACCAAGAAGTATTCCTCCAAAATACCTTGTAACTATTATTATTATATTTGTAAGGTTTGCTGACTTTAAAAGCGATAAAAGTGGAGCTCCTGCTGTTCCAGATGGTTCTCCATCGTCACTACACTTTTCGATTCTTTGTACAACTCTTTCTATATTATTAGCTTTCTCCTTACCACTGCTTTTGAAATCATCTACTTGGCTATTTTGTTTTGCTTCTTCTATAATGTATGCATAACAATGATGTTTTGCATCAAAATACTTTTTTCTTGTATCTTGTAAAATTTTTTCCGCTTCCTCTTTGCTATTTGCTTCATATAAAGTTGCAATAAATTTAGACTTTTTTTCTATTATTTCTGCAATCGCTTCACCTTCTATTGATTTAAACACATTAATCACATTCCTTTATATATATTGAGTTATTGCATATTCATCCCCGCAGTATACCCCGTCGAATAAGCTATCTGCAAATTAAAACCTCCGGTATATGCATCTACATCAATTATTTCTCCTGCAAAGTACAATCCTGTAACTAATTTAGATTCCATTGTTTTAGGGTTTATTTCTTTTATATCTACTCCACCTGCGGTAACAATAGCCTCTTCTACTGGTCTAAACCCTTCTATTGATATATTAAAGTTTTTTAATAGTTCAACAAGTTTATGCCTTTCTTCCTTTGTAATTGAATTTACCTTTTTACTTAAAATTGTTTCTATCTTTTTATCTGATATATTATTTTTTTCATCTATTCTAAAACTTGAACTTACAATTTTGTCCATTATATCTACCACCACTGGTATTAGCTTTTGTGGTAACAATTTATCCAAACTATTTTTAAAATCTTTATTTTTCTCTTCTGAAAAATCTCTTAAAATTCTTTCATCAATCTTCGCCTCGTCCAATGCCGGTTTTAAGTCTATGCTAATATACACATTTTCCATACTACCTCTTATCAAATGTGCTGAACCACTTAAAATAATAGGACCAGATACTCCAAAATGAGTGAATAACATTTCTCCAAAGTCTTCATAAATTAATTTATTATCCCTATAGATCTTTATACCTACGTTTTTTAAGCTCAAACCCTGAAGTTTTTGACAAGTTTCAAGTCCTAATAAATGCGTATTTTGACTTTGCGTTTTGTATTCTTGGGAGTCTGTTTTTGTTTCTTTTCGCTCATATTTATCAATTTGCTTTGCTTTAATAGCAACTAAAGATGGTCGTATTTTGGTAATAGTATGGCCAAGCTTTTTTGCTATTTCATATCCATCACCTGTAGAGCCTGTTAAAGGATAGCTTTTTCCTCCTGTTGCTAAAATTACTTTGTCCGCTTTTACAAAGTGCAAATTTTCTTTTTTAAAATTTAGTACATACTGCACCCCTGTAACTTTACCATCTTGAGTAGCTATATCTACTGCTTGTGCGTTTGTTATTATTTTTACATTTTGCTTTTTTAAAACTCTAATTAAAGCATCTCTTACATCAGATGCCTTATCTGTTATTGGAAATACTCTATTTCCTCTTTCTACTTTTGTTTTTAAACCTTCTTTTTCTAAAAGATTTATTATATCCTGATTTGTAAAGTTTCTAAAAGCACTATATAAAAATTTACCATTACCAGGAATATTTTTTATAAATTCATCCATGGGCAAATTACTTGTTATATTGCATCTGCCTTTTCCTGTTATGCAAAGTTTTTTTCCTAAAGTATTCATTTTTTCAAGTATTGTTACACTGTTTCCTTGCGTACTTGCACTTATAGCAGAAAGCATACCAGCAGGTCCACCACCTATTATAACTACATTCATGAATATCCTCTCTTTTTAATTTTAAACTTTTATATGCATATCCAATTCAGTCACAATATAAATATAAAAGTTTAAAATCAAAACCTATTTTATATTTTCAACTGCTTTCATTAGACCAAGTTTGCCGTATTCGTAGGTTAGTCCACCTTGTTGAAATGCTAAATATGGTGGTCTTAGTGGTGCATCACAACTAAGTTCTATTGATGAGCCTTGTGTAAACGCTCCTGCAGCCATTATTACTTGGTCTTCATATCCAGGCATATCACCTGGTACTGGTATTGAATTTGAGTCAACTGGTGAACCCATTTGTATCCCTTGACAATATTTTATCAACTTTTCTCTATCATTAAACTCTATAGTTTGTACTATGTCTGACCTAGATTCATTATATCTTGGCTGTACTTTGTATCCCAAGTTTTCCATTACTTTACTTGTAAGCACTGCAGTTTTTAAACTGCTAGCTACTACACTTGGTGCGAAGAATAGTCCTTGTAAAATCTTTTTGTTCATTCCAAGTGTTGGTCCAACATCTTTTCCCTCACCTGGTAGAGTAAGTCTTTCTCCAACTAGATTAATTAAATCTTTTCTTCCTACTACATAAGCCCCATTAGGTGAAATTCCTCCACCTAGGTTTTTTATTAAGGAACCTACACATACGTCTGCTCCAAAGTTTGATGGCTCTTCTTTGTTTGTAAATTCACCGTAGCAATTATCTATCATTATAATAACATTTGAGTCTACCTCTTTTATTAACTTTATAACAGTTTTTATTTTATCTAGTGTTATACTATTTCTTAAAGCATATCCTCTTGAACGTTGAATTTCTACTAGCTTAATATTCTTTTGACTTAATCTATCCTTTATTTGCTCATAATCAAAATCATTATCTACTAAGTCTATTTGTTCATATTTAATGCCAAATGATTTAAGCGAACTTGCATTTTCTCTAATACCTATTACTTCGTCAAGCGTATCATAGGGTTTACCGCATATGCTAAGCATAGTGTCACCAGGTCTTAAAAGTCCAAACAGTGTTACATTTAGCGCATGTGAGGCAGATATAAACTGACCTCTGACTAAACTATCCTCTGTGCCAAATATTTCACTGTATACACTTTCAATAGTATCTCTTCCTATATCATCATATCCATACCCAGTTGTTTCATTAAAGTGTACTTCTGATAAATTGTTGTCATGAAATGCTTTTAACACTTTTAATGAGTTGTATTCACAGATTTCATTTATCTTTTCAAATTCTTCTTTAACTTCTTTTTCACATTTATTCACTAAATTAAATGTTTCTTTACTAATTCCATATTCTTTGTACATAATTTACCTCTTTTTTAAATTATTTTAAAGTTGCAATATATGATCTAGAGCATTTCAGTGAACGAAGCTCGCGCTGCTTAAACGTAAGTTTTAAGCACGCCAAGTGTCTTGCTCTCTTTTAAAGCGGAGTGGAGCGGGCAAGCTGGAGCGAGTTTATCTCGCGACCGCGCCGTGAAATGCGGAAGATTATATATTGCAACTTTTATAATAACTATAACGATTAATTTTGCATAGTTCCACTATAGACTGTACCATTAGTAGAATTATTTATTTTATAGTAGCTACCCAAAAAAGTTACATCAAACCAAGACAAGTTATATTGTCTGTCACTTACAATTTGTCCATTTGTATCTACAACTTGCCAAATTCCATCTTTTTTAACACCTGCTACATTTCCATTTTGTTCTGTAACCATGTCATATTCATATGGAACTACTACTCTTCCACTATTATCTACTAAACCCCATTTTCCATTGCTTTGGCTAGCATATACATTGTTATTTGGAAATAAAGATTTGTATGTTATTTCATTTCCAGAAAAATCATAATATTTCATTTCTGTTTCTGCGAATACTTTTATATAACTATCTTTTTTTAAAACATTCGCATTTACTATTCCTTCGTGGATATTCATATTACTATCTATAATATCTGTTCTATTTTCATCAGTCTTAATTGCTTGAAGTGCATTTGTATCATCTATTGCTTGAATAGCATCATATTCTAAGTTAATTATTATATTTCCATTTTCATCTATAACACCTGTTTTGCTGTCTTTTGTAACAATAAAATAATTGTTATTAAAATATTCTATATAAGTATAGCTTTCATGTAATTTTTTGTTTCCAGATGAATCTACTATATTGTAATTATTATTTCTATCTATTACTATTGCTAAATCACTTACTTGGTTGTAGCTTATAATATCAGTATTTAAGTTATTTCCATTAGCATCAAAAACTACAGTTTCTTCACCTTTTTGAGCATCAATATATTTGCCACCTATTATAACGCTGTCATAATCAATAGGTACTATATTGTTTCCTTCTAAGTCAACCACACCTTGTGCTTGGTCTTTTTGTACTATTAGCAAATTATTATTTTGGTCAAAACTTATATCTGTATACTCATTTGCTAATATTTCCTTATTGTTTTTATATAAACCATATCTACCATTTGATGACGTTACTAAATAAACTTCATCGCCTTCTATTTCATTTAGTCTAGTTATTTCATTATATAATGTGTCTAGTATTATTTTTCCTGTTCTATCTGCATACCCAAATCTATAGCCATCGTCTGTAACTATTCTTAACACAAATCCGGCATTATCATATTTAGTTTCTTCATCATAATATCCGTCTGCCATTATAGCATCATAATCTGTGTTTAGGACTGTTGTTCCTTTTATGTTTATAACTCCATAATTTCCATTTTGCTCAACTCTAAGATTACCCTCTTTGTAATCAATATTTGTAATTGAATTGTATAGATTTTCAGTAATTTTATTTCCATTAAAATCCATTATTCCATAAAGTCCACCTAACTTATATTTTAGAACAGTTTTTTCATATGGAATATTGCTTGTTATACTATTAATAGAAATTGCTTCAACATTATCATACTGAGTAAATAATGGGCTTCCATTACCATCCACTGCTGTATAGTTTTGTCCATCATCTGACTTAATAAACACTGCAATTGTTGGATTTGGAATATCTATATAGCTATATGTTGGCTGTAAAACTACATTTCCATCTTTATCTATTACACCATATTTACCATCCTGTTCTAATTTATAATATTGAATTTCACTATCTTGTATTGTAGAAAGTTCATATTTATATTTTAAATTGTTTAAATATATTGAAACACCAACAATACCAGCTATGATTAAAACTAAAATGATAACAAAAATAACTATATTTTTTTTCTTTTTGTTCATATATAAAAACCTCTTTTCAAAAATCAATTTATATATTTTGTAATATTCATTTTTGTCTAGTTATGAATGCATTTATTACAAATTTTTTAATAATTTTACATATTGTAATTATATATTTTTTATAGCTATTCGTCAATTGATTTTGGAAGGTTTTGCAAAAGTTTACAATTTATTTTTCCGCCACAACACACCTAAGATTGTTAGGCATATCTTTTACATATGTAATTAAAATTAATATATCATTTTGGATTGTGTTATTGACTGTTTTATTTGCCTCTGCATTAACATTTATTTCGTTATTTATTGAATTAATTATTTGAGTAAATTCATTTGATTCATCTAATTCTTCGTTACATTCGATTATTTTATTTGAGATAACTTTATATGTAGTTTGATTTTTATTTACAGTATATTTTATCTCTTCACCTATTTGGAGTTCTTTTAGATTTGCAAAATAGTTATTTCTTTCGCCAATGTTGTATGCTTTTAGTGCAATTATACCTTTTGAAATATTTGAATTAGCGTAATGTCCTACATTATTGCTTATTACCGCCCCACTTGTTCCTTCTGCAATATTAGCATCAAGATTTAGTTTTTCAATTTCAATTTGCCAGTTAGTTACTTTTGCTAAAGATATGTCTTTTATTTCATCTTGTGCCAATTGATTTGAAACTTGATTATCAATAATTATTGCCTCTAAGTCAGGATTTGGAATAATGTAAGAATAATCTTTATTTTGCTTGTAATAACTAAATAGTTGTATGATTGAAATAATAGCAATGAAAATAATTAAAGATACCAAAAATGATATAATATTTAGATTTTTTCTATTAAAATTAATTTTCATAGAAGTATTATATCATCTTTGGTAATTTATGTAAATACATTTTATTTATTTTTATTATATTTTTGCTTTTTATTCATTGTATTTTTATGGTCATCTCAAGTCAAAAAACTATTTTTTATTTATATCACAATAAAATTCAACACCATTTTCATGGTTTTCTACGCCATATTCGTTATTGTAATTATTCATAATTGCTTTAATCAAAGCGAGTCCAATTCCTGTACCACCAGCGTTTCTATTTCTTGAGGAATCAACCTTATAAAATCTTCCCCAAATCTTATTTATATACTCTTTTGGTATATTCTCTCCTGTATTATATACATATAACCTAACTTTGTCTTTTTTATTTTCTGTTCTAATAATTATTTTCTTTTCACCATTTTTTTCTTCAGCATGTTTTATAGCATTTGATAAATAGTTATTTACTACTTGTTCAATATATTCTTGGTCTGCAAATACTTTTACTTTTTTCTTATCGTCAAATTCTACTTTTATGTTGTTTTCTTTTAATACAACTGTGTTTCTTCTAAGCTCTTCTTTTATAAGCTCTGTTAAATCAAATTCTGTATCGTTAAATTTTCTTTCTTGGTATTCAAGTTTCATTAATTCTAATAATCTTCTTACCATTTCGTCCATTTTGTTTGACTCATCTAATATAACTTCTGCATAGAACTTTCTTGACTCTTCATCTGAATTTACATTTTCTATTAATCCTTCTGCATAGCCTTGGATAAGTGCTATTGGCGTTTTTAGCTCGTGCGATACATCTGATATGAACTGTTTTCTCATTTCATCTATTTTAGATTTTTCTTCTATATTTTGTTCCAATTTTGAATTATTACTTTGCAATCTATTTATTGTAAGTTCTAACTTATCTGACATTTCATTTATATTTCTTCCAAGCATATTTATTTCGTCTTCTGTATCAGATATTCTATATCTCTGACTAAAGTCTAAATTTGCCATTCTTTTTGTTATTCTATTTAGTTGTAAAATTGGTTTTGTGAATTTATTTGCTATAATAGATGCTATTACTGCGGCAATTATAATCATAAGAACGCCTATTATTAAAAGTAAATCGTTTGATATTCTTACAGTTTCTTTTATAGGTTGTATTTGTATTTTTATATAGTTTGTATATCCATTATCAAAATACGCCCTTAGCAATAAGTATTGATTATTTTTACTTTCTTCTACTTTTTGTATTAATATATTATTTTGAGAATAAAGTACATTACTTCTTATATTGTATACAGAATTGAATATATTTACACTATCTATAATTTCTTGATTACTGCAATACACAACATTAAAATCTTCATCTAAAATTAATATATCTATATTGTTTTTTCGCTCTTGTTCTCTTAATTTATCATTTATATTATATGTAAATATTCCATTATAGTAATTATTTATATCTTTACTTATTTGTACTGCCGTGGTTGTTTTTGAATATAGGTAAAATGTTTCTAAAACAACATTATTTATGATAACAAGGCAAAATATAATTAACACTATGCTAATACATAGTGTTCCAAATAGTCTGAATCTAATTGATTTAAAAGTATTTTTTAGTTTCATTTTACCTACCTTTATTTTTCGCTTAATTTATATTTATTTTTGTAATCAACTATTACTTAACTTCAAACTTATACCCTACTCCTCTAATTGTTTTGATATATTTTCCTTTTTTGCCTAGCTTATGCCTTATTTTTTTTATGTGGCTATCTATTGTTCTAGAATCTCCATAATAGTCATAATTCCAAACATTATTCAATATCTTATCTCTTGACAAAGCTACATTTTCGTTATCTAACAAATATTTTAGTAATTCATATTCCCTTAAACTTAATTCTATTGGCTTTCCATCAACTGTTACAGTTCTTCCTTCAGTATTAATCTCTATGCCTCCATAGTTTTTATTTTCTTTGGTTTTCTCTTCAGTTCTATTTAAAATTGCCTTGATTCTTGCAACAAGTATTTTAGGACTAAATGGTTTTGCAATATACTCATCAACACCTAACTCAAATCCAAATAGCTCGTCCTGTTCCTCTCCTCTAGCTGTAAGCATTATAACTGGAACTTTTGATTCCTGTCTGATCTGTCTTAAAACTGACCAGCCATCAAGTTTAGGCATCATTACATCTAATAATATTAAATTTATTTTTTCTTTGTTTTCATCAAAGATTTTTATTGCTTCTTCTCCATCGCCCGCTTCTAATACAGTGCAATCTTCCTTTTGCAAAAAGTCTTTTACTAGTTTTCTCATTCTAAATTCATCATCTACAACTAATATGGTTTTGCCTTCCATAAAATCATCCTTTCTTTTTGGCTTATATATTTATTTTAAAGCAATATTATGTCTATTATGTGAATTTTGTATAATAATTTAACTATTATTTATTGGCTTAAATACTCATAGTAATTTACTTCTTGTTCTTTGTTGTATTACTTACTTTAACTGGTTTTATATGTTTTTCCTGTTCCATATTAATTTGTTGATGATTTTCTTTTTTATTTATTTGGTATCTTTCTTCAACATTTTTTATATATATGTTTTGTCCAGGATAAGCAAGCTTAATTCCTTGTGTCTCTAATATGTTAAGCAATGTAAGGTTAAGCTTGTTACAAAAATCTTGATATGCTCCATATGCTGTAATATTTGTTTCTAGATAAATATTTATATTAATTCCGTCTTCTTTTATTTCATTAAGATGTACACTTACTGAATTTTTTATAATGTCTTTATTGTATTTTAAAATAAATCTAATTCTATTTAAAACTTTTTCTACAGTTACTTCTTCTGTTTCTAGTGGAAGTTTTAAATTTGCTTTATATATTCTTTTCTTAATTACACCCCAGTTTATAATGTTTTCTGAGCTTATTGCTGAATTTTGAATAGTTATTATGGTATCTTCAGTTGTTCTTAATTTTGTACTTCTAAATGTAATGTTTTCAACTGTGCCAGATACGTCACCAATTTCTACCCAATCTCCTATTGCAAATGGCTTGTCCCAAAAGATAGAAAGACCTGAAAATACATCTTTGAATGTATCTTGTGCAGCTAAAGCAATAATAGCAGTACTTAGTCCTAGCCCTGTTAAAATTCCACCTAAGTCATAGTTAAATTCTTTAAGTGTTAAATATGCTGCAAGTATATACAAAACTACTTTGATAATTTTGTTAATTATATTTACCATTGGATCATTTGCTTTATCTTTTAGCCTTGATGTAAGTAGCCTTCTATTTGAGAAAAGATCTGATGCAGTTTTGGCTATTATCCACACAATTGCAATCCTATATAATTTATCTATAAAATTGTTTAAGTCTTCATTTAGTCCCAATATTTTTGTTGAAAAAAGTACGCCTGTAGCTATAAGAAGATATTTTGATGCATTGTATACTACACCATTTTTTAATTCTTTTTTAGTTTTTTTCCAACCAAATATTTTTGCAATTGCTAAACTTATAAACGGGCTAATTATCACAGTAAATATGATTGCAACTATGCAAATAATTACATTTATGACTTGTGAAAGCTCTATTGACCCTATCCACTGTACTAATTCATTGATTTTATCCATTGGAATTTCCTTTCGAATTTTTTATCTTCTTTATTATATAATATTTTTTCATAAATTTCTATTGTTTTTTTAATTTTAATCATTAACTTTATTTCGTTATATGTGCTATACTTTTTCTAGTGTTTGGTAACTCCTTCAGTTGGGTGCATAAGTATGAATATCACACAAAAAGGAATTGAAGTCCATACCCTCAACTCCAATTCCACAACAAACACTCATGAATAAGGGCTTCAGCTCTTATTTTTTATATATTTACATTTTATCATCGATTTTTCGTCTTGTCAAGAAATTTTTGTAGTGATATAATAATTTAAAATTTATAGAATTTTCATCTTGGCATAAAGCCAGAAAGGATGATATTTAAGTGAAAGAAACAAATGATACAATGATGCAATATTTTGAATGGTATATGCCAAATGACTGTAATCTTTGGCAAAGCCTTCAAAATGTTGGTAAAGATTTAAAAAAATTAGGTATAAATTATCTATGGCTTCCACCTTGCTTTAAGTCGGCTGGTGGAATTAATGATACAGGTTATGGTGTATATGACCTATATGATATGGGCGAATTTATGCAAAAAGGCAGTATTCGTACTAAATATGGCACTAAGCAAGAATACTTGGATGCAATTAAATATTTGCAAAAATGTGGTATAAAAGTTTTAGCAGATATTGTTTTAAATCATAGATTTGGTGCAGATGAAAAAGAAGAAATTATCGCATATAAAGTTAATCCAAATAACAGAAACGAAGTTATTGGAACATATAGAACAATTGAAGCTTGGACTAAGTTTAAGTTTGCCGGAAGAAACAATACCTATTCAGATTTCAATTTAGACTGGTCACATTTTAACGGCATTGACTATGATGACAAGCAAAAAGAACATGGTATTTTTAGATTTTATGGTAAGCATTGGAGCGATGATGTAGATAAAGAACTTGGCAATTATGATTATTTAATGGGCTGTGATGTAGATTTTAACAATTTGGATGTTGTTGATGACCTTTTTAGATGGGGTAAATGGTTTTTAGAGCAAACTCATGTAGATGGTTTTAGGTTAGATGCAATTAAGCATATTCGCTCTTCCTTTTACAAAAGGTGGCTTCATGATTTAAAAGCCGAAACTGATAAAGATTTGTTTACTGTTGGTGAATATTTTAGTTGTAATGTTGATTCTCTTATAAACTATTTGCAAAAAAATGATGAAATAGACACTTTATTTGATGTTCCGCTTCATGACCATTTTAAAATTGCATCAGAAAGTTTTGGGCATTATGATATGAGAAAATTATTTGAAGATACTTTGGTAGATAGAAGATCTTCAAAGTCTGTAACTTTTGTAGATAATCACGACACTGAACCTCGGACAAAGCTTAGAATCGTGGGTTAAAGAATGGTTTAAGCCTCTTGCCTATGCTTGCATTTTATTAAGACAAGAAGGAATTCCTTGCATATTTTATGGAGATTATTATGGTATTCCTTTCAAAAACATAGCTCCTATGAAGGAAATTTTGAACATATTACTTTTAGCTAGAAAATATTTAGCATATGGCAAACAAAGAGATTATTTAGACGATGCCAATATTATAGGTTGGGTTAGAGAAGGCGATTATTATCATCAAGATTCTGGATTAGCTGTTGTTTTAAGTGATGGTGACGGTGGATGCAAATATATGAATGTTGGCAAAAATTTAGCTAATAATATTTTATATGATTGTACAGGCAATATAAAAGAAACTGTTTATGTTGATAAAGATGGTAATGGCATTTTTTATGTAAATGGTGGCAGTGTTTCTGTTTGGATCAAAAAAGATAATATGTATAATTTGTAAATTGTTTTAGGAATACTTCCAAAAAAGTAAATCAAAAAATTCAATTAAAAATGCAAATGTACTTAAATAAAATTGAATTTTTTGATTTAGCTTACCTCTTCCAATTCCTCATTTAAAACTACTACATCTTCATTTTTGGCAATACATGCTTTTATTTTTATTCCATCTTTTTTAAACATTTTTTCATGCTCTGTTTCAATATTTGCTTCTCCCAACCAAAATTCTTGCTCATTTGCTAAGTCATAAGTAGTTTTTTCTATAACGAAACCTGTACTTTGAAAATATTTAATACTATCTTCAAATAAATAATCATCATCTGTTTTAAAAAATATGTATCCACCTTTTGCCAGAAATTCCTTGTATTGTTCGAGCTGTCTTGGATGTGTAAGTCTTTTTTTATGATGTTTACCTCTTGGCCAAGGATTGCAAAAATTTATATAAATTCTTTGCACATTATCTTCTTTTCCAAATAAATTAGATATTAAAGATATATCATAACGTGTAAGTTTTAGATTTGTAACTATTTTTTGCTTTTCAATTTCATTTTCTATGTTTTCTTTTTGCAAAGTATTTCTAATTCCATACTCTTTTTCAACATTTCTTTTTGCTATTCCAAGCATGCTATCTACTAAGTCAATTGCAATATAATTAATATGTTTGTCTTTATTTAAATAAGACATTTGTGCTATAAAGTTACCTTTGCCACATCCTAATTCTAAGTAGATTGGATAATCATTTTCAAAAGCAGTTTTCCACTTATTTTTAAACATTTGTGGATTATCTATATAAAATGGACTTGTTTCAAGCTCTTCTCTTGCCCAAGGCTTAAATCTTATTCGCATTTTTTTGTTCTCCTTTATGTATAATATAACTGTTTATTTCAAATTTGTAAAGGGTATCACTCTTACTAGTTTATTTATAACTAGTAAGAGCATTTGATACAATAGAAAGGAAATGTAGAGGAAACAATATAAAATTAGCTTTTGGGGGGCACTAATATTTTTTATAGGAATAATTTAGAAAACAAATCTAAGACCTTATAACATTTTTTGTTATAAAGGGAGAAAAAATTTGTATAATTTAAAACTTTAAATCAATATAATATTTGATTATCCTTTTGTTTCCTCTACAAGATTAATAACTTAATTAAACTTTTATAAAATTTCTTTTGATAATAGTTTCTCTTTAGTTTTTTAATTGTGAATAACAGTTTTGATAAATTTTCTTTAGATTTTTAATTATTTTGAAAAGTTTATTTGTATAAAATTATGCGATTTAAAATTGAGATATTAAATAAACTGATAAAATAAAATGATAAATAAAAAATATTAGATAATTATATTTTAAATATCTATAGAGTTTGTCTTGCTATGTTGTATGACATTATAATACATTATTTTACACTTAATGTCAATACATTTTTAACATAAATTCGTCGACATTTTTCGACAAAATTCGACAATTGCAATTAGTTTTGTAATATTTAAATACTCTTTAACTGCATACACAATTATTTCAAAATAGTGTGCATCTATCTTAAAAGTGTTGAATTTAACGTTTTTTTATGTTATAATAATTTTGATTTTATAAGTTTTCATTTTATTTGCTCACATAGCAATGCAATGTAAAATTTATATTCAAATCTATATAAGGAGTTGAAATTAATTGAAAATTACATCTGATAGTGAAACATTGGCAGAAAACAAAGTTTTAATATTGTACGTATTAGACACTGTTAAAAAGCCAATCACAAATGATGCATTGTATAGTATTGTTAGCTCAGCAATAGATTTAAATTACTTTTACTTTCAGCAATTTTTATTAGATTTAATTGAAGTAAAATATGTAGTATGCTATACAAAAGAAACACAAGATGTATATGAACTCACAGAAGCTGGTAAAAATACATTGGATTTAACATTAGACATTTTACCTGGAATTATAAAATTAAGAGTTGATACTAATTTAAAAAGTAATATAGAAATGTTTGAAAATGCTCAATCAATAGTTTCTGAATACACTCCTAAGAGTGAAAATGAATATGAGGTTGTTTGCAAAATCGTTGAAGAAAATGAAGTTATTTTTGAAATAAAAACTTTTGCATATTCTAGGGAACAAGCTCAAAATATTGTTGATAATTGGAAGAAAAATGCTACAAATTTATACCCACAATTAATAGGATTACTTACTAAAAAAGAAAATTAATAAAAAGGCTCCAATTTTCTATGAGAAAATGCATATTGGAGCTTTTTATAATATATGAAAAATCAAGTTTTCCTATTCAACAAAAAATGTAAGTTTAATTTATTGTTCCTAATAAACTATTTCAATTTTTATCATCATCATTGTTTTCATTATTTTCTTCTAATTCATCAATAACAATTTGCCTATTGCTATCTAATTTATACTTAGGTAATTTTGGCAAATCTTTAATGCTAATTAACCCAAACATTTTTAAGAATTCGTCAGTTACCTTATATGTCATTGGCTTACCTGGTAAATCTGCTTTTCCTGCTTGCTCGATTAAATTATATTCTAATAATCTATATAAAGAAGCTGATGAATCTACTCCTCTTATTGTATCCACATCTGTTTTTGTTGCTCTACTATTATATGCAATTATACTAAGTACTTCAAGTGTTGCCTGTGAAAGTGTTGGCTTTGCATTTTTACTTAGTAGTGGATAAATATACTCATGATATTCTTTTTTTGATGCAAGTTGATATCCATCTTCTACACGTACTATTTCAAATCCTCTACCAACTTCTGCGTATTCTTTTTCTAGTTCTGCTATACTGGAAATAATTTCGTCTGAATTTACTTCTAATAAAGCCATAAGCTCTCTAATTTTTACTACTCTACCTGCTGAAAATAAAATAGCTTCGATTACTCCTTTTAACTTTTCTTTTTCCATTTTAAGTATTTCTCCTCGAGCTTTATTATATCATACGGCAGACTACGTCCGCAACCTAAATAACTTGTTTTTATTACAGTTTTTTATCTGTAATAGCATAAAATATATTATATTAATTTTTTTAGCTCATCTGTTGTTAAATTTAATATTTCACAAATTTGCTCATTGGTTAATCCCATTTCTTTCATTTTTTTAGCATTTCTTTTTCTTTCTTCCGTTACTCCGTTTTTCTATTCCGTCTCTCTATTCCGTCTCTCTATTCCGTCTCTCTATTCCGTTCTTTTATCCCGTTTTTCCATTCCATCTTCATAGCCTTTACGTCTAATTGCTTTTTCATCCATTATGGCCTTTTCTCTTAAATCTGCTAATCTTCTCATTTTCTCATCTTCTGTCATTTTATGTACTGTCACTACTGCTTCTTCAATATCTTCATTTTCTTTCATTATTTCTTCGACCTCCCTTGTATTAGGGTCGTTTATGAATAATGCCCATTGCGCCTTCTTGTTTTGCTTGTTTTTTTCATATTCAGCCCTTACTTTTGACAACTCAATTATATCTATTTCTATTTTATCTGTCAAGACAAGATCTGGTGCGTTTTTCTCTCGCAAATTCCATTTTGTTTCCATTCTTTTTATCTCTTTTGTTAAATCTAAATCATAATCTAAAATTGCTACCATAACTACTCTTTTTGCCTTTTTATAATCATCACCTTTTTTCACTTCATTATAGTATAATTTTGAAAAATAAAATAATAATCTTTCTTGTATATTTGACCTATCTACTAATTGTATTTCTACATCTACTTTTTCAGTATCATTAATATCTAATTCTAGGTCTAATATACCAAGCTTGTCCTCTGGTTTTTCTCTAAATAACTCCTTGTCATCATTTATTGTTATTTTCCTAACTTTTTCATCTAGCATTGCTTCTGCAAATGCTTTTGTTATTTTCTCATTTTTCTTGCTAAATAAACTTTGAAATACTACGTCTAACTTTGGTTTTAATAGTTTTAAGTTTTTTTCTTTAATATCCATATTTAATTCTCCTTGTATAATAATTTAGGGTTTAAAGTTACCACAAAGAACTTTTTATTATGTCACTTTAGTAATATAATTTTTACTATTTGGATTTTTATTAAGAAATTTGATTTATTTTAGAATCAAAATATAAATTTAAAATAATTCAATTTTGTATAAAAAGTGGTTTCACCACATATAATACAAGCTTTGCTCTGTAGATTTAAGTTAACTTAAACTTGAAATATAGGCAAAATTTTAATTTTACCTATATTATAAAAAATTTCGAAATTTAAAGCTTAACGCTTGCTTATATTATATTAAGTTTGTTAATTTATGTCAATATGTTTTAAGCATAAATCGTTCGTCAAAATACGACAAAATGTGACATAATTAACCATATTGCTTATAAACGTAAAAGAACCTCTATTAAAATATATTTTTATGTTAATCAATATAATATTTTTTAAAAGAGATTCTATATTTTTTCAACTTTTTTATTTTACTCCCATACAAGTATCGGAGATCCATTATTACTATTATCTATATCTTCTTTAAAATTAATACTTAAACTTGTGTTATTAAATGCATCATTTTTTCCATAACAGTTTTCAATTTTTCCTGAACCATAAATATATGCTACTATATCTCCTTTCATATTATCTGTTGCATTTATTTCTCCTAAGGAATAGCAATTTATTATCTTATTACTTGTTGTTCCTACAATTCCTCCTACTCTATGTTTACCATTAACATTACTAATATTATATGAATCCAAAATCACTCCATTACAACCTCCAACTATCCCTCCTACATTTTTTGAACCCGATACATCTCCATAGTTCTTACAACCATAAATTTTATGTTTTCCTGCAATTAATACAGCTATTCCACCTATATTTGTATTTGCATAATTAATACAATTTATTATATCTCCTTTAAGACCATATAAATAACCTACTATTCCGGCCCCTACATTTCCTGAAATCTTACTATTTTTACCAATTATTACATTTTTTAATGTTCCTTCTACTACAAAGCCAAATAAACTATTATATCTATTTACTGTTGAAGTTATCTTTAAATTTTCTATTTTATTATTATTACCATCAAATATCCCTTTAAAAGGCTTGCTAGTCTCTATAATTGGATTTTGAATATCGGTATCAGAAGCTATATATCCTATTGGTTCCCATTCTTCATTACTATCTAGTGTTATATCATTTGTTAAATACACATATTTTCCTTCATAAGTATTTCCGCTATTTACATCATCTCTAAACGCTTTTAATTCTTCTACTGAACTTATTTCTACCATATTTGGACTATCTATTATTCCTCCATCATCCCCAATATAGTACTTATTTTCACCTATTGTTACAATAAAGCTTCCATCTTCATTTTCTTCTACACTTGCTTCATCTCCAAATTGCTCTTTTAATGAATTTTCTAATTCTGCTTTTGTCATACCTGTTTCCTGCATGCTACCTATTTGCATTCCTGCTAATGCTAATTCTATTGCTTCTCTTTCACTTGCATCTTGATATGTATCTGCTGCATTTTGTGCTCTCTTAAATAAGCCATTGTCTCCAACTGTCAAATTAATTGCAACACCTACTAAAATTAGCAAAACAATAATGTACTGGTCAATTTAATATAATTTTAACAGTTTATTCTATATTAAAGTACAGTCATAACAGTACGAAATCCATATGGTGCATCACTTAAGCCATCACTGTTTCCAAATGCAAAAATACCTGAATTAACTCCATCAGAATATTTTCCACCGTACAACAAAATTGGGTAATTGGAATAAGCAAATCCAGAATAATCACTATTCCAACCGTTGGCATCTATTCCATTGCTTGAGCTTTCGTACACAGCATCTCCATAATTTCCATTTGCTGATGTTTCTACATCTTGCTCTTCTTTGGGCTGCGTCATTTCATAATTGCTCTCTCTACTATCGCTACTTCCTATTTTATATACATCTGCATATTTTACATTACCTGCATTTACTGTATCTATTAAGTTTTGTGCGTATGTGTATGGTGTTCCATTCTGTATATAATCATTATTTACATAACCTGCTACATATTCCCACGCACCTCCACTCATATCATATATTCCTGTTATATTACCTGTAGTACTTGCATTTCCTGCTTGTTTATAATCATTTATACTTCCTTCATCCGCACCTGCATTTAAATTATTTCCTACGCTTCCTGTTATATAATTGCTACTATTATTTATCCATACTTCACTACCCTTTCCATAATCTTTACTTTGACTTAAATATGCTACTGCTCCCCATTCACTACTTTTTATCATATGTGGATCTACTATACTGTCACTACTATTTAATCCATATGGATTTCCTTCTCTATTTAGTTCTGTACATACTGTAAATATATTTGTTACTCTTATACATCTCCAACTCGTTACTCCTGCTTTTATTTGTGCAATTAAATCTGTTGTATTTGCTGTACTAGTATCTCCATACCCTTTCGTATTACTTGTTTCAAACTTACCTACCCAAAATCCCTCTATTTCTGTATCTCCATAATGAAATGCTGGATGTACTACATAATCACTCATTCCTCCACCTATAGTTGCACTTGGATATAATGTACTATATGTTGTTTTTCCGTCTTTTCCCCTATTTCCTGTATCAATAAAAACTATATCTATCTCCCCTGCTGTAGTTCCCTTTGTATGGTATTGAGTTCTTATTTTATATGCATATCTTGGTATCCAAACTAACATACTATAATTTGAATTCTCGTTTAATACGCCATTGCTGTCAAATATATCTTCATCTCCATCTGCATCTTTCCCATTTTCTCCTACTAATACTACATTTGCCCATAATTTTTCTTCATAATTATACCATCCACTATCCGTGGCTTCTGTTCTTACCCATCCTGTTCCATTTACATATTTTACAGGAATCATTCCTTGTGTTAACTTAGGAACTATATCTATTGAATTACTAGCTTGAGCTATTTCTTCCATCTTATTTACTATGCTATTTAGATTTTTTTGTTCCTCTTCTTGTGCTAATTCTGTATTTTCTTTTGCTCTCTGTGCCTGTGTAATAATACCGTTTTCTCCTATTAGCATAGCTATAGATACGCCGGCTAGAATAATTAGAACTATGATAGTGACTACTAACGCTATTAAAGTTATACCTTGCACCTGCTTTTTTATCTTTCTTAATTTTTTTCTATCTTTTCTTTTTTCCTGATTTCTTTTTGTTAAACTCATATTAGTTTTCCTCCTTGTTTTTTATATAATTTATCTTGAAGCTTTATATAAAATTTTTAAGTTTTTGCATAATAAAAACTATGCCTCTTTTGCGTATTTTATATACGCATAAAAAGCATAGCTTTTCTACTACGTTCACATAATTGTATTTTATTAAATCTTACGATATATATATATATATATATACAGCCCCAAGGCTTTCAGCGTTTTTTGTCATTTGTTTGTGCTCCTTATTTTTTTATTATTTTATCACAAATATTTTATTAATTGCTATAGTTAAATTTATTTTATGTACTTTGTAAGGTTTTTTCTAATTCTTTTATCTTTGCATCACTTAGGCCTGTACATTTTTTTATAATTTTTTTATCGCACTTTTCTTTAAGCATATTTATTGCAACTTGACTTATTCCACGTGTCTCACCTTTTTTCTCCCCTTCCTCAAAACATGTTTTTACAAAATTCTCTAACAACATATCCTTGTCCTCCTCCTTACTTAATCTCTTTTTTAATATTTCTATCATTTGATTTGATGTTTCTTTTCCATATTCTTTACCTATTATTTTGTTTATGTATGATGCTATATAATTGATTTCTTCTTCTGTTATTTTCAAGTTATCTAATTCTGCCTCTACCTTGTTTAAATCCTTTGAATCCCCTAACTTATCTATAAAAAATATTTTTGCTAATGTATCTTTATTATTTTTTTCTATATCTTTTTTCAAATCTTCTATTTTATATTCATTTGTTTCTTCTAACAGATATTCATCTGTTCCTTTTTCTTCCATTCTTGGATAAAATACTTCTATTTCTTCTAACATTTTACTTGCTACCCATTCTGCTCTTCCTGTATATAAAACTATTGCTATTACTTTTGCTACTTTAAATTCTTTGTTATCTTTTAATTTTTTATTATTCTGATAATGGCTTCGTATTTCATTTTTATATTCTGCTATTCTTTTTGCCATTTGATAATTTACTTTTGTTTGATGTTCTATGAGATAAAATACTCCTTCATATTTTTTATCTTTATATACTATGTCACTTTCTCTATCTTTCCAATCTGCTGTTATGTAACTTTCTGTTACTTCTTCTAATTCTTCTGCTTTTATTTCATAGCCTTCTTTTATTTTTAACCATTTATTTAAACATATTGCTACTTGTGTTCTATCTTTTAGAATTTTTCTCATTATTTTGTCATTACTATGCTGTGTATCTTCTTGATTATCATCGGGTAAATATGGAGCTTTTTCTTCCATTAAATAACTTTCGTCTTGATTACTATCCTCTAAATAACATTCTTCATTAGTCAGTAGTCTAAGTTTTGGTTTGCTATCATTTAAGCTATCCTTCAATTTCTCAGATTTTAATCCTATGTTTTCATCTTCATCATCTAGTATTAATTTAAGTTTCAATTCTTCCCTCTCTTTCCAAATTATATCATTCAGTCTATATTTCGTCAAGTTTTTGACCGCAATTAATAAACCTAGTTACTCTTTGGATTAATAAGATGATTACAACTCTTATATTCTAGTATTTTGATTACTATTTACAAGCTTTACATTAATACAAACTTAACTAGCTTTAAAATGATATAATTTAATTATTTTTATTTTAATTTTTAAAAATTTTCCTTCTTTGATTTTTTCTTGTGTAGAGTTTTGAATTATAAATTTGTTGAATTTAAATTTAATAGTACTATTAAAAATATTTAGAAATTAAATTTATTAATCCAATAAAAAAAATAATTTTAAATTTAAGTTATTATTTTATTAGTTGTAAAATAAATTATTAATTTTGTGACTTTAAGTATATTATCATTTCAAATTTATGTCAATAGTTTTTCAAAAACTTATTACTATTATTCGTCGACATAGTTCGACAAAATTCGACTTTTTGAATATCTTTATTAGTTAATTTTAATCTTTACTTAATTCATGGTTTTATTATTTAAACAGAGAATAACTTGTATTTCTACAAATTATTTCTCTGTTTAATATCTTTTCTACTAAATATTATTATTTATATTTTTTTGCCATTTTAATATTGGATAACCTTGATTTATATTTTCTGTATCTTCTTCAAATTCAGCTCCTAAATCACTAGCACTGAATGTATCTGAACTGTTATAACAATTAACTATTTCTGACATATTATTTGTATTTCTACCAAATATCTCTCCAACATTTCCGTTTACTCCTGTTACATTCCCTATATTATAACAATTCTCAATCAAACTATGATATGCTCTCTCTAAATGTCCTACAATTCCACCTACTACTCTATCTCCTTTTACCATTTTTGTATTATAGCAATTTTGTACTTTTCCAGCTATAGATCCTACTATACCTCCTACTGCACCAACTGTTGTATTTATTTCACCATTATTAAAACAATTTAATATATTTCCTTTAAAGTATCCTACTATTCCACCTACATTATTTTCATTTCCACTTATATTTCCATAATTTGCGCAATTGGTAATCCTATGATATTTTCCTTCAAATTCGTTCCAATCTAGTCCATTACTAAATCCAACAATACCACCACCTGCATTGTTTAAATTTCCATAATTAATGCAATTGCTTATTGTAATACTTCCTACTACTTGTCCTATAATTCCTCCCCTTGTTTGTTCAATATTTGCATAATTATTACAATTATATATTATTCCTGTATCAAATGCTATTCCAACAATACCTCCGCATCCCATTCCTTTCATATTTATATTGCAATTTTCTCCTAAATTAATATTTTTAATCTGTCCTTTTGATACTATTCCAAACAATCCTTGTCCATTTTTTGAATTATTAATATTCATATAATCTACTGTGTGACCTTGTCCATCAAATATTCCTAAAAATGGCTTATTATTCTCATTATATATACTATCTTTTATACTAGTATCTTCAATATTTTGAAAATAGTATCCTATTGGCTCCCATTCCTCATTTATATTTAATGTTATATCATCTGTTAAATATACATATTTTCCTTCATAGGTATTTCCATTATTCACGTCATCTCTAAATACTTTTAATTCATTAGCAGTACTTATTTCTATCATATTTGAACTATCTATTATTTCTCCATCTTCTCCTACATAATACTGATTTTCTCCTATTGTTACTAAAAAGCTTCCATCTTCATTTTCTTCTACACTTGCTTCATCTCCAAATTGCTCTTTTAATGAATTTTCTAATTCTGCTTTTGTCATACCTGTTTCCTGCATGCTACCTATTTGCATTCCTGCTAATGCTAATTCTATTGCTTCTCTTTCACTTGCATCTTGATATGTATCTGCTGCATTTTGTGCTCTCTTAAATAAGCCATTGTCTCCAACTGTCAAATTAATTGCAACTCCTGCTAAAATTAGCAAAACAATAACTGTAACAACAAGTGCGATTAAAGTAATACCCTTTACTTTTCTTTTTAACTTTTTCATTGTAATTTTGTACACCTTTAAGTTTGTATCTTTTTGTCTTTTCTTCATTAAGTTCATCTTTAAATTTCTCCCTTCTCTTTTTTAATTTTAATCTGTAAACTGTGCATTGTGTAAAAAATCTTAACCTTGAAACATAAGGCAAAGTTTTTGTTTTCCTATATTATTAAAAATCACATTTAAGATATGTCCCATTATAAGAATCTTTTAACTCACAAAAAAACTATGCCGTTTAGACAATTTTATATACGTCTAAAAACCATAGTTTCTCTACTACGTTCACATAATTTTATTTTATTAAATCTTACGATATATATATATATAT
>CAKNIU010000007.1 GCA_930980675.1 uncultured Clostridium sp.
TCAGTGAAGTAAAGAATACTTTAAATGAAATAATAAACAATAAAAATATTGTATAAGATATGTAGCAAAACCAGAAAAATATCAAAGCTATTTTGAGGAAAGTCCATATAATGATGGAAAATGTACTTGTTATAGGGATTATAGAGAATATGATGAAAAATATGAAGGATATGATAGTTTGTTAAATTGGCTTCAAGATTATGACAATTTATTGGAAATGTGCGATGAAGAAGATAAATTATATGAAAGACTTGAATTATGGGATAGCATAGAAGAAATATTTGATTTAAACAATAAAGTCAATCTGTATTGGAAAGAAAGAACTATTAGAGAAAAGGCAAATACAGAATTTAGATTAGGGAATGAGGAAAAAGCAACTAAAATGATTGAAGAATATTTAAATGAAAAAGAAAATTGGGTATGGGGATATATTGAGATGGCAGATTGGTATGACAATAAGAGAGATGAAGAACACTATAACCTAGAAAAAGCCAAAAATATTCTTTTAAGAACAGAACAAATTAAAGATATGGAAGGTTTGGGAAATTTGATGTATGTTCACCACACAATTTTAATTATCAAGTTTTTGAAGAACAAATGCTAGAAGTTTTAAGAGAAGTTTGCAAAGAATATACCAATACAAAAAAACTAGAGGAAATTGCAAAACAAACTAAAACAAAACAAGGTAGGATAGAAAAAATGTCCACAACTGCAATACACACAGTGTTTAATATGGCAAAAGAGAAAATACATCAAATGAATGGTGTGAACCTGTAACGGATGATGAATACAATAAATTAAGTTAATCAAAAAATAAAGGTGTTCTTGTGTCAACTGAAGGATAACAATTGGCAAACACCTTAAAATAGAAAGGATGATTTATTATGGAAAAATCAAAAGTTTATTTTACAAAGGAAATTACACCTGAAAATGTTGTAAAAATGTATAAGGCATTAGGAAGAGAATTACCAGGAAAAGTAGCAGTAAAAGTACATTCTGGAGAGGCAGGGAATCAAAACTTTTTAAGACCAGAATTTATGAAACCAATGGTTGAGTATGTTAATGGAACAATAGTTGAAAATAACACTGCTTATGAAGGAGAAAGAACTACCACAGAAGATCATTTAAAAGTTATTGAAAATCATGGTTGGAACAAATATTTTAAAGTAGATATTTTAGACAGTGAAAAACCAGATATAGAATTAGAAGTACAAAATGGAAAAGTACTAAAACATAATTATGTGGGTAATCACATGAAAAACTATGATTCAATGCTTGTTTTATCACACTTTAAAGGCCATCCAATGGGAGGATACGGTGGAGCACTAAAACAATTATCAATAGGATGTGCTTCAAGAGAAGGAAAAATGTGGATTCATACAGGTGGAAAACTAAAAGAAGGATTAATAGGACCAGATAATTGTGCTGAGCAAATAGTATTTTTAGAGTCAATGGCAGATGCAGCAGGGGCAGTAGTTAGATATTTTGGAAATAAAATAGCTTTCATAAACATAATGGCAAATATGTCAGTTGATTGTGATTGCTGTGCAGTAGCAGAAGACCCATGTATGAAAGATATGGGAATATTAGCATCAACAGACCCAATTGCAATTGACCAAGCTTGCATAGATTTGGTAAAAAATTCTAATGATCCAGGAAAAGAGCATTTCTTAGAGAGAGTAAATTCAAGACATGGAACTCATACAATAGATGCAGCAGCAGAGTTAGGATTTGGAACAAAAGAATATGAACTTATAAATGTAGATTAAGCTATTGAAAAAACATCAAATATATATTATATTAATATATATTAAGATTAAAAATGGTGAAAGATATGTATAGTAATAATTGGAAACATAAAATGAAGGTTTTAGTACTATCATGCAGTACAGGTGGTGGACACAATGCTTGTGGACATTATATTGAAAATGAATTTAAAGAAAATAATATTGAATGCGATTTTGTAGATTATTTTAACATCTTAGGACCAAAGGCTAAGGAATACTCAGAAAAAATATATTTAGATACAACAAAAGGAAATGGTAAAGTATTTAAGGTTGCATATAAATTAGGTGAAGCATATAGCAAAACAAGAATAACAAGTCCAGTGTATGGATTCAATAAACTAATGAAAAACAAAGTATATTCATTTATAAGAGAAAATAATTATGACTTAGTAATTACACCACATCTATTTCCAGCAATGGCTATAACAGCATTAAAAGAAGAAGGAAAAGATATAAAACTTATTAATGTAGCAACAGACTATCATGCCATTCCATTTTTGGAAGAAACAAAGCCAGATTATTTTGTGATTCCACATATAAGCTTGCATGAAGAATTTTTAAAAAAAGGATTTAAGCAGGAAATACTTTTACCTTATGGGATTTGTGTTTCAAGTTTATTTTGTAAAGTAAAAAATAATTTGTCATTACCACAAGACAAAAATATAATATTAATTACATCAGGAAGTATGGGATTTGGTAAAATGGAAGACATAGTTAAAGCAATATTAAATAATATACCAAATACTTATGTTGTTGCACTTTGTGGTAGTAATAAAAAACTATATTTAGAATTAAAAGAGATTAATAGTGAAAATTTATTAGTAAAAGGTTTTGTAACTAACATAAACGAGTACATATCATCGAGCACAATAGTATTAACCAAACCAGGAGGACTTACAAGTACAGAAGTAGGAGTAATAAGAAAACCTATGATTCATTTAATGCCAATACCTGGAGTAGAAAATTACAATGCAAACTTTTTTGAAAAAAATGGACTTAGTCTTATATCAAATAATATAGAGGAAGTAATATCTAATACAGAAAAATTACTAAAAGATGAAAAACTACAAAAAGAAATGATAAAAAATCAAGCAGAATTTATAAATAGAAATTCTGCCAATGACTTAGTACAATTTGTTATAAATAATGCAAATGCAATTTACAAAAGCCAAAAAATGTGTTAAAATAAATAATGGAAAAATTTTAAAAGGAGGAATTAGTCATGTCAGGACACAGTAAATGGCATAACATACAAGCCAAAAAAGGAAAAGCAGATGCAGCAAGAGGAAAAATATTTACAAAATTAGGAAGAGAAATACTATTAGCAGTTAAAGCAGGAGGACCTGATCCGACTAGTAACTCTAAACTAAAAGATGTAATAGCAAAATGTAAATCAAATAACATGCCAAATGATACAATAAACAATGCAATAAAAAAAGCATCAGGAGAAGGAAGTAACAAAAACTACGAAGAAATTACATATGAAGGATATGGCATAAATGGAGTTGCTGTAATAGTAGAAGCAAGTACAGACAACAAAAATAGAACGGCAGCAGATGTAAGACATATTTTTGATAAAGCAGGTGGAAACTTAGGAACAACTGGATGTGTATCATATATGTTTAACAAAAAAGGTGTAATAGTTATAGATAGAACTATAACAGATATGTCAGAAGACGATATGATGATGCTTGCACTAGATAGTGGTGCAGAAGACTTCACAGCAGATGACGAATGCTATGAAATTTTGACGGATCCAAAAGACTTTTCAAAAGTTAGAGAAGCATTAGAAAACAATGGATTAGAATTTGTTCAAGCAGAAGTAAGAATGGTACCAACAACAACAGTTGAATTAGATGACGAATCTGCAGAAAAAATGCAAAGATTAATAGACAACCTAGAAGACTTAGATGATGTAATGAATGTATACCATAACTGGGCAGAATAATTAATTTTACAGATATTTTAAAAAGTTAAATGAAACATTAATGTTAAGAAAATAAATAGTAATAAATAAAAATAAGTAGCATATATTTAATATAGGCTACTTATTTTTTGTACATCGCAAAATTTTAGTAAAGGAGAAAATTATGTCAGATTTACGTGCAGTTACTAGAGTTTTATCTAGAGATATTTGTTACAACATTAATGAAAATACAATAGAAGAAATTAGAATAAGAGTAGATAGACCAGTAATTCTAAAATATCCTGAAGGAAAAGAAGATATATTAGACCACGTAGTTACTCAAAATGAAATTTTAAACATATTACAATCTTTATGCAATAATTCAATTTACTCATATCAAAGCCAAATTTGTGATGGATATATAACACTTCAAGGTGGACATAGAGTAGGTATAACTGGTAATGTTGCAATGAAAGATGGAAAAATTACAAATGTAAATTATGTATCTTCTTTGAACTTTAGAATTGCAAGAGAAATAATAGGTGCAAGTGATGAGATTTTTAAAGAAGTCATTACTAGAATAAATAGCCAAAACAATTTTAAAAATTCAAATAATGATACATCAAATTTAGAAATTAATAATACATTAATTGTATCTAAACCTGGATGTGGAAAAACAACAGTACTTAGAGATTTAGTTAGAAATATTAGTAATATGGGCTTTACAGTATCACTAATAGATGAAAGAGGAGAAATTGCATCCATGTATAAAGGCATTCCACAAAATGACATAGGTTTAAGAACAGATGTAATGGACAATGTTACAAAAAGTTTAGGAATGAAGATTGCAGTAAGAACAATGGCACCACAAGTAATAGTCGCAGATGAAATAGGAACAGATGGAGATTTAGAAGCAATAAATTATGGCATATGTTCAGGTGTTAAAGGAATATTTACTGCACATGGCTCAGACATTTCAGAATTAAGACAAAATGAAACCTTAAATAAATTATATGAAGAAAAACTATTTAAAAGGATAATTTTTCTAGAAAATAGAGGAAAAATGGGAAAGGTCTATTATTTAGATAGAAATATGTATAAAACTGTAGATGGAAAGTTGGTCTAAAATTAAAAATATGGAATATACATAGTATAAATGAAAGTAATTTTATAATATTAACCTTTTTTACTACAAGGAAACAAATATATTATAAATTATTAACAAATGAAAAGAGGAATATACAAATGATATTAATTAAATACATATTTTTAGGATTAATTTTAATTCGGGACAAGTTATGCAGGATTACTTATGTCAAAAAAATATTCTAATAGACTAAGAGACTTAAAAGAAATGAGAAAAGCCTTAAACTTTTTTGAAGAAAAAATAAAATTTACATATGAGCCAGTCCCAGATGTTTTTGAAGAAATATCACATAAAGTAAGAGAAAATATAGGAGAAATTTTTCACAATTCTTCAAAAGCAATGGAAAATGAATCTGCTGGAGTCTCTTGGGAAAAAGCAGTAGATGAATCAAATAATAACTTTTCTAAAGAAGACAAAGATATAATAAAAGGACTAGCTAAAATGCTTGGAAAAACAGATATAGATGGACAAGTTAGTGAAATTAGGTTGACTTGCAAATTTTTAGATGTACAAATAAAAGATGCAGAAAATGAAAAAATTAAAAATGAAAAATTATATAAAACACTTGGAGCAACTGTAGGACTAGCATTAGTAATTATCTTGATTTAAATATAAAATTCTACCACAATATATATTCTCTCTCATTTCGCCGTGCGGGTCGCTTCGACATTTCATACCTTGCTCCAGCTTGCACGCTGCTCTTCGCTCCTACGTCGCCTACGCTAGCTTGAAATGTTCGAGAACATAAATTGTGGAAGAATTTATCAAACGGAGGTAAATTAATGAGTATAGATTTATTATTTAAAATAGCTGCTATAGGAATACTTGTTGCAGTTTTATATCAAGTATTAGTAAGAGCAGGAAGAGAAGATCAAGCAATGATGACAACATTAGCCGGATTAATAATAGTACTAACAATGGTCATAAAAGAAGTAAGTTCATTATTTACAACAGTAAGAACAATGTTTGATTTGTAGAGAAGTATAAAAAGATTTTTGGATGAATAAAAAGTCCTCATATTCAAAAATAGTAAATGAAGGAGAGGATGAAAATGGATATTATAAAAATAATAGGAATAGCATTTATTGCAGTAATAATAATTGTGATACTAAAACAATACAGACCAGAATTTGCAATATATGCCTCTATAATTGCAGGAGTACTTATACTTACATTAGCATCTGGTACGCTATCAGGAATAATAAATATGATAAACAGCATATCAAGCAAAACAAATATAAATAGTGATTTTTTAGTAATATTAATAAAAATAACAGGAATAGCAATTCTTACAGAATTTGCAGTAAGTATATGTAAAGATTCTGGAGAAAGCGCGATAGCAAGCAAAGTAGATATTGGAGGAAAAGTTATAATTATTTCCATGTCAATACCTATAATAAATGCTTTGATTGATACAGTAGTTAAGATTTTACCTTAACATAAAAGAAGGTGAAGAATGAAAAAAATTTACATAATAATTTTAATTGCACTAATTTCATATTTAGTACCAACTACAGCTAAAGCGTCAAGCACTTCACAAGAAGAAATAATTTCCTCACAAACAGACGCACTTGGAATTTCAACATTTTTATCAGATTCTGAAAAATACACTAAAGATACATTTGGAAATATTAACATATCAGAACTTTTTACACAAAGCTTAAGTGGAAATATAGACAACAATACTATTTTAAATATAGTATTTACTCTTCTTGGAGATAATGTCAAAACAGCCTTAACTACAATTGCAAGTGTTATGGTTGTAGTTATAATACATAGCATTTTAAAAGCAATTAGTGAAAATCTTGGAAATGAAAATGTCTCAAAAATTGCTTATTACATAGAATACATATTAATAATAACATTAGTTTTAGCAAATTTTTCAAGCATTATAACAGAAATGAAACAAGCAGTTCAAAATTTGACGGGATTTGCAGACACTCTCATACCTCTGATGATTACACTTATGGTAACAACGGGAAATATAGTTTCATCGGGAATGTTACAACCAATATTACTTTTGCTAATAACATTTATAAGCAATTTTTTAACAAATATATTAATACCAATAGCTTTAGTATCGACAGCCTTGGGAATTATTTCAAAAATATCAGATCAAGCACAAGTTGGAAAACTATCAAAATTTTTAAAATCGAGTATGGTGTGGGTTCTTGGTACAGTACTAACATTATTTGTAAGCGTTACATCTCTTGAAGGAGGACTTACATCAAGCATAGATGGGGTAACGGCAAAAGCTGCCAAAACAGCAATTTCATCAGTAGTACCAGTTATAGGGAGTATACTTGGAGATGCAGTAAATACAATAATGGGATGTAGCAATATTATAAAAAATGCAGTAGGAGTTGTAGGAATAATTGTAATACTTGCGATTTGCATAAGACCAATCATACAACTTGCTGTATTAACAATTACATATTACCTGGGAGCAGCACTTTGTGAGCCAATAGCAGATGAAAAAGTAGTTGGAATACTTGAGCAAATGGGAGGAACATTTAAAATTTTTTTGGCAGTAATGTTCGCACTAACAGCAATGTTAATAATAGGAATAGCAATAGTTATGAAAATATCAAATAGTGGACTGATGTACGGGTAAATGTATGTGGGCATGGACTACCAACAAATAGGTTATCTCATAAAGTAAATAGTGGAGGAAAAGATGTTATCATTTATTAGCTCTTGGGCTCAACAAATAATATTTGCGGTAATTATAGGTACAATACTTCAAATGCTTTTGCCGGAAGGTAAAAATAAAAAATATATAAAAATAGTAATAGGCATATACGTACTATTTGCCGTTATAAGCCCAGTGATTGGAAAAAGCATAGATTTAAATTTGGATGAATTTAATGTAACAGTAGAGGGAGCAGAGTCTAACTTAGATGAAACTAATCAAGATCAAATAAACAGTTTATATACAACAAATTTGAAACAAGATATAATTTTAAAATTAAAAAATAAAGGATATGGATGTGAAAATGTAGAACTACAAACAAATGAAAATTATGAAGTTCTAGAAATAAGCATAACAGGAATATATGAAGTTGAGGATGATAACGAAAATAGCGATAATAAAGATGATAGTGAAAGTTTAAAAAATGCTCAAAATGCCAAAACCGATAATGATAATTCACAAAGTGTCAAAAGCAATATATTAAATGTAAATAGTGTAGTTATAAATGAAGTGCAAATAGGGCAAAAAGAAAACAACATAAAAGAACAAGTAGTTAAAAGAATACCAAAGAGCGAGGAAAAGAATTTAAAAGAATATTTGAGTGAAACATATAATGTAAAAGAAAAGAATATTAGTATTGAGTAGGGAGGTTAAGAGATGCTTTTAGAAAAACTAAAGAAAATGTTTTCAAAAAATGATGGGAACAACAAGAAGAAAATTGAAAATATTTTAGTATTTATAGTCATCTTAGCAATAACTATTGTAGCAATAAATTATATATGGAATGGAGACGAAAGTAGCAAAAGTAGTAATGAAGTTCCAGAAGCCGAAAATAGTAATAGTGTTGTTCAAGTATCTACTAATACATCTTATGATGAGAACGAAGAAAAGTTGGCAAATATTTTGTCGAATATTGAAGGAGTAGGGAAAGTAAAAGTTCTGCTTACGTATTCACAAACAAGCACTTATTTGCCAATATATAATGAAAATTTAAAAGCAAGCAATACAACAGAAACTGACTCGGCAGGAGGAAGTAGGACTGTAACAGAAAGTGATAGCCAAAAAGAAGTAATATATAAAGAAGATGAAAGTGGAAACAGAGAACCTGTGACACAAAGCATAATTAGTCCAAAAATAGAAGGAGCTATTATAACTGCAGAAGGTGCAGATAATGCGGACGTAAAAACAGCTATAGTTCAAGCGGTGGAAGCGGCAACAGGCTTAGCTACGCATAAGATACAAGTGTTTAAAATGAGTAACTGAGTTAAAAAGATTAGGAGGAAAATAATGATTAAATATTTACAAGATAAAACTAAAAATATTGGAATTAAAAAGATAATGAAGAAAAATCAAGTGGTAATTTTAGCATTAGCTTTAATGCTAATGACAGCCGGATACTTAAACTATACAAATAACCACGAAAATGAAAACTTACTTTTGGCAGGACTAGGTGATGCACAGTTAGTTAGTGCTAATGCCATTGATAGTAATAATATAATTGAAAATCTACAAACAGAGTCTATGCCAATTGTGGCAAACCAAGAAAATACAAATCAAGTAACCCAAGAAACAAGTACTAATGCAACAAATGATGATTACTTTACTCGTTCAAAATTAGAAAGAGAAACAATGTATTCACAAATGCTAGAAACATACACAGGAATATTAGAAAACGAAAAAATATCATCAGAACAAAAAGATATAGCAGAAAATGAAATAAAAAATATAAATGATACAAAGAATGCAATAATGGTAGTAGAAAATTTACTTGGAACAAAAGGATTTGAAAATGTAATTGTTTTTGTAAATAATCCAAGTATAAATGTAGTAATAAAAGCTGAAGAGCTTACAACCGAACAAGTTGCTCAAGTACAAAATATAGTTCAAAGAGAACTTAAAACAGATATAGAAAATATACATATTACAACAAATTAAAAAAGTAAGGCATTTGAAGTCTAAATGCCTTATGTATAAAAAATTAAATATAATTAAGCATTGCTAAAATTAACAAATGCACAGGATAAAAAGCATAGAATAAATATTTTAGACTAGGACCTTTTTTACCATTATATAGTAACATAAATACAATAGAAAAAAATGTTCCTGCTATTAGTAATAAAGCTAAATTGTAAGAGCCTAATGCAATATAATTACTATATTTAATAACAATTAAACCTAAAAATACAATAGTAAATAAAACATTATTATTAAAGTAAGTTATGCTATTTTCATGCTTTTTAGCCACAACTGGGTTCTGACTTAAATTAGAAACTTTTGCAACAGAATTTTGGTCAATTAGATTTAAAGATTTATCTTTATAAAACAGGTAAATACAAATAATTAAGCAAACTCCAAACCAACCATAATCAGTTTGAGCAAATTCAGCTAAAATCATTAAAACAATATCAATTATTAAAGCAAAAGCTTTGTATTTTATAGGAAAAACGTCTAAAACATAAATTGCTAAAAGACCAATTGCCAGTGTAAAAAATACATTTAACATATCAAAACGTCCTAAATATAAATATGTAAATAGACTAAATGGTATTTGAGATATAATACCAAATAAAAAAAGTCTCAAAAAATATTTATTTACATTTTTTGTATGTTTATAACCAATGACTATTTGAAAGCAAAACAATGGAAACGCAATCCTTCCAATAACATTTAAAAAACTAAATCTTCCTAAAATAGCGTCACCTGAATGGTCACACAGCATAGTAATTATAGCAATTAATTTGATAACAAAACTGGACATAATAATATTGCTCCTTATTATTTATAAGACTCAAAGTCCTATAATAAATTAAAACCACTTCAAAATTAAACTATAAAAATTCAAAAAATGGAATTTGTGTTAATTTTATTTCTTTTCCATTTAAATAACTTAGTATGTCATTATTATCAGAAAATTTAAAAAGTAAACTGTAACTACATAATAGTTGAGTTGTTATACCAAATTTTTTATTAATTTGATATGAACCATATTTTCCATCACCTAAAATTGGTAATCCTACATGTGCCAAATGAGCTCTTATTTGATGAGTTTTTCCAGTATGTAATGTAATATTTAATAAACTTAAATTTTTTTCTCTATTAACACTTATAACTTTATATGAAGTAAAAATTTTAGAATATCCTTTCTTAGGTTCATCAGAAATATATACAATAGATCTTTTACTATCTTTAAATAAATAAGCTTTTAAATCTTCTGAATTTTTAGCAGGGATACCATAACAAACACAAATATAATGCTTTTCAATTTCTTTTTGCTTAAACTTATTTAATAGTATATTTAAACTTTCTTCATTTTTAGCATATAAAACTAAACCGGTAGTGTTTCTATCTATTCTGTGGCAAGGTTCTAAAAAAGAGTAACTTTTTCCCATGATAGAAGTAAGGGAAAAATCACCAACTACTTCTAAATTAATTGGTTTATAAAAAACTATAATATTATTATCTTCATATATAGTTTTTATATCTTGCAAGTTAACTCCATAAAGTTCATAATCACTAATGTAGATGTCAAGTTTATCTTTAAAATGAAGTGTGACATTTTTATTTATTCTAATTCCATTTATTTTTATATCTTTTTTTCTAAGAGCCTTATACACTGAGCCCAGTTTTAATGATGGAAATTTATTTGTCAAATATGTAACTAAATTTTTTTTTTCAAATTTTTGTTCAACTGTGAGTGATTTCATAAATTTTATTCCTTATTTATATAATTTAAAGTTAATATTATTATAATAGAAAATAGCTAAAAAAACAATGGTAATTTAATATAAATAATAGACAGACATAATATATTTTTCAAAAAATAGTAATTCTAGAATAGAACTCGAAAAAAAAAGAAAATAATAATATAATGTAAATGCACCTCCTGTTTTGTATCGCACTCTTAAATGGGTGCATACATGGATATATTTTCCATGTAAAATAGCATCATAAGAGAGGAGGATATAAAACATGAACAAATTAAAAATACCTGAAAATCATAGTGGTATAAGTAAAACTTTACGTCTTCCAGATAATGTGATTGAAGATGTACAAAAGCTAGCAGACAACAAAAACTTATCTTTTAACAGAACAGTAATTGCACTACTAAAATATTCTCTTGAAAACTTAGATGAGAGTGACAAAAAAATTTTAGAGAAAAATGGATAAGAAATAGGAACTAAAAGCATTGCACACAATTTTACATTTGTAAAATTGGCGCACGAACAAAGACGCGGGCGATGTAAATTTAAAAGTAGAACAAAGTTAAAGGAGCCCGCTTTTGTTCTAGTAAAAAGCATAAAGTAACTATTATTTCTATTATTAATATAGTTGGAAAACCATATTTAAAATACCACTTTTGTGTTTTGTGTCTAAATGTATACATACCAGCTATACCACCTATACCACCACCAAGTAGTACTAGCAAAAATAAAAATTTTTCACTAACTCGCCAATCACCAAGTTTGGCCTCATGCTTATCCCACCACATAATTAAAAATGCTAATAAATTGATCACTACAAAATAAATTATAATATTTTTAGTAGTAAAAATAGTTTGCATTAATAAATTAAAATCTATCATAAAATCCTCTTTTTAATTAATTTAATAATTTGATTAAATATTTTATAGTAAAAACTTATACATCAATACTAATTTTTGAATCTTTTTTTCTCTTCCTATATAAGGTAATTTTTCTGCCTAATACTTGAACTACAACACTATTACTATTATTTGAAAGTTTTATAGCTGTTTCTTTGGCATCTTCAGGAGCTGTTTCTAAAACAGTAATTTTAATAAGTTCACGTGCCTCAAGTGCATCATTTACTTGTTTTATTAAATTATCAGTAATTCCAGATTTTCCTACTTGTAGAATTGGCTCTACAGTGTTTGCTAAACTTCTTAAATATGCTCTATCTTTGCTATTCATAATTAAATCCTCATAAAAAGTATATTTAGGTTTTTAAAAGGATGCCTATAAACCTTTGTAAAAATAAAAAAACTAAAATTTTTAGATATATAGTAAAAATAAGACCATATGCAACTGACATATGGTCTAAATATGGAGCAGGTAACGGGAATCGAACCCGTATAGCCAGCTTGGAAGGCTGGAATTCTACCATTGAACTACACCTGCATTTCCGATGACAATATTTATTGTACAATATATTAAAAAAAAAGTCAAGTAAAAATTAAAAAAAAATTGCTTGACTTTTACTAAAAAAAGTTATATAATTAATTTATCATAAGACGAGAGCAGAAAGAGTGGAACAAATCCACTCTTTCATTACGTAATTAAATATAAACATACATATTTAAAACAAAAATCATATAGTTAAAATTAAAGTTTAACTGTTCAAAAAAGTTTATAGGTTTCCTTTTAAAAACCTAAATATATTATATAAGGAAATTTTTAAATGACAAGTCTAGAAAAAAAGATAGAAGACTTAGTTAAGCCAATTATAGAAAACTTAGGTTACAAAGTTTATGATGTAATATATCAAAAAGAAGGCAAAGACAATTATTTAAGAATATTTATTGATAGTGACAAAGGTATAGATTTAAATGATTGTGAAAAAGTAAATGATAGCGTAAATGATATTTTAGATGAAAAAGATTATATAAAAGCACAATATTATCTAGAAATATCATCACCGGGAGTTGAAAGAAACTTAAGGAGAGATGAACAGTTTATGGATAGTATAAACAAAAATATAGAGGTACATTTATACAATAACATAAATAATAATAAAATTATTACAGGAATACTTAATGAATGTAATGATAATAACATAGTTGTAAACAATATTAAAATAGAAAAATCAAATATTGCAAGTGCAAAAACTATATATAATTGGGAGGATTGTTAAAAAATGAAGAAAAAGGTTACAAAGATAATAAACAAAGGAATCGACACAACAGAACTTATTCAAGCAATGGATGAACTAGAAAAAGAAAACGGTATCAAAAAAGATTTTTTGATGGAATCAATAGAATCAGCTTTAGTTATAGCTTATAAAAAGAATTTTGATTGCAATGATGAAAATGTCAAAGTAGAGTTAGATAAAAATGATGGCAAAATGCATGTTTATCAAGAAAAAAATGTTGTAGAAGAAGTGACTGATGACAAAAAAGAAATAAGTTTAGTAGATGCTCAAAAAATTAATCCAAATTATAATGTAGGTGATGTTATTAATTTTGAATTAATGCCTAAAGATTTTGGAAGAATAGCAGCTCAAACAGCAAGACAAGTTATAACTCAAAAATTAAGAGAAGCATCAAGAGATATTATTTTTTCAGAGTTTGTAGATAAAAAGGGAGAAATTATAACGGGCTTAGTTCAAAAAGCAGATGGTGGAGCAGTTATAATGGATTTGGGCAAAATTGAGGGAATCATGCCTAAAAAAGAGCAAATACCTACTGAAAAATATCATGTAAATGATAAAATAAGAGCTTGTATAATTAGTGTAGAAAAAGGAGTTAAGGGTTCTACTCAAATAATTCTTTCAAGAGCAAGCACAGAATTTGTAAGAAAATTATTTGAAATAGAAATACCTGAAATATATGAAGGCGTAATTGAATTAAAAAGTATTTCAAGAGATGCAGGTTCTCGTAGTAAAGTAGCTGTTTATTCGCCAAATCCTAACATAGATCCAGTTGGCTCTTGCGTAGGACAAAAGGGTATACGTATTCAAAATATAATAAATGAATTAAATGGCGAAAAAATAGATGTCATTGAATGGAACGAAGATCCATCAATATATATTTCAGCAGCTTTACTTCCAGCAAAAGTACTAGCTGTAGATATAAAAGAGGATGAAAGATTTGCACAAGTTATAGTTCCAGACGATCAACTATCTTTAGCTATAGGCAAAGGAGGACAAAATGCAAAACTTGCTGCAAAATTAACAAATTGGAAAATAGACATTAAGAGTGAATCTCAATTTAGAAAAATACTTGAAGAAAAAATGGCAGAAGAAAATGAGGAATAATTTTATAAAAAAGTCATAAAATGTTAATTAAGAGAATATAAGAGGTGTAATGTTGAAAAAAGTTAACGTAAATAAATATAACAAAAATATTGCAGGGGGTGATTTGATTGGGTAAAATAAAAATACATGAATTAGCAAAAGAATTAAAAATAGGAAACAAAGAATTAATAGAAATAGCAAATAAGTTAGGGCTAGGAGTCACAAGTCACTTAAATGCAATTGATGAAAAAGATGCCAACAGAATTAGAGAAAATGTTAAGGGTGAAGACAAAAAATCGGAAGTAAAAACAACAGGCCAAGTTATTATTAGAAGAGAAGTTATTGTTTCTGATGAAGAAGAAGAAAAAGAAAGAAAAAAGGCTGAAGAAGCAAAGAAAAAAACTGAAGGATTAGGTTTTAATCAAAAAAGAAAAAAAGATTACAACATAGTATATAGGGAAAAGCCAACAAAGCCTATGACAGTTAGTGAACTTTTTGGAATTAAGCCTAAAAGAGAAGAAAAAAAGCCTCAACCTAAGGAAGAGCCTAGTGTTAAAGAAGAGGTGAAACAAACAGATTCAGTAGCTAAAACTATTCAAAATGTAACAGTTCAGGAAAAAGAACAAGCTCCTAAGCCAAAAGAGGATGTAAGTCCTAAAACTAACCAAGAAGCAAAAGTAGCCTTTAATAAAAATTCAAGCAAAAGCAATAGTTATGACAACAAAAATCATAATAGTGATAGCAAGTCAGGTGGATATGGAGCTCGTAATGCGGGTCGTAGCAATAACCATGGAAGTGTAGGATACAATAATTCACATAATAATGGATATAACAATCGTCAAAACAATAATGAGCGTGGATTTAATAGAAACAATAGAAATGGAAATAATAACTTCGGAAACAACAACTTTAGAAATAATAATAACAACTCAGGCAATAATTTCAAAAGACCTATGAACAACAAAAATATTGACAGAAATATTAAAGATATAATGTCAAGTGAAATTGTAGAAAAGAGCAATCAAAGAGATTACAGTACAAGAATAATAGATAAACAAAAAGCCAACAGATATAACAATCAAGATGACAAAAAGAAAAGGAATAGAAGAACAGGCGAAGAAGATAATTTTAATGAGGATAAGTTAAGAAACTTAAAACAAGTTGATAAATTATCTAATATGTTTGAAGACCAAGAAGGTGGAATGCTTGATTACTATGATTTGTCAACAGTAAGAGGCAAAAGAAATAAAAGAAAGCCTAAAAAAGATGAAGAAAGAAATAAGCAAAAAATCTTTGACTTAAAAGAAATAACTATACCAGAAAATATAACAGTTAAAGATTTAGCAGCAGATTTAAAGAAAACAAGTACAGAAGTTATTAAAAAACTATTTGATTTAGGCATAATGGCAACAATAAATCAAACATTGGACTTTGATACAGCATATTTAGTAGCAGATAGCTTTGGAGTAACAGCAAATAAAAAAGAAGAAGTTAAAGACGAAGACATTTTATTTGATGATTCTGAAGACAAAGAAGAAGATTTGAAACCACGTCCACCAGTAGTTGTTGTTATGGGACACGTTGACCACGGTAAAACATCTTTACTAGATGCAATTAGAAAAACTCATGTAATAGAAGGTGAAGCCGGTGGAATTACACAACACATTGGTGCATACAAAGTAAATATAAATGATAGAGAAATTACATTCTTAGATACGCCAGGACATGAAGCTTTTACAAGTATGCGTGCTAGAGGTGCTCAAATCACAGATATAGCAATATTAGTTGTAGCAGCAGATGATGGTGTTATGCCTCAAACAGTAGAAGCTATAAACCATGCAAAAGCAGCAAATATTCCAATAATAGTTGCTATTAACAAAATAGATTTACCAGGAGCAAACCCAGACAGAGTAAAACAAGAACTTATGAAATATGACTTAGTTCCAGAAGAATGGGGTGGAGACACAATATATGTTCCAATATCAGCTTTAAAACATATTAACATAGACAATTTACTAGAAATGGTATTGTTAGAAGCAGATATGTTAAACTTAAGAGCAAATCCTGATAAACAAGCTAAAGGTGCAGTTATAGAAGCAAGACTAGATAAAGCTCAAGGACCAATTGCATCAATGCTTGTACAAAGAGGAACATTAAATGTTGGAGATAGAATAATAGTTGGAAATGCAATTGGTAGAATTAGAACAATGAAAAATGACAAAGGCAAGAAAGTAAAAGAAGCAGGCCCATCAACACCAGTTGAAGTAACAGGTCTAACAGAAGTACCAGAAGCAGGAGATATATTCTATGAAGTTAAAGATGAAAAAACTGCTAAACACTTAATAGAACAAAGAAAACTAGCTTCAAGAGAAAAATCAATTGCAAATAATGATGTAGTAACATTAGATAACTTATTTGAAAAAATGGAAAGTGAAGATTTGAAACAACTTAACATAATTGTAAAAACAGATGTACAAGGTACAGCAGAAGCAATGAAAAGCTCACTTGAAAAACTTTCAAATGATGAAGTTAAGGTTAAAGTTATTCATTCAAATGCTGGTGGTGTTACTGAATCTGATGTACAACTTGCAAAAGCTGCAAATGCAATTATTATAGCATTTAATGTAAGACCAGTAGGAGCAGCTAAACAATTGGCAGAAAAAGATGGAGTAGAAATAAAACAATATTCTGTAATTTACCAAGCAATAGAAGATGTACAAGATGCAATGAAAGGAATGCTTGCACCTGTATATGTTGAAAAGAATATTGGTAATGCAGAAGTAAGACAAACATTTAGAATTTCTAATGTAGGAACAATTGCCGGATGCTTTGTATTAGACGGAAAGCTAGAAAGAAATGCAGGAGTAAGAGTAATAAGAGAAGGCGTTGTTATACATGATGGCAAATTAGTATCTTTAAAGAGATTTAAAGATGATGCAAAAGAAGTTTCAAAAGGCTTTGAATGTGGTATTCAAATTCAAGATTACAATGATGTAAAAGAAGGAGATATCATAGAAGCTTATATACAAGAAGAGGTAAAAAGATAATAATTGCATCAAAAAAAACAATAAATTGCCTTTTATATAAAATTTAATATAAAAGGCAAAATAAAAAGAGGTTAGATACAATGGCTAAAAATACAAATAGACTTGGTAGAGTAAATGAAGAATTGAAAAAAGAAATAAGCCAAGTTATAAATTATGAATTGAAAAATCCAGATGTAACTGGTATGATTAGCGTAACTAAGGTCAAGGTAACTCCTGACCTTAAATATGCTAAAGTTTATGTAAGTGTTCTTAATCCTAAAAATTTAAGTAAAACTTTAAGTGGACTAAAAGAAAGTGCAGGTTTTATTAGAAGTAGAGTTGCACAAACAGTAAATTTAAGAATTACACCAGAATTAGTATTCGAATATGACGATTCAATTGAATATGGGGAGAAAATTGACGCAATACTTAGAGAATTAAAAAAGGATGAAAAATAAATATATTTACCAATTATTAAAAGCTCCAATATATGTTCTCGAACATTTCAAGTGAGCGCAGGCGACGTAGGAGCGGAGCGTAACGTGCGAGCTGGAGCGAGACTTGTTCGAGCGACCCGCGTGGCGAAATGAGAGAGAATGTATATTGGAGCAGATATTAATTTGAAAAAGGAGATAATATGTCAACTTTAGATGAAATATTAAAGGAAATAAAAAAAGCAAATGACATTGTAATATTAACACACAACAATCCTGATGGAGATGCAATAGGCTCAAGTTTAGCTGTATATATTGCATTAAAAGAGGCAGGAAAAAATGTAGAGGTAGTAATACCAAAAATGCCTAGAATTTATAATTTTTTACCATGTGCAGATGAAGTAAAAAAAGAAGCAAGTAAGCAAAGTTATGATTTAGCAATATCTTTAGACTGCGCAACAATTAAATTATTAAATGGATGGGCAAACTATTTTGAAGATGCAAAAACAAGAATTGTTATAGACCATCATAGCACAAACGATATGTATGGAGATTTAAACTATGTAGAATTAGGCTCTCCAGCATGTGCACAAGTATTATATGTTCTATTTAATTACTATAATATAGAAATAACACCAGAAATAGGAACATGCCTAATGACAGGTATAATAACAGACACAGGTGGATTCCAATACTCAGCAGTCTCAAAAGAAACTTTTGAAATAGCAGCAGAGCTTCTAGGTTTAGGAGTAAATATTTCAAAAATTTACAAAAAAGTATTTGCAACACATACAAAAGGAAATTTCGAATTAAGAAAAATAGCACTTCAAAGAATGGAATTCTTAGAAGATGGCAAAGTTGCATTTTCATACATAACCAAAAAAGATGAAGAAAAAGTAAATGCTGAAGATGGAGATAATGAAGGCTTAGTTAATGAAGGTAGAAATATAGAAGGAGTAGAAGTATCTATATTCTTACGTGAAATAGACGAAGGAATGAGAGTTTCAGCAAGGTCTAATGACTATGTAAATGTTTCAGATGTATGCTTGATGTTTGGTGGCGGTGGTCACGTACATGCAGCAGGTGCAACTATGCAAGGAACAGTAGAACAAATAAAAGAAAAATTGCTAAAAGAAGTTAAACTTCAATTAAAATAAGTGAGTTGAAAAATAATTACAATTTTGGCGGTGTCAAGCTTCATTTGAAATTTAATCAACGTACAGCTAAGTACGCCTCATAAATTTCAAATTTGCTTTCCTTGCCAAAATTTAATTCTTTTTCAACTATTTTTATATAAAGAGGGATATTATAAAATGAATGGCGTAATAGTAGTAGATAAAGCAAAAGGCAATACATCATTTGACGAAATTAGAAAAATAAGAAAAGAATACACCATAAAAAAAGTGGGACATACAGGAACATTAGATCCAATGGCAACAGGAGTTCTTACTATACTTGTTGGAGAAGCTACCAAATTATCAGATTATCTAATGAACCATGATAAAGAATATGTTGCAACATTGAGCTTAGGCGAAAAAAGAGATACTGGAGATAGTGAAGGAAAAATTATCGAAACTAAAAAAGTTCCTGACCTTAGTGAAAAAAATGTTAAAGAAACTTTAAAGTCATTTGAAGGAGAAATTAGTCAAATTCCACCAAAATATTCAGCAATAAAAGTTAACGGAAAAAAGCTTTATGAATATGCGAGAAGCGGAGAAGAAATCGAAATAAAGCCAAGAAAAGTTAACATTTTTGAAATCAACTTGATAGAAATAAAAGAAAACAGTATAACATTTAAAGTACACTGTTCTAAAGGCACATACATTAGAACTTTGTGCGAAGATATAGCTGAAAAATTAGGCACGGTAGGATATATGAGTAGCTTACGAAGAACTAGAGTTGGAAATTTTACATTAGATGATGTAGGAAAGATAATATCTATTGAAGAAACACTAAAAAATGAGCCAGAATATAAATTGAAAGATAAAGAATTAAGTAAATTTATGAATGGTGTAAAAATAATAACTAACTTAAAAGATGGACTAGTTAGAGTATATGATAAAGATAAATTTATTGGCGTAGGTGAGATAAAAAATAAAGAATTAAAAAGAAAAATTGTTGTCTAATAGTGTTTTGAATGAAAAAATAATCCCCAATTAGGCAAATGTTAAAAATAAAAATACCCCACATTAGCCGTAAGATGAGAGAAATTTTAAGAGCCTGCTTTCACAGGTGGGTGTCTTGTTGAATGCTCCTGGGTTTCTTACTTAAAAAGTAAGCATACACGCCACATCCAAAGGCGGACTCCCTTTAATCTAATTTGTTGGTTCTAAAATTCCAGTCTACACGCACCATGTAGGGATTTTAATTTGATATTAGCTATCCATATAAATATTTATGAACTACATATAGAATACCATAAAGAGTAAAAAAAAGCAATAGAAACATTGAAATAATTTTTTTGATATGATATAAAATAGTTGGAGGAATAGCTAATGAAAAAAAAATCTTTAATTATAGATGAAAAAATAAGAAATAGAAATAAATTCATTATAAAATTAATTATTACAATTGCACTAATTATACTTTGTGTGGTTACAATTACTAATATAATAAATATTTATGTAATTAATAAAAAATTTTCGGAAAATATTGATCAAATAGCAAGATTAAATTCAAAAACAGTGTTTAGCATAGATAGAATTTATTTATATAGTAGTGCAGATGCAAGTAGCAACGAGACAACAAAACCAGTATGGGACTTAAATATTTTGCAATTCACAGATATAGCACTATATATAAATAATAGGTCAGAAGAAGGTGTAACATATGAAAATACAATTAAGGAGATTACTATAGATAATATAAAGTTCAATAACCTTCAAACTGGTACACCAAATTTATACTATAAAAATGTAAATGACTTTGCAAAATTAACGAATTTGGAAGAAAATAAGATAAATGATTCTATTGAATTTGACATTGTTAATTCTGGTGATATAGATTATAGCAAGCCAACATTATATAGTAATTGTCAAAACCCAATTACACTTGAATATGTTAATAGTGAAATGGAAGAAGATACTATTATTTCGGACATTTCTACTCCTCTAGTATATGATGGCAGTCTTTTGAAAAAAGCAGGAATCTTACTTAGCCAAATGAAATGCACATTATCATTTACAATTACAATAATTAATAATTATAATCAAAAATTTGTAGCAACTGTATATATAGATATTCCTTTGGAAGATTCAATGAATAACACTAGCATTTATGATGGAAAAATTGTTAAAAATATAGAAAATACAAATTTAGTAAAATTTGTGAGAGTTGAATAATTTATATATACAAGATATAAAACTTAAAAAAGGAAATAATATGACAATTAAAGAAGCATTTAACTTAGCAAAACAAAATATGGATAGCATTGAAGCAAGAGTATTAATAAAATATATTCTAAATAAAAATGAGATAAATATCATAGCTAATGAAAATATAGAGTTATCTAATGAAAATAAAAAACAGCTTTTAGAAAGTATTGAAAAAATAAAAAAGGGGTATCCACTTCAATATATAACACATTATCAGGAATTCATGGGAATTAAATTTGAAGTAAATGAAAATGTTCTTATTCCTCAACCAGATACAGAGGTATTAGTGGAAAAAACAATTAAAATTGTTCAAAAATGTTATCCAAAAGAAGATAATAGAAATATAAAAATACTCGATCTTTGTACAGGAAGTGGAGCAATTGCTATAAGCTTAAAAAAATATTTACCAAGTGTACAAGTTTTTGCATCAGACATAAGTAAAAAAGCTTTAGAGATTGCTAAAACCAATGCTAAAAAGAATGATGTACAAATCAAACTTATTGAATCTAATATGTTTGAAAATATAAATGAAAAATTTGATATTGTAGTGTCAAATCCACCATATATAAAGACTGATGAAATCACTAAGCTTTCAAATCAAGTACAAAATGAGCCTAGATTAGCATTAGATGGTGGGAAAGATGGATTAGATTTTTATAGAATAATACAAAAAAATATTAAAAATTATCTTTATGAAAATGGTATGCTATTAATGGAAATTGGCTATGACCAAGGTCAAGCTGTAGCTAGCATGTTTAAAAACTCAAAACTAGTCAAGGATTATGCAGGAAAAAATAGAGTGATAATGTGGGAATCTGATTCGTGAAACTGAAAATATTTAATAGCTTATATATTATTAAAATGGAGGTACAAGTTGGAATCATTTTCAAAAAAAGTAAAAGAGGAATTAAGTAAATTAAATAATTTGTCAAATAAAAACCTTGTAAAATACGAATTACAGGGTTATTTGTTAACTGCAAATTCAAATAAGTTTATAACAGGAAATGAATATAACATAAATAGATTTAGTAAACTATTAAATAATAGTGGAACAAATGATTACAAAATAGAAATGGTAGGAAACAAATTTTGTATTACAACAAAAAAAACGATAAAAATTAATCAAAATTTAAATGATATTGAAGAAGCTAAAGCAATTGTAAGGGGTAGCTTTATGGGAGCCGGTTCAATAAGTAATCCAAGAAGTAAATATCATTTAGAAATAGTATTTCAAACAGAAGAAAATGCAGTTAAGATTAATAATATATTAAATCATTTTGAAATAAAGAGTAAAGTTTTAAGTAGGGCAAAAAATTATATTGTTTATATTAAAGATGGAGAGGACATTTCAAAGTTTTTAGCTTTTGTTGGTGCAAATATGAGTGTACTAAAATTTGAAGAAAATAGAGTCATAAGAGATGTAAGGAATAGTGTAAATAGGATTGTAAACTGTGAAACAGCTAACCTAAATAAAGTTATTCAAACAGCGGTCAAACAAATAGAAGATATAAAATTAATAAAGAAAAAGAACAAATTTAATGAATTAAAAGAAGGAGAAAAAGAATTAGCAGAATTAAGATTAAAAAATTCAGAAGCTTCATTAGCTGAGCTTGGTAAAATGCTTAAAAAGCCTATTAGCAAATCTGGTGTTAATCATAGAATGAAGACTATTGAGAGAATAGCGGGAGAACTTAGAAGTTCTGCAAAATAATAAAATAATTGCCTTTTGATAATGTTATTTTTCAAAAGAGCAATTTTTTCTAACTTGATGGAAAGGGTATTTTTATGAAAGAAATCGGAATTTACATTCACATTCCTTTTTGTAAAAGCAAATGTAATTATTGTGATTTTAATTCATTTGCTAAAAAGGATGATTGCATAGATAATTATATAAATGCAGTAAAACAAGAAATAGAAGAATATGCAAAAAATAATAAAGATATATTAGTAAAAACAATATATATTGGTGGTGGAACACCTTCATATATAAAAGAAAAATATATGGAAGAACTAATAGAAACCATAAAACAAAACCTTGAAATAGTTTCAAATGCAGAAATAACAATAGAAGCTAATCCGGGAACAGTAAATAAAAGAAAGTTAGAATGCTATTATAAAATAGGAATTAATAGATTAAGCATAGGACTTCAAAGTGTAAATGATAAATTATTAAAATTACTTGGTAGAATTCACGATTTTGAAGATTTTTTAGAAACAGTTAGACTGGCTAATACTGTAGGGTTTTCAAACATAAATGCTGATTGCATGATAGGACTTCCAAATCAAAATATATATGATGTAGAAGAAACTCTAAATGTCCTAATAGACTTAAAATTAACACATATATCAGTATACTCACTTATTGTTGAGCCCAATACCACTTTAGAAAATAAAATAAATTCTGGAGAATTAAAATTACCAGACGAAGAAATAGAAAGATATATGTACTGGTTTGCAAAAAGAAAACTAGAAGAAAATGGTTACTTACATTATGAAATTTCAAATTTTGCAAGACCTCTTTATAGGTCTAAGCATAACTTAGATTGTTGGAATCAAAAAGAATACAAGGGCTTTGGAGTATCTGCAAGTTCTTATGAAAATGGAGTAAGATATACAAATATTGCAGATATTAATAAATATATAAAAAATATAGAAGAGAAAAAATTAAAGGAAAACTATATAATAGAAGAAAAACAAGACAGAGAAGCAATGATGAAAGAATATATGCTTTTAGGACTTAGAAAGATTACAGGAGTAAATATTACTGAGTTTAGAAGAAAATTTGGAACAACACCACTGTATAAATATAATAAAGAGCTAACTAAACTTGTTAGAGAAGGGCTAATAGAAGCAAATGAATATAGTATTCGAGTTAGCAAAAAAGGATTAGATTTGGCAAATCTAGTTTGGGAAGAATTTGTATAATTAACATAATTCACAAAATGGCTTGAAAAATAATAAAAAAAGATATATAATAGTAATTGCCACTTTGTAGTAAAAAGGGGGAACAACATATGAGCAAGTTGGCAGAAAATATTGTACGGTCCGTTTACAATGAAATAAAGACCACTTTTCAGTGGGATAACAAGGAGGCAGAATCAATAAATAAACAGTTTAAGGAAGACAAAACGTCTGCAGGACGGGTACCTGTTATTTGTTACATAAAAAAGAAAGGTACCAGTTTTCAGTATTCAATGGCTATGTATAGCAGATTGATGCTTACTGGCATTGAATCGTATTTCGGAGTATATCTTGGAGAAGGCCTTTACAGCGAAAGCAGAAAAGATAACTATGCTTTTGTCTTATATGTAGAGAATAAAGGTATTTTCAAAAAATACTACGTTGCGGACTTTGAACCGCAGGATCCAAAGGACAACATTTTGGATCCAGTCCACATCCCATTAAAGCAATTTAAAAAGCTAAGAGGAAAACTGTGGATTTACGAGCCATATGGTGATCTCAAAAGTTTGCCAATTTTTGATGGTTTCTTCGAGCATCCGAAGAAAATGATTAAATAATAGACAAACTTCAACAGCAGGGGACTCGGCGTAATTGCCGGGTCCCCTGCTGTTATTAATTGAATAGCAAAATTATTTAATAATAGACCATAAATCGACATAAAAATAAAAAATAATTCAAAAAACAACCTGTGGATAATGTGGATAACTCTGTGGATAACTCAAAATAGCGGATTACAAAAGACGAGTTTTGCACATATACATAATGCCGAAAAGGGATTATGGAAAGTATCGAAAAAGCCCTAAGATACAAGTGTTTGTAGCCTTATTTAAATGGTCACAAAAAATTCACAAAAATAATTAGCAATCTCTATTGACTTTTGCTAAAAATGGATATAATATATATAAAGTTAGCAAACAAATACGAAGAGTGCTAAAATATTAAAACAAAAATAACCTAGCAAAGTACACTTTAAAAGATTGCTAACAAGAAGGTGATAAATTTGGAGTTAGATAATAGAAAAAAACGAATACTTCAAGCTATTGTTAATGAGTACATTGACACAATAGAGCCTGTTAGCTCTTCAAGCCTTATACAAAAATATGGCTTGGATTGCAGTAGTGCCACAGTAAGAAATGAAATGGCAGAGCTTGAAAAAATAGGATATCTTGAAAAAACTCATACATCAAGTGGAAGAGTTCCATCAAACAAAGGTTACAGATTTTATGTTGATAAACTTTTAAATGATAAAGACTTAAACATTAATGAAATTAAGTATATTAATTCAAGACTTCAAAACAAAGTTGATCAAATGGAAGAATTGACCAAAATAGCCACAAACACAATTTCTGAAGTAACTCATTATACAACAGTTGCAATTGGACCAAGTGCAAATAGACAAAAAATTGAAGAAATTAAATTTGTTTTACTTGGTTCACGTATGCTTATGGCAGTTATTCTTACAGATACAGGAACCATAAAAGAAACTATTATAAAATTTGAAAGAGACATTAGTCAAGAACAAGTAAACACATTAAATCTTATATTTAATAGCAAACTTAAAGGTCAATTATTAGCAACAATAGACAAGCCAATGGAACAATACATAATGAATGAAATGAATTACAGAATAGATGTAATTAAGCCAATAATTGAACAGATAAGTAAAGCAATTAAAGACGAAGAACAAATTTATTTAAAGGGTGCTAATAAAACTTTTGAAAACCCAGAATTTGAAAGCTCAGAATTTGCAAGAAACTTTATGAACTTACTAGATAGCAAAAGTTTAATTTTAGATTTGCTTGAAAATAGTGAAGATTTTAATGTTTATATAGGTAATGAAATAAATGGTCTTAAAGATTTTAGTATAGTAACTTTTAAAAACAAAGTTGGAGGAAAAGATTTAGGAACTATAGGAATTATAGGACCAACTAGAATGGATTATTCAAAAGTTATTTCAGTAATGAAATATATTAGTAAAGAACTTAATAAAGAATTAGGAAATGGAAGTCTAAAAAAATAAATTAAAATAGATAAATGGATTTTAACGTGAAATAAGATGTTATATAAAAAACAATAAGACAGCATATTTTAATGAAATAAAAATAGCAAAGGAAAGGACATTACTAAAATGGATGAAAAAAAAGTTAATCAAAACAACAATGAACAAACTATCAATCAAAATTCTAATAAAAATGAAGATGGCTATAAAGCAGAACAAAATAATTCAAATGATGAACTAAAAGTTCTTAAGGAAAAATTGGCTAAGCAAAAAGAAGATTTAGAAGATAAAGATGATAGAATTAAAAGACTAATGGCCGAATTTGAAAACTTCAAGAAAAGAAGTGACAAAGAAAGAACAGGACTATATAATTCTGTAATGGGGGATGTAATAACATCATTGCTACCTGTATTAGACAATTTAGAAAAAGCAGCTAAAACAGAAACAAAAGATGAACAATACAAAAATGGCATTGAAATGGTTGTAAACCAATTTAAAGATGTACTAAAAGCAAATGGCGTTACAGAAATAGAAACAGTAGGAAAGAAATTTGACCCTTCACTTCATGAAGCGGTAAGTCTTGTGCAAGATGAAAAGCTTGGAGAAAAAGAAATAAAAGAAGAATTCAGAAAAGGCTATATGATAGGAGATAGAGTTTTAAGACATTCTTTAGTAGTTGTAGCAAATTAAATTAGTTATTAACTTTTTACAATTATATATAAATAAAATATTCAAAAGAAAAAATATTAAATTAAAAGACTATAAAATTGGCCAAAAGCCTAAATAAAGGGAGGAAAATTATTATGGGAAAAATTATAGGAATTGATTTAGGAACAACAAACTCATGTGTTGCAGTTATGGAAGGTGGAGAACCAGTTGTTATACCGAATTCAGAAGGAAATAGAACAACTCCATCAGTAGTTGCATTTTCAAAAGATGGTGAAAGATTAGTCGGACAAATAGCAAAAAGACAAGCTGTTACAAACCCAGAACATACAATAATTTCAATAAAAAGAAAAATGGGAACAGCAGAAAAAGTAAAAATAGATGGTGATGAATTCTCACCACAAGAAATATCAGCAATGATTTTACAAAAATTAAAAACAGATGCTGAAAGCTATTTAGGACAAAAAGTTACACAAGCAGTTATAACAGTACCTGCATATTTCAATGATTCACAAAGACAAGCAACAAAAGATGCTGGTAAAATAGCGGGCTTAGATGTACTTAGAATTATAAATGAACCAACAGCAGCAGCATTAGCTTTTGGTATGGACAAAGAAGACCAAGACCAAAAAATAATGGTATTTGACCTTGGTGGTGGAACATTCGATGTTTCTATACTAGATATTGGTGATGGTGTATTTGAAGTTTTAGCTACAAATGGTAATACACACTTAGGTGGAGATGACTTCGACCAAAGAATTATAGATTACTTAGTATCTGAATTCAAAAAGAGCCAAGGAATTGACTTAAGCACAGATAAAATGGCAATGCAAAGATTAAAAGAAGCAGCTGAAAAAGCTAAAATAGAACTTTCAGGAATGCAACAAACACAAATCAATTTACCATTTATTACAGCTGATAGCACAGGACCAAAACACTTAGATGTTACACTTTCAAGAGCAAAATTTGAAGAACTTATAAGTGACCTAGTTGAAGCTACAAGAGTACCAGTTGAAAATGCATTAAAAGATGCAGGAATAACAGCTGATAAACTTCATAAAGTATTATTAGTTGGTGGTTCAACAAGAGTACCTTGTGTACAAGAAATGGTTAAAAAGATTACAGGAAAAGAACCAGACAAAGGAATAAACCCAGATGAATGTGTTGCTATTGGTGCAGCTATTCAAGGTGGTGTACTTTCTGGAGATGTTAAAGACTTAGTACTACTAGATGTAACACCATTATCACTAGGTATTGAAACATATGGTGGAGTATTCACAAAATTAATTGAAAGAAATACTACAATACCAACTAAAAAATCACAAGTATTCTCAACAGCAGCAGATGGTCAAACAAGTGTTGAAGTACACGTACTTCAAGGCGAAAGAGAAATGGCAGCAGACAATAAGACACTTGGAAGATTCCAATTAACAGGAATTCCAGCAGCTCCAAGAGGAGTACCACAAATTGAAGTTACATTTGATATAGATGCAAACGGTATAGTTCACGTATCTGCAAAAGATATGGCAACAGGAAATGAGCAACAAGTATCAATTACAGCTTCTACAAACTTAACTGATGAAGAAATAGATAAAGCTGTAAAAGATGCAGAAGCTCACGCATCAGAAGATAAAAAAAGAAAAGAAGAAATAGAAACTAGAAATAATGCAGAAAGTTTAGTATATAATTCACAAAAAACACTTGATGAATTAGGAGACAAAATTAGTAGTGAAGAAAAATCTAAAGTGGAAGCGGAAATTGCAAATGTTAATAAAGCTTTAGAAGGAAAAGATGTAGAAGAAATTAAAAAAGCTACAGAAAGCTTAACACAAGTATTCTATTCAATATCTTCAAAATTATATCAAAATGCACAAGCACAAAATTCTGCAAATAATGGTGCAAATGCTAGCGGCACAGCTGATGGAAGTGCTGATGCAAACAATGGGGGTGCTGAAACAACAACAGCAGAAGAAGAGAATAAATAAAGAAAGGACCAAGTTATGGCAGACAAAGACTATTATGCAATATTGGGTGTAGACAAAAACGCTACAGATGAAGAAATAAAAAAAGCATATAGAAAAATGGCAAAAAAATGGCATCCTGATGCAAATCCAAATAATAGAAAAGAAGCCGAAGAAAAGTTTAAAGAAGTTGGAGAAGCATATTCTACTTTATCAGATCCACAAAAAAGAAGAATGTACGACCAATTTGGTACAGCGGGTGCAAATGGCAGTTATGGTGGAGCCAGTGGTTTTGGTGGATTTGGTAATGGATTTGGAGGCTTTGGCAATGGCACTTATACATATTCTACTGGTGGATTTGGTTTTGATGATGTAGTTGATGATTTTGTTTCTTCAATATTTGGAGGAGGTTTTGGAAGAAGTCAAAGGACTTCAAATCCAACTGGTCCAAGAAAAGGAAATGACTTAAAATATAATCTAGATGTGACTTTTGAAGAAGCATTCACTGGAACACACAAAGAAATAGTAGTTAATAAAAATGAAAAATGTGATACTTGCCATGGTACAGGTGCCAAGCCAGGAACAAGCGTACAAACTTGTAGCGTATGCCATGGAACAGGTAAAGTAAAAAAAGCACAATCTTTAGCTGGATTTGCAACTATACAAACTGTTGTAACTTGTGAAAATTGTAGAGGGACTGGTAAATATATCCCTACACCTTGCGAAACTTGCAAAGGCAAAGGAACAGTAAGAAAGCAAGTTACACTAAATGTAGAAATACCCGCAGGAATAAATGATGACCAAACCTTAGTTGTTCAAGGAAAAGGTGAACCGGGAGTAAATGGTGGACCATATGGAGATTTATATGTAACTGTTAGAGTTAAAAAGAGTAATGTATTTACTCGTAATGGAGATAATGTTGAATGTACAATACCTATAACAATAACTCAGGCTACACTTGGAGCAAATATAAAAGTACCAACTGTTACTGGTAAGGAAGAAAACTTTACTATTCCTGATGGAACACAAAGCGGAACTAAATTTACATTAAAAAATAAAGGATTTAGAAAAATACACTCAAATTCTTCAGGTGATTTAATATTTACAGTACAAGTCCAAACACCTAAGAAATTAACTAAAGAACAAAGAGAATTATTTATAGAACTTGCAAAAACTATGAATGAGCAACCACCAGTAAAAAAACGTGGTATTTTCGGATAAATTTTACTTTTGAGACGGTCCTTTTCGTAAAAATATTTATATTTGTCTTGAATAATTTACATACTATGTGATATCATTAGTATGTAAATTATTTTTATGGTTTATAGGTGTATCTTTAAAACCTAAATAAAAATATAAGGAACGAGATAATATGAAAAACGAAAGAGGAATAACACTTTTATCTTTAGTTTTAACTATAATTGTTATGCTTATTTTGGTAGGAGTTGCAGTTTACGGTGGATTATATGAAAATGGTGGTATAATTAATCAGGTAAAAGAAGAAACACAAAGACAGCAAAATTTGGTGAATGGTGAAAAAGAAAAAATGAACACTGTTTTGCAAGACATAGAAGAAGATTGGGGAATAGGATAATGTATAAGTTCTTTGTAGAAAATAAACAAATTAGTAATAATCAAATAAAAATTATCGAAAACGATTATAACCATATGATAAATGTACTAAGAATGAAAATTGGAGATAAAATATTAGTTACAAACAAATTAACTAATGAAACTTTTGAGTGTGAAATAAATAAAATTAATCCTAAAGAAGTTATTTGTGACATGGTTAGTGTTGATACTAAAAAAGTGGAAATGAATGTAAAAGTAGATTTGTTTCAAGGACTTCCGAAATCTGATAAAATGGAATGTATTATCCAAAAATGTGTTGAACTTGGTGTACACAAAATAACTCCAGTAAACATGAAATATTGCGTAGCAAAAATAAATGATGAAGACAAAAAGAATCTTAGATGGAATAAAATATCAGAAGTTGCTGCAAAGCAATGTAAAAGGAATATGATTCCTAGAATAGATAAATCTATAAATATGTTAGAATTATATAAACAAATAAAAAATTATGACTTAGCTATTGTAGCTTATGAAAATGAGAAAAATATTACGATAAAAGATGTTTTAAAGAAAAATAGCGAGATTAAAAATATTGCAGTTGTAATAGGTCCAGAAGGACGGGTTAAGTCAAGAAGAAGTTTCTAATTTAAGCAAAAATGAAGCTAGGATTGTAACTTTAGGCAATAGAATATTAAGAACTGAAACTGCTCCGATAGCAGTGTTAAGCATGATTACATATGAGTTAGAATTATAACCTTAGAAGGGAGTTAGTATGAGAAAAGTGGACACAGATAAAAAAGATTTAATAAAGCAAGAGGATATTAATAATGAGAAACTAGAAGAAATAAAAGCAGAGATAAAAAAAAGCAAAAAGGCAAGTAAAGATAAAGTTAAAAATTCTTCATTAAGAAAAAATCTTGCTAGAAATTTAATAATCTCAATACTTATTACAGTTTATTTTTTATTTATAGATTTAGGAATAAATTCTATTCCTATAACAGTGTATATGTTAGATTTAAAAACTTTTTCAGTATTTATAGCTATTATAGCTATAGTTATATTTGAGCAAGCATATAAGAAAGATCAAAATTATATAGCAATTCATGGAATCGAAATGTGTTTTGTAGGAATAGAAACACTGTTACTATTACAATTATATTCTTCAGGAAATGAATACTTCAATTATATTTTGCTAGGAATTACATTAGGTATGATAGTGTATTATCTATTTAAATGTTTAATAATTTTTATCAGGTACAAAGTTAAGGGAAAATAAAAACAGGCAATTTTAGAAAATTATTAAGAAACACTGGACTTATTTGACATTTTGTAGTAAAATATATACTATGTATAAAATATAATGTCAGCAGTTATATTTAAAATTTAACAAACTTTTTGAAAGGAGGATAATCTAATATTTATTAGATTAAAATTAAAAATGTTAGTTAAACCAACAGTACCAGAATTATTAAAAGAAACTCATAAGAATAGATATAGCTTAGTCATAGCTACAGCAAAAAGAGCTAGACAAATTTCAAAAGGTAGCAAGCCAATGACTAATGATGATGACATTTCACCTATAAGTCTTGCGGCTGATGAAATTGGTGAAGGCAAAGTTACAATATATGATGAAAACCAGTGGAAAGAAGAACAAGAAAGATTAGAACAAGAAAAAAATGCAGAAAATAATGACGAAGATGACAATTAAAATAATAGATACTTAGTATAATACTATTAATTAGGTAATAATTAATAGTATCAATTTTACTATATAAAAGGGGTAGAAATGAAAAAAAAGCATATTATTTCTCTTACTGGAGATTTAGCTAGTGGAAAAGGAGAAACATCAAGAATTCTAATAGAAAAATTAGGTTATGGAATTTATCGTAATGGTCAATATTTTAGAAAACTAGCAAAAGAAATGAATATGACTGTTACAGAATTCAATATATATGTAGAAGATCATCCAGATATAGATAGGCAAATTGAAAATAGTGCAGCAGAATATGCCAAAAGTAATGATAACTTTATTATAGATGCTAGACTTGGTTGGTACGCAGTACCAGAATCTTTTAAAGTTTATCTAAAGGTAGATATTGACGTAGCAGCTAAAAGGGCATTTAACGATATTGATAGAAAAGATACAGAAAATTTTGAAACTCTTGAAGAGCAAAAACAGGATATGATAAAAAGAGCAAACCTTGAAAAAGAAAGATACTTCAATTTATATGGTATAAGACAAGGTGATATTTCTAATTATGACTTAATTGTAGATACAACTTATAAAACACCAGAAGAAGTTGCAAATACAATTATAGAAGAATATGAAAAGTGGCTTAAAAAATAATTTTTTAATAATAACATAATAATTAAAATTTGGGGGAATTTTATTAATTCTGCCCATTTTTGTTTTAGAGGAAGCTTTTTTTAATATTCTTCCTAAGCCACAATATACATTCTCTCCCATTTCGCGGCGCGGGTCGCTATTCGCTCCAGCTTGCCCGCTACACCCTGCAGTCCTACTTAGTTAAAGACAAAAATGCTCGCGCTGCAAACGTTCACTGAAATGTCGAGAAGTATATTGTTGGCTTATAAATAAATATTTAAAAAGGAACCGCCCGCATAAGAAAGGAAAAGAATGAAAATTCAAGAAATAAATTTAGGAGAACTAGATTACCCATATTTATTATCTCAAATATACTCGCCACCAAAAAAATTATATGTATTAGGGAATGCACAAATATTAAGAGAAAAAAGTATTGCTATAGTGGGATGTAGAAATGCAAGTAATTATGGCAAAAGTGTAGCAAGAGATTTGGCATATAATCTAGGAAAAGAAAATATAATTACCGTAAGTGGACTTGCTAGAGGAATAGATACATATTGCCACATTGGAAGTGTTGAAGCCAATGCTAGAACTATAGCTGTTTTGGCACATGGACTAGATATGATATATCCTAAAGAAAATAGAAACTTAGCTATTAAAATCTTAAATTTAGGAGGAGCATTAGTAAGTGAATATAAAATAGGAGAAAAGCCATTAAAACAAAATTTTCCAGCTAGAAATAGAATAATAAGTGGACTTAGTGAAACAACTGTAGTTGTTGAAGCTAAAAAAGAAAGTGGATCACTTATAACAGCTAATTTTGCCCTAAATGAAGGTAGAAATGTATTTGCAGTTCCTGGAAATGTAAATAGCAAAAATTCCGAAGGAACAAATGAGCTTATAAAAAATGGGGCAAATGCGCTAACTAGTTATTGTGATTTATTATAATTATTCAACTTACATTGTAGTTTTTTACAAAATAAATAAGCTGTGAATTCTAAGATTTAATAGTTAAAATAATTGGTCAAAAGATTGTATTATTTGTAAATTTGTAATATAATATTATTCAAGTAGTTTTGTCTAAGGAGGTAGTAAATGAAAAATAATAAAAATAAAAATGCAAGTACTAATAATAAGGCAAAAAACACTACAAAATCTAGTAATAAAAACGTTACAAAACTTAATACAAAAAAGGAAAAAGACATAAAAAAATTAGAGAAGCAAAAAAAGAAAGAAGATAAGAAAAAAAATAGAAAACATCCTAAATTATGGTTAGCTTTTAAAATATTTATAATTATAATATTTTTACTTATTATTGCAGGAATTGCAGTATTTTCAGCAATATTTTTTAGTGATGAATGGTCTATTACAAAAGAGCAATTGTTAAGTGATAGTGGATTAAAGATAGTTGATTTGTCTGGAAATGAAATCACTACACTTACTGGAGATGAAATAAGCAAAAAAGTTACACTTTCTGAAATGGGTAAATTACCAGATGCATTTATTGCAATCGAAGACAAAAGATTTTATGAGCATGGTGGTGTAGACATAATAAGAACCGCAAATGCTATCTTAAATTATGGCATATCTGTAATAACTGGTCAAGAGGCATCTTTTGGAGGTAGTACAATTACTCAACAGCTTGTTAAAATTACTATGAATGATGATGCAAGAGGTGGCTGGGCTGGAATCGAAAGAAAGATAAGAGAATGGTCTAGAGCAATACAAGTTGAAAATATGCTTAATAAAGATGAAATACTCGAAAGATACTTAAATAGAATATATTTAGGTCAATCTGGAAGTCTTGAAGTAAGAGGTGTAGAATCTGCTGCAAATTATTACTTTAGCAAAAAAGCAAGTGAGCTAGATATTGCCGAAGCAGCATTTTTAGCAGGTATTAACCATTCTCCAAATAACTATGATCCATTCAATGAAACAGTGGATAATAGTGAAGAGATTAAATCAAGAACTAAAACTGTACTTTATCAAATGTATGACCAAGGTAAAATAACAGAAGAAGAATACAATTCAGCGGTAGAAAAGGTTAATAATGGTATAACATTTACAAAAGGATCTGCAACGAATGGAAATAATACCCTTTCATATCATGCAGCAGCAGCAATTAACCAAGTAGCATCTGAAATGTCTGCAAAAGAAGATATATCATATTCAGAAGCAAGAGAAATGTTAATTAACAGTGGTTACACACTTTACACAACAGTAAACACAGGAATTCAATCAACAGCAGAAGATGCATACAAAAGTGGTAAATATAATAAAACAACAAAATATAAAGGTGAAACTGTTAGTGCTCAATCTGCAATAGTAATAATAGAACCATCAACAGGATATGTTGTTGCAGGTGTAGGTGGACTCGGAGAAGGATTAGACACTTTAGGAATTAATAGAATGACAAGTGAAAGAAGTGCTGGCTCTGCATTCAAACCTTTAGTAAATATAGCACCAGCTCTTGAAAATGGTACAATAGTAGCATCAACATTATTTGATGATAGTCCAACAGACTTTGCAGGAGGGTATTCTCCAAAAGATGATGGTAATAATAGTAGAGGAATAATGACAATAAGAAAAGCTCTTGAGGGATCTAAAAATATTCCAGAGGTTAAATTATTACAACTTTTAGGTGTAGATAATGCAGTAGAATTTTTATCTAAAATAGGCATAGAAGTAGACGAAACATACAAAAATTTACCATTAGCGCTTGGGACTCAAACTGTAACACCTTTAAATATGGCTGCTGGATATGCAATGATTGCAAACGGAGGAGTGTATATTACACCAACATTCTATACAAAAGTTGTTGACCAAAATGGCAACACAGTAATAGAAGTAAATCAAGAAAAAACTAGAGTTATGTCAGAAGGAAATGCTTATATATTGACTTCAATGTTAACAGGACCTATCAAAGGTTCAACGGGTACAGCGACTAGATACAGAAATACATTAGGAAACATGGGAGTTGCAGGTAAAACTTCAACATCTTCAGATGCAAAAGATAGATGGTTCTGTGGATTTACGCCTTATTATGCAACAGCTTGTTGGTATGGCTATGATAACAACGAATCATCAGTATATGGAACAACAAATCCTGCTGCTCAAATTTGGTTTGATGTTAATAAAGTAATTCATCAAGACTTGGAAGTAAAAGATTTTATAGAGCCTGAAAATATAGTTACAGCTAAAATATGTTTAGATAGTGGTAAGAAGGCAACAGATAAATGTAAAAACACATATACGGAAATATTTGTAAATGGTACAGTTCCAGCAGATTGTGATGGACATACAACAGTAAAAATTTGTAAAGAAACAAATAAAGTTGCAACAGAATTCTGCCCAGATACAGAAGAAAGAGTATATACTGAAGAAATAGATACAGAAAAAGCAGGAAACTGGACAACACATAGCTTAAAAAATACAACAGAGCCACCTACAGAAGTTTGCAATGTTCATACAACAGCTCAAGAAATTGATGTACCAAAAGTAGTTGGTAAGACCCAAGCAGAAGCTAAAAAAACTTTGGAAAATGCTGGATTTGTAGTAAAAATTTTGCAAGACGAAGATAATACAAAGTCAAAAGGAATAGTATTAAGACAAAGTGCTACTAAAGCTGCAAAAGGTGCAACTATTACAATCACAGTAAATAGTTACTCTGGAGGAAATTCAAATACAAATACAGCAGGTGGAGGAAACACAACAGGCGGAAATACAACAACTGGAGGTGGAGCTACTAATTCAGTTGGTGGTGGAAATACAACAACTGGAGGTAATACAGTTGCAAATGAAGTAGTGGATGATGACTAAACCAATATAGACATGCATATTATGTGTTTTATATGCATGTCGAATAATTATTTAAAAGTTACAAATAATATTCAGAAAATACATATTATTTAAAACTAAGAAAAAATTTTTTAGTTAAAATTAAAATACAATAAAAATCAGGAGGAAACTGATGGAAAAAGAAATAAGACTTTCATTTTTTAGAAGAATGAAAATGAGTATATTTGACTTTGACAAATACCACATTATTGCATCAGAAGGACTAGGCAGAGCAATGATGTATTTAATAAAATTAATACTATTATTTACCCTAGTTATGTCAGCAGGTTCTATTATAAAAGTTTCACAACTCCTTGACCAAGGAATAGAATATTTTAGTAGTAATGTGCCAAACTTCTATTTTGAGAATAATGAGTTTGTGCTAGATAGTGGAACAGATGTAACAATAGAAAATCACGAATATACTGATCTTAAAGTCATTTTAACTAATTCAGAAACTTATAGTGAAGATGAAATAAGAGATTTTGATGGACTAGCAATAGCTTTTACTAAAAAGCATGTGCTTTTGAAACAGCAAAATAGTACAAGCATTACAACACAAACCTATGAAGAAATAAGTAATACAATTGATTTAAGCGGAATAAACAAAGATTATATATTAAATATGTTTTCAGGAGAAAACTCATATAATATTCTAGCAAATATATTTGCCATAATATTCATATCTACATTTTTAACATATTTCCTAACTGCCATATTAGACACTATTGCACTTTCACTATTAGGATTTATAGTAAGTAGACTAATTAGAATACCATTTAAATATGGTGCTTTATATAGTTTAAGCATCTCTGCCATTACTTTACCAGTAATACTAAATGTAATATACTTAATAGCAAATATGTTTACAGGATTCGTAATACCATATTTCCAAATAATGTATACTCTAATAGCTTATGTATATTTAATTGCAGCTCTTTTAATAATGAGATCAGAAATAATTAAGAAAAAGGTTCAAATACAAATACAAATAATGAACAAAAATTATAATCCAGAAGAATTACAAAAACAGGATAATAAAAATGAAAAAGAGCAAAATAAAGAAGATAAACCAAATAATGAAAAAGAAGACTCAAAAAACAGCAAAGAAAATAAAGAAAGGAATGGTGCTGGAACTAAACTAAAAAACAACAAAGATAACCCTGAGCCACAAGCAAATATTCAGTCAAAATAAGAAATGTATTTGGAGCACTATCTAAAAACATTTAATTAAAAATTAACTAAAAAGAAAGGAAAAAGCAAATGTCAGACAAAAATCAAAAAAAGCCAAATGATAATAAATGGAAAAAAATACTTTTTGCAACAATACCAATCATTTTAGCTTTGTTAATTATATTTACACTAATAATCATACAAAATAATCAAGAAAATGACGAATTAGAAGTTGCATATACTCAATTAATTCAAGACATTGATGAGGGGAAAATAGAATCAATTGAAATGACAGTTGGGAGCACATCTTTAAAATTAAAATATAAAGATGAAGAAGAAGAAAAGCATGCAATAATACCTAGTACGCAAGCATTTGTAGAATTAATACAAGAAAAAGCCCAAGATGATAATCCAAACAATAATATTGAATTAGTGCAAAAACCAAGAAATGCATTGTTATCATTTTCAGAAGGTTTTGTATCAATTTTACCAACATTAATACTAGTAATATTGGTAATACTCATCTTCCAAATGCAAGGATTGGGTGATAAAGGTAAAGTATATGACCCAGACGTATCACAAGATAAAATAACATTTAAAGACGTTGCGGGATTAGATGAAGAAAAATCAGAAATGATGCAAATAGTAGAATTTTTAAAAAATCCAGAAAAGTATTCAAAAATGGGAGCAAAAACACCTAGAGGAGTATTACTTTGTGGTAAACCTGGAACTGGTAAAACATTAATTGCAAAAGCAATTGCCGGAGAGGCAAACGTACCATTTATATCAATGAGTGGTTCAGAATTTGTAGAAATGTTTGCAGGACTTGGAGCATCAAGAGTCAGAAAACTATTTGAAAGAGCAAAAAAGATTTCACCTTGCATAATATTTATAGATGAAATTGATGCAATAGGTTCAAGGAGAGCAAGTAATAGTGGAGCAGACTCAGAAAACAATCAAACACTAAATCAACTACTAGTTGAAATGGATGGGTTTGATTCAGACCAATCTATTATTGTTATAGCTGCAACAAATAGACCTGAAATGCTTGATGAAGCATTACTTAGACCTGGTAGATTTGACAGAACAATAAATATAGCGCTTCCAGATATAAGAGGAAGAGAAGAAATATTAAAAATCCATAGCAAAAATAAAAAGATTGCAGGTGATGTCGATTTTAAATCAATTGCAGGAGATACAGCAGGATTTACAGGTGCAGAGCTTGAAAATATTTTAAATGAAGCGGCTATAATTGCAACAAATAAAAATCATGAGGCAATAAATAATAATGATATTGAAGATGCTGTTAAAAAGGTAACTGTTGGTCTAGAAAAACATAATAGAGTAGTATCAGAAAAAGACAAAAAGCTTACAGCTTACCACGAAGCAGGTCACGCAGTTGTAAGTAGATACTTAGAAACACAAAAAGATATAAAAGAAGTATCAATAATACCAAGAGGTGTAGCTGGTGGTTACACCATGTATAAAACAAACGAAGACAAATTCTATGTTTCAAAAACAGAAATGGAAGAAAAACTAATATCATTACTTGGTGGTAGAGCTGCTGAAAAAGTAGCTTTAGATGATATTTCTACAGGTGCAAGCAATGATATAGAAGTTGCAATGAAAATTGCAAGAGATATGGTAACTATTTACGGTATGAGTGACAAAATAGGCCCAATGTCTATTAACGTAGAAAAAGACCCATATCAAATACAATTACTAGGAAATAACCTAGAAGATGAAATTGGTAAAGAGGTTAAAAACATATTAGAAGATGCTTATGAAAAGGCTCAAAGACTACTTGTAATGCATAGAGATAAGCTAGATGCAGTAGCAAGTGTATTACTTGAAAAAGAAGTAATAAATGAAAAAGAATTCGAAAAAATTTTTGAGAATGCATAATTTTTGGGCTTGCGACGGTATTAAAATGAAAATTTTACATTTATAATAAAAAATTTTCATTTTATTTATAACTTGTGATATAATAAAGAAAAACAAAGGAGCACAAACAAATGATAAAAAACGCTGAAAGCCTTGGGGCTGTATATATATATATATATCGTAAGATTTAGTAAAATAACTTTATGTGAACGTAGTAAAGAAACTATGCTTTTTAGGCGAATTTAAAATCGTGTAAAAGGCATAGTTTTTTATTGTTTTACATGGCAATAAAAAATAACTTTAAACAAATATTAATAGAAAAAATACAAGGGAGGAAAATCAAAATGAGAATAACAAAAAGTAGTCAGGAAAAAAACAAGAAAAAGAATTTCAAAAAAGTATTACAAAGAGCTAAAAGGAAGATAAAAGGCATAACCTTAATAGCTTTAGTCGTTACAATCATGTACTAAATTGCTGCGAAGCAGCAATGGACCGAATAAATAGAAAAAGCAAAATA
>CAKNIU010000008.1 GCA_930980675.1 uncultured Clostridium sp.
TTATTTTGCTTTTTCTATTTATTCGGTCCATTGCTGCTTCGCAGCAATTTAGTACTTTTAGACTAGCCTTTTTTTTGAAAAAAAAATAAGGACTAGTCCGGTAGGAACGACCTTTAGCTTACGCTATAAGACCGTTTCCTACCTAGTTTATTTATTTATTTTTAATTTTGCACTATTTTGAGTATTCTATTTGTATTGTCACTTTAAGTGACAATACAGCTTACAGTGCTACGGCATGTAAAGTGTGGCTCGAGAAGAATTGAAGCTGTTCGAATAGCGCGGATAGGTGTAGTGACGGGCTGAAGCTGGACCGTACGAACCGGAATAGACGTAGAAGCCTCCGCGTACAATACGGAAGTTAGTAGAGTACGCCTCTTGTGTCCATTCGAAACAATTTCCTGCTAGGTCAAATATTCCATTTGCTTCATATGTTGTGTTTGAACCTGTATCTATTTTAGAACCGCTGCTATAATTTCCCCAACTACTTGAATCTTCATCTACTTTTGATGTATCTGTTTGAAATTTTGTTGCTTTTAGCCAATCCATTGTTGCATCCCATTGTACTCCATATATCATTGTACTTTTTACATTTTCTTTTCCTGTTACTACATTTTGACATGCTTTATATAAATTATACCAGTTTTGATCTGTTAAAGATGCCCCTGTTTTTTCTCCATTAGCTGTTAATTCATATCTTCCTATATAAAATCCTTTGTATTTTTTTATGCTTTCACTCATTGCTTTATATTCTGCTACAAAACTTTCTGCCATTGCTTTTGTACTATCAAATCCTAATATATCATCATAGTATTGTGCATCTATATCATAACTACTCAATACATCTGGCTCACGTGTAACATCGTCTCCACCTTCTGTTTCTTCTACACCTGGTGATCCTGCTGTATATGAGCTTTGGTCTCCGCTTCTTATTGTTAAATTGCTATATACATTTGTTGTTACTTCATTTCCTTCTCCTGAACCTGTTGCCTTTGTATTTAATGTTGCTGTTTCGTCTATAAAATAATTTCCTGGATTTGCTACTGGCACCCATACAAATTGGTTCCCTTTAAATGAAGTTGTAGGGTAGTCTACTCCTTTATTTGCATCGTTTGGACTATCTGATATAATTAATCCTGTATCTTTTTCTCCTCCGACATAGTAGAATCCGTTTGGAATTGGTACATCTTCATGCCATGTAATTCCGCTTCCTCCATTCATATAATCTTCTATGAAGTTTGATGCTTTATCCATTTCTATTTGCTCATTTTGCTCTGCCATTTGCCATGTGTTTGCTGCATTTTCGGCTCTTCTAAATAATCCATTGTCTCCTACTGTTAGACTTAATGCTACTCCTGCAAGGATTAGAAGGACTATTATTGTGACGACTAACGCTATTAATGTTATACCTTTTACTTGTTTCTTTAATTTTTTCATTGTAATTTTGTTTTTTCTACCTTTTTCTTTTAATTTCATCTGTTTAATTTCTCCTTTCATTTGTTAGTTATTATGTCCAAATACTTTACTTTTATGTTATATCATAAAGAAAATTATTTTGCAATCGTTTTCGCTTGCTTTTTGTTCGATTTCTTTATTTCACAACAAAAAGCTATACTAATTAGACTTTTTAAATACGTCTAAAAAGCATAGCTTTATCTCTATGTTTACATATTTCTATTTTATTAAATCTTACGATATATATATATATATATATACAGCCTCAAGGCTTTCAGCGATTTTTGTCATCTGTTTGATCTCCTTTGTTTTTCTTTATTTTATCATATGACTATTTAATTTTCAATTAGTATTTTTATTTTAGGACCGTCCCCCAACTGAAAAAATTATATAATTTTTAGTTTAACTTTATGCTTTTCAGGAATGATTTTTTTCACTAGCACAGCAACTTTATCCCCAAAGTTGTAATTAGGTTTATATTCACTCATTCCAACAAGGTTTGGCTTTAGTTCTATAAATATTCCTTTATTGCCTTTTGCAGTTTCACGTATTGTTCCCTGTAATTCTTGACCTACTCTTATGTCCTTTATATTATCTTGCCAAGTTCCAAGAATTTCTTTGTAACTCAAATTAAACTTTTTTGCCCCATTATCTATAGATTTAACTATTACTGGTATTTTTTGTCCAATATGCAATCTTTCTTCTGGTGATTTTATTCTTGCAACAGATATATCTTCTATGTGCAATAGTCCTACTGCACCACCTTCAATCTTTACAAATGCACCATATGGTTTTATGTTTATGACTGTGCCATAGACTTTTTGACCAACTTCTAGTTCATTAAACGAATTTTCCTTTGTTTTTTTATATTCTGATTCTAAATCAAATTTTTTATAAATCATTTTTTATTCCTCTTTTGTACTAAATTTATTAATTAATCTTCTGTAATTAATTTATTGTTGCCTCAATAGTAAAATTTAACTATGAATAGTATTATTTGCATTTAAAATTTCTTCTACTTCATTTTGTGTTAAATATCTCCATTTGCCTAGTCTTAAATCTTTTACACTTAAATTTGCTATTTTGCTTCTATGCAAAGCTAATACTTTTCTTCCTATTGCTTCGCACATTTTTCTTATTTCTCTGTTTTTGCCTTCATGAATTGTTATTTGTATTCTTGATAAGTTCTTTTCTTCATCTATTTTGAGTATTTTTACTTTTGCCCTTTTTGTTGTATAGTTTTCACCTTCCACTTCAATTTGCACGCCATTTTGTAATTTTGTAACGTCTTCATTTGTGACTTTTCCTATTACAGTTACATTGTATGTTTTTTCAATTTCATTGCTTGGATGTGTTATTTTATTTATGAACTCCCCATCATTGCTTAAAAGCAATGCACCTGACGTATACATATCTAACCTTCCTACTGGTACTACTCTTTCTTTTACGTCTTTTACTAAATCTAGCACAGAGTCTCTATTAAATTGGTCTTTTACTGTTGTAACATAGCCTATTGGCTTATTTAATAGTATGTATACTTTTTTTGTAACTTTTTTTACTTTTTGTCCATTATATTCAACTATGTCTATTTCTGGATTTACTTTTGTTCCAAGTTCTGTTACAACTTTGCCATTTACTTTTACTAGTCCTTGCTCTATTAATTCTTCACATTTTCTTCTTGATGCTATTCCACTTTCTGCAAGAAATTTTTGCAAACGTTCTTTCATTATTTACCATTATCCTTTCTAAAATCTTAAATCTAGTTGGAAAAGAATTGTGCTTTTGGAGAGGTAATGCAAGTAAGAAAACCGGAGGCGTGCTTTTCTGCACGGTGAGGCTTTTCGCAGTGCCGTTAAACGACGCCAAAACGCAATTATTTTTCAACTTCACCTTTCACTTTTCTTAAAACTTCTTTAAAATACTCTGGTAAAGGGGCTTCAAAATGCATTGGTTTTCCCGTAATAGGATGCACAAAGTCTAATGAAGTGCTATGTAGCATTTGGCCATGTACATTAAATTCATTTTTACCATTTGAATATACTTCATCTCCAACTACCGGATACCCTATTTCTGACATATGTACCCTTATTTGATGGGTTCTTCCTGTATCTATTTTAACACTAATTAAAGTATATTTGTCATATCTTTTTAAAACTTTTATGTGAGTAATTGCTTCTTTTCCATCTTTTCTTACAGCCATCTTCTTTCTATCAGTTTTGTTCCTGCCTATTGGCATATTTATTGTGGCTGTATCTTCTGGTATAACTCCCTTTACTAGTGCTGTATAGATTTTTTTTACTTTTCTATCCTGTATTTGTTTACTTAAGTTTATATGTGCTTTATCATTTTTGGCAATAATAATTAAGCCTGATGTGTCTTTATCTAGCCTATGCACTATTCCCGGTCTTATTTCTCCTCCTATGCCTGACAAACTTCCTTTGCAATGATTTAAAACAGCATTCACTAAAGTTCCATCTGGATTGCCATTACCTGGGTGCACTACCATTCCTTTTGGTTTATTTATAACTATTATATCATCATCTTCGTATATTATATTCAAAGGAATATCTTGTGCTTTAAGACCTACTTCTTTAGGCTCTTGTATTGTTATTTGAATAATATCTGCCAATTTAGTTTTATATGAAGTTTTTGGTATTTTATCATTTACTAACACTTGTCCATTTTCAATCATTTTTTGTGCCATACTTCTAGACAAGTCTAAATCAAGGCTTGCTACATATGCATCAAGCCTTTGATTTATGTTTTGTTCAGTTATTTGTAATGTTTTGTTATTAGCCATTTTTCCTCTCTTTTTATTTAACAATATAATCACTTTGCAAGTAATTGTTTTGCTTAAGTTTCAATATAATTTCTAATTTATTCATTTTCTCTTTCATAAATTATAAAATTATCATCTTTATAAATTTGTTTGTACCCATCATCACGAGAAAGTAACATATTTAATTTTGTATTTGTTTTTGTCATTACATGAGTAATATCGTATTCGTTAAACTTTGTATCATAATATGTTGCAATACTTGATATATTCATAAAGTCTGAGAATATATCTTGACCATGGTATTTTCCATCGTCTCCCTTTTCTCCGTTAAATTCAGGTGTATATAAGTCACATCTAGAGTCTATAAATACTGGTATGTCTTCTAGCAATAAATAGCTTCCGTAATTGTATTCATTAAACATTCTTATATTTTTGTAATCTAAATTTTCTTTTATCCACTCTGCTGCCTCTACAGGATAGGAAGACGAGTTTATATATGGTGCATTTTGTTGAGGAACATACATAAAGTAGCTTAAAGCAAATATGAATAATATTGTAAGTATTTCTCCTATTGTAGAAGTCATAAAGTTCATAACTTCTTTTGTGCCTTTTTTATCATATTTTTCTATTAGCTCTGTAATTATTTTTGCAAGAACCATACCTCCAAATAATACGAGCATCGAAATTTGTCTTCTACTCATTAGAGCAAGTAATGTAAGTCCAGCTAAGAAAAACAAGTCTCTTAATTTAATTTTTGTATCTGTAAATATTAATAAAGCAATAGTTAATGTTAAGCAAAACAATATCGATTTACTGTCTATTAATGTTAAAGGTAAGTGCTCGCTTATACTTGCGGTTGTATTGCCTTGCATTATTCTTAAAGTATAAGTGTATGGCATATCTCCTATTGGAGTTAAAAGTCCTGTAAATAAACAAATAAACATTATTAATATTAGCCATTTTACTCTATCTATTTTTTCTATTCTTAATTTGAATGGTCTTTTTCTCTTTTCTTCTCTTTTTGCAATTGTTGTTTCAAATTTTGAATTGTTTTCTTCTTGTTTTTTAGTTAGCTCTACTAACTTTGCTTGATACTTAGTAACATCATCTTTTTTAGATGCTTTTTTTAGTATGTTGTTTGCCTTTTTTATTCGTAAGTTTAATCCCCATTTATATAAGTTATGTATTACGTTAGCGCCAATAATTATTCTTAATACATATTCGCCTATATATGGTAAGAAGAGTACAAAGTAGAAAGGCCATACTGCTGAATGTATATTTGCTATTAGTATAGGTATTATTACTAGACCTATTGCATATCGCTTTTTACCACTTTCTAGAAATTTTTCAATAAATAAAATTGTTAGTACAAATAATATGAATGTTACTAATTGTGCCCTTGCAGCTACATAGTCACGCATTAAATACATTTGCCCTAGAGCTATAATGAGTGATACTAAAGAGTTTTTGGTTATCTTTTTTAATGTAAAATACAATAAGATTCCTAATGTAGCAGATAAAATCATTGTGGATACATATATGCCAGTCCATCCTCCTAAATAATCAAATATGAGTGATATGATAACATCATATAGCCAATGTGGATACGTGTATGGTAAATCATTAAATGAATAATGGTCTTGTCCATCTATGCCCCACTCTCTTATTCCCTGACCTACTTTAACTGTGTAAAATGTATCATTTTGTAATAGCTTAGGTGTTAATGCTATACAAAATATTGCAATGCAAAAAAATGCTAAAATGTTGAATGCTATATTTAAAAGTTTTTTGTCTTTGTCAGTCATCTGCTTTTTTTTCTTATTTGTTTTTTTATCAGCTAACACAGTTTTGATTGAATTATTATTGTTTTTTTGAGTTGTTTCTTTTGGTCCTTTTTCCTTCATTTTAATAATTGATATAATATACAAAATGTATATATTATATGATATTCTCCTTATAATAATTTAGGTTTTGGCTTACCTATAACCATTTATATTTATGTAGCTAAACTTATGCTAGCTACATAAAATATAATTTTAAATTTTAATTCCACAAAATTAATAAATCTGCTTATTTTACAACAATATTGTAAATTTTATTAGGTACATAAATTTCTTTTATAATTTCTTTGCCTTCTAGTAAGCTTTGAACTCTATCATTAGCTTTAACCGCTTTTTCTACTTCCTCTTTTGGTAAATCTTTTGCAATTTTTATTGTTGTTCTAAGTTTACCATTAAATTGTATTGGAAGTTCAACTACGTCATCTTGAATTTTAGCCTCATCATATGTTGGCCATTTTTCATATGCTATGCTTTCATCATGTCTTAATCTATTCCATAGTTCTTCTGTTATGTGTGGTGCAACTGGGTTTAATAGTTTCAAAAAACCTTCGGCATAATTCTTTGGAAATACACTTTCTTTCATACAATTATTTATGAATATCATCATTTGAGCAATTGCTGTATTGAAGTCCATATTTTCATAATCTTTGGATACTTTCATAACAGTATAATTATATGTTTTGTCCAATTTTGAATTTGGTTTATCCACAAGTTTGTCACTTTCTGTGTATAATCTCCAAACTCTATCCAAGAATTTTTTAGATCCATCTATTCCGTTTGGATCCCAAGGCTTAGCAGCGTCTATTGGTCCCATAAACATTTCATATACTCTTAAAGCGTCTGCCCCATATTCTTTAACCATGTCGTCAGGGTTTATAACATTACCTTTAGATTTGCTCATTTTTTCACCATTTGTACCAAGTATCATACCTTGATGACGTAATTTTGCAAATGGTTCTTTAACTGGCGAAAGACCTTTGTTGTACAAAAAGTTATTCCAAAATCTTGAATATAGTAAATGTCCAACAGCATGTTCAGGTCCACCCATATATAGGTCTACTGGCATCCAATGTTTTAATAGTTCTGGATCTGCTAATTCTTTGTCATTATGAGGGTCTATATATCTTAAGAAATACCAGCTTGAACCTGCTGAACCAGGCATTGTGCTTGTTTCTCTTCTAGCTTTTTTGCCTTCAAATGTAGTATTTACCCAATTTGTAGCTTTATCTAGTGGTGATGCACCATCTTTAGATGGTTTGTAATCTTCAAGTTCTGGTAAAACTAGTGGTAAATCTTCATCAGCTAGCACATGTATTTCATTGTCTTCTGTAAATACTATTGGAATTGGCTCACCCCAATAACGTTGTCTAGCAAATATCCATTCACGCAATTTGTAATTTACCTGTTTGTGGCCTATTTTCTTTTCTTCTAACCAATTTGTAATTTTTTCTATTGCATCTTCTTTGTTAAGACCATTTAAGAAATCTGAATTTATATGTTTTCCATCACCTGTAAAGGCTTCTTTAGATATATCTCCACCTTCTAGTACTGGAATAATGTCTAGTCCAAATTTAGTAGCAAATTCATAATCTCTTGTATCATGTGCAGGTACTGCCATAATTGCACCAGTTCCGTATGTCATAAGAACATAATCAGAAATCCAAATAGGTATTCTTTTATTGTTTACTGGATTAATTGCATAAGCTCCTGTAAATGCACCTGTTTTTTCTTTATTAAGTTCTGTTCTTTCTAGGTCTGACTTAGAAGCAGCCTTTTTAATATATGCTTCTACCTCTTCTTTATGCTCACTAGTTGTTATCTTCTTAACTAATGGATGTTCTGGTGAAAGTACACAATATGTGGCACCAAATAATGTGTCTGGTCTTGTTGTGAATACTGTAAATGTTAACGGTTGATTATTTTCTAGTTCCGATTGCATATAGGCATTTGCTTTTTCTTCGTTTGAATGTGCAATGCTGTTAATTCCACTCTCTGGCATTGCAACTACAAAAGTAACTTCTGCACCTACTGATTTACCTATCCAGTTTCTTTGCATATCTTTTGTAGATTCTGGCCAATCTACCTCATCTAGTCCTTTAAGGAGTATTTCTGCATACTTTGGTATATCCATTACCCATTGTTTCATATTTTTTCTGACAACAGGAAATCCTCCTCTTTCACTTTTACCATCTATAACTTCATCATTAGAAAGTACTGTTCCTAGCTCTTCACACCAATTAACAGGCATATCTACAAGTTTAACTAATCCATCGAGATAAAGTTGTTTAAAAATCCACTGAGTCCATTTGTAAAAGCTTGGATCACAAGTAGAAATTTCTTTACTCCAATCAAAAGAAAATCCAAGCATTTTAAGTTGTCTTTTAAATGTTGCAATATTTTCTTTTGTAAATCCTTCTGGATGATTACCTGTTTTTATGGCATATTGTTCTGCTGGAAGACCAAAAGCATCCCACCCCATTGGGTGTAGCACATTATAACCTTGCATTCTTCTCATTCTACTAATAATATCCGTAGCTGTGTAGCCTTCTGGATGACCAACGTGAAGACCTTGTCCAGATGGATAAGGAAACATGTCTAAAGCGTAATATTTAGGTTTTGAAAAGTCCCATACATCAGTTTTAAAAGTCTCGTGCTCATCCCAATATTTTTGCCATTTAGGTTCAATCTCTCTAAAGTTATACATATTTATTCTTCCTTTCCTTGATTTAAGTTTTAATTATTTTATTGTTACTTTTATAATTAGCACTTTTCTTATAGCTTGCTTCCGTAATATTTTATGGAAATATTATACTACATAAATATAAAAAAATCTATACTTTTTTAGTTAAAGTCAGGATAAAGACATGAAAAACATTTTGTATTGCTTGACGAATTATGTCGAATATGATATTATTTTGTCATAAAATATTATTAAGGGGAGGATTACATATGTCATCAAGTTATTATTCAAGAAGTTTATTAAGTACTTCTGACGCAGTAAATTCATCTGTTTGGCTTATAGTATCTATAATTCTTGCTGTTATTGGTGGAATCTTAATTTACTTCTTATTTTTAAGTAAAAAGAATGAAGGAAAATTCAAAGGATTTGTTGGATGGCTTTATGATTTTTTATCATTTAAGAAAATGTTTATGGAAGCTTTATTAAAAATTACATATTTAATAGTTGCTTTATATATAACACTTTCTTCTTTTGCATTAATAGGTTCAAACTTTATAGGTTTCTTAGCAATGCTAATCATAGGAAATGTTGTAGCAAGACTTGTATATGAATTTTCTTTATTACTTCTTGTTATTTGCAGAAATACAACTGAAATAAACAAAAAGTTATCTAAAAAAGATAAAGAAAGCAAATAATTTTTAAGTACCTCTTATGAGGTACTTTTTTTGTTTTGTCATATATTTTTAATTCATAATTTAAAATCTTACACATATATTTTAATAAATTTATGTGTAAGGAGATGTCTTATGGAAAATGATTCAAATAATTCTTCTAATGATGAATTTAAAAAAGTAGACTTTAAAGACGGAACTCAAAATTGTAAGAATTTCTTTTCTTCATTTTTTAGTAACCCTATAAAAACACTAAAGAATATCAGTGATTCAAAACATAATTTATTTTTTAACACTTCTATTATTATACTTTTAGTTTGGGTTTTAATTATGTTTTTACATACACTTTTGAGAAATGTATACCATACTAGTGCTTTGTATACTTTCCTATCTGCTATACGAGATTTGACTATTCCTATTATTTCAGTAGGCTTTTTGGCTTTAATAATTTATTGTATGGCACCTAATAAAGATGAAAAATGTAACCTAACTAATACGTTAACTGCTAGTATTGTTTGCAAAATACCTATTATATTTGCAAGTTTTATTTCACTTATTAATCTAGTTTCAGATAAAGCTTATTTTATTACTAATCCTATTGCTTATTTTTGTATTGCTATTAGCATTTTATTAACTTATTTTGCAATTAAGTTTTTGTATAAGGAAAGTGAGGACTTTAAGTCTTTCAAAAAGTTTATGGTAATAGAAGGAATATTTTACGGTGTTTACTTGATTTTGTCTTTCTTGGGGATTTATATGGTATAATTCAAAATTTAAAGATTGGTCACAAACTACATAAAGATAGTTTCTATGGTTCACAAAAATTTGTCCATTCCCTATTGAAAAATTTTGATTTTCCATATATAATGTAGGTGAAATTAGAGTCGTTTATTCAATATAAAAACTACTTTGATTTACAAATACTCGTTCAACAGAAAGGAGAATTTTTATGAATTTAAATATTACAGGAAAGGATTTTGAACTAACAGATTCTATTAAAAGTTACATTACTGAAAAAGTTGGAAAATTAGAGAAATACTTTGGTAGTGATTTTGACGCTGTTGCTACTTTAAAAATAGAAGGAAATAACCAAGTTGCTGAAATAAGAGTTAATATAGCAAGCGAAACTTTTAAAGCCGCAACTGCTAGCAAAGACTTATATGCTTCAGTTGATAAGGATATAGAAATATTGGAAGGACAAATCAGAAAAAGTAAAACAAAAAAAGATAAACAAAATATGGTTGAAACAATTAGAATGAACAATAGTGTCAATTCTGAAAATGCAGAAGAAGATGGTGAAATTATAAAAACTATTTATTATAGCATTAAACCTCTTACAGCAGAAGATGCTAAGTTAGTTCTTGAAGGAGATGCTAAAAATAAATTTTTACCATTTATCAATGTTGAAACAAATCAAGTAAATGTTATTTATAAATTAAAAGATGGTAAGAATTTTGGTATTCTAGAGCCAGAAGTTTAATTGCTTAGTTTTAAGGATGCTATAAAAAATAAAGCATCCTTTTTAGCTTTGAAAAAAAGCACCCTATTGGGATAGGGTGTTTTTTTTATTATTTACTCTTAAATAATATTTCACTAAAATTATTCTGCTTTTTTAGTTGTCTTTTTTGTTGTAGCTTTTTTTGGAGCTTCTTTTTCTTCTACAGTAGCTTCAACCTTTGTTTCAGCTTTCTTTGCTGGAGTTTTTTTAGACTCAGCCTTAACAGCTAATTTGCTTTCAAGTCTTGATTTTTTTCTTGAAGCTGCATTTTTAGAAATAACTCCTTTTGAGCAAGCACTATCTATTTTACTTTTTGCTTTAGATAATAATTCTACAGCTTCTTTATCTCCATTGTTGTTAGCTGTTTCATATTTCTTTATAGCTGTTTTGCATTCTGATTTTATCATATTATTTCTTTTTGTTTTTGTTTCTGCAACTTTAACTCTCTTTATAGCTGATTTAATATTTGGCATGTTTTGCACCTCCCTTTAGTGTATTAAACTATAACATATGATATTATATCATGATTTTTCACATATGGCAAGGGGTTTGGAGAAAAAAAGTTACCAAAAAGAAGATACTAATATGTAATTAGTACCTTCTTTCTATTATAAATATTTCATTCACAAAGTTAAGTTTTAACTAAACTATCTTAATTGAGATTCAGCTTGTTGGATTAATTTCTTAACCATGTTTCCGCCTATTCTACCAGCGTCTCTTGCAGATATATTTCCATTATAACCATCTTTTAATGAAACACCAACTTCGTTAGCTACTTCATATTTGAATTTGTTAAGAGCATCTGCTGCTTCTGGAACTGCTTTGTAATTGCTGTTGTTTGATGAATTTGCCATTACGTTCACCTCCTAAAAGTTTTAGTTGAAAAGTATGTTTTCCTTTTCAATATATATGATGCGCATTTATTTACTTTTTAAACTGGTAATTTGTGGAGGTTTTGGTTTTTGTTTCTTTTTATTTTTCGATAATTGTTCATTATTTTTATTATGCTTAATTTTCAAAAATTTAGCCATAAATTATATAAATAATTTATGGCTCTAAATTACTTATTTAGTTCACTTAAGAACATTTCATTAAGCATTTTTGGATTTGCTTTTCCTTTTGTTTGTTTCATTGCTTGCCCAACTAAAAAGCCTAATGCTCTGTCTTTTCCAGCTTTATAATCTGCTACTGATTGTGCGTTTTCTGCTAAAACTTTTAATACAACTTCTTTTATTGCCGATTTATCTGAAATCTGAACCCATCCTTTTTCTTCAATTATTTTGCTTGGAGATTTAGGATTTTCAAATAATTCATCAAGTACTTTCTTACCTATGCTTGTGCTTATTGTTCCTTTATTTATTAATGTTACCATTTCTGCTAATTCTTCTGCTGTAAATGGTATTTCTTCTGGCTCCATTTCTTTTTCGTTTAGTATTCTTGCTATATCTGAATTTAACCAATTACATACTGATTTATAATCATTAGCAATTTCACCTGCTTTTTCAAAAAAGTCAGATAAATATTTTGAAGCTGTTATACTATTACTATCTTTTTCAGAAAGTCCATATTTATTCATATATCTTTCTTTTCTAGATTCTGGCATTTCTGGAAGTTCTTTTCTAATATTTTCAATATATTCATCAGAAAGTTTTATTGCTACTAAATCTGGTTCTGGGAAATATCTATAATCTTGTGAGTCTTCTTTGTTTCTCATTGAGAAAGTTCTTCCCTCTAAATCGTCCCATCTTCTTGTTTCCTGCTCTATTGTGTTTCCATGCTCTAATTCATATATTTGTCTTTCTTTTTCATAGTCTATAAGTCTTGTTATTGATTTAAAAGAGTTTATATTTTTCATTTCTGTACGTGTACCAAAAGGCTCACCTTTTTTATGTACTGAAACATTGACATCTGCTCTAAATGAACCTTCTTGCATTTTACAATCTGATACATCTATATATTGAAGTATTGATTTTAGTTTTTTCAAATATCTGTCTACTTCGCCTGTTGACCTAAAGTCTGGTTCTGATACTATTTCAATTAATGGCACACCTGCTCTGTTTAAATCTACTAAAGTTCCTGCACCGAATTCATTATGATTTAATTTTCCCGCATCTTCTTCTATATGGATTCTTAAAATTCTTATTTTTTTAGGATTGCCATTATCATCTTCTATTTCTATATATCCATGATTGCAAAGTGGTTTATCAAACTGTGATATTTGATATGATTTTGGTAAGTCTGGATAGAAATAGTTTTTTCTATCGTTTTTACTATTTTTTTCTATTTCACAATTTGTTGCTAGTCCTGCTTTTACTGCATATTCTACCACTTTTTCGTTTAAAACTGGTAATGCTCCTGGAAGTGCCATACATACAGGGCATATATGTGTATTTGGTTCTGCACCAAATTCTGCCCCACATGAACAGAATATTTTTGTTTTTGTTGATAATTCTGCGTGAACTTCTAGTCCAACAATTAGTTCGTAATCTTCTACTGCCATTTATTTTCCTCCTTTTGAGTCTCTTTGATTTTCAAGTTTGTCTTGCTTGAACACTTAATTGTCGCAATAACTATTATTATTGCCTCCTAATTATTTTTTGAATAAAGGTTTATGATTTTCTCTGAATTTTATCTCTTGCTCAAATTTATATGCTACATTTAATATTTTTTCTTCTTCAAATCTATTTCCTATTAACTGCATTCCTACTGGCATTCCTTCTTTATCTACTCCACAAGGAAGTGATATTGCTGGAACTCCTGCTATATTTATTGATACTGTACATATATCTGCTAAATACATTTCCATTGGATTATTGCATTTTTCTCCTATTTTGAATGCTGTATTTGGAGATACTGGTGTTAGTAGTACATCATATTTTTGGAAGGCTTTATCAAATTCATTTTTTACATATGTTCTGACTTTTTGTGCTTTTTTGTAATATGCATCATAGTATCCTGAAGATAATACATAAGTTCCAAGTATTATTCTTCTTTTTACTTCGTCTCCAAATCCTTCTGTTCTTGAATTTACATATAATTCTTTTAATGTTGTATAGTCTTTTGCTCTATAACCATATCTTATTCCATCAAATCTACCTAAGTTTGAACTTGCTTCAGCACAAGCAATAATGTAGTATGCAGCTAGTGAATACTGTGCTACATCTAGCGATGTTTCTTCTACTATTGCACCTAGTTTTTTATAAGTTTCTATTGCTTTGTTCAACTGTTCTTTTACTTCTTCATTTATTCCTTCTCCAAAGAATTCTTTAGGTACACCTATCTTTATTCCTTTTATATCTTTTTCAAGATTTTTTGTATAGTCTTTCTTTTCTATATCATAAGATGTGCTGTCTTTTTCATCGTGTCCTGCAATTATATTTAAAAGCATTGCATTATCTTTTACATCTTTTGTTATTGGTCCTACTTGGTCAAGTGATGATGCAAATGCTACTAATCCATATCTTGAAACTAGTCCATAAGTTGGTTTTAATCCTACTACTCCACAAAATGCTGCTGGCTCACGAATTGAACCACCTGTATCACTTCCTAATGCCCATGGTACTAAATCTCCAGCAACTGCTGCAGCTGAACCACCCGATGAACCACCTGGAACTCTGTTTAAATCCCATGGATTATGAGTAATTTTTATAGCAGAGTTTTCTGTTGAGCTACCCATAGCGAATTCATCCATGTTTAGTTTTCCAAGGCTTATTATTCCTTCTTTATTTAGTTTTTCTACAACTGTTGCATCATAAGGTGATACAAAGTTTTCAAGCATTTTTGAACTGCAAGTTGTTTTAACACCTTTTGTGCATAGGTTGTCCTTTATTCCTATTGGAATTCCTGCAAATTGTGAAAGCTCATCATTGCTAACAGCATTTTCACTACTTGCTTGAGATTCCACATTAGCTTTTGGAGCGTCTTTATGCATTTGGGCATTTGCACTTCTTATTTTATCTATCTCAACTGCCTTTTTTTCAGCATCATCTGTTGTAAGTGTTACAAATGCACCTACATCTTTTTCTTTATCATTTATTCTGTCTATGTAAGCCTTAGTTATTTCTTCTGATGTTAACTCATTTGCTTTAAGTTTTTCTACTAACTCGTGTACTGTAAGATTTGTAATATTGTCCATTAGCTTAATTCCTTTCTTCTAGCTTTTTATAATTTTACCTAGCTATCATTTTAATTATTTTAAACCAATTATAATTTTTATTTTATGAATTAATTTTTTTCTTTACCAATTCATATATTTCATCATTAATATCTTCTATTGTTCTTATTTTGTCATCTTTAACACATTTTATTTCATACCAATTATATTTTTTTGCTAACTTACAAGCTTCGTTGTATGCAGTTTTTAGATGTTCTTCATTTCTTTCATGAATATCTTTTTTGTCTTCATGTGTTATTTTATTTTCCCTATTTTCCATTAACTTTTTTGAATATTCTAATGGCATATTTAAGAAAATAACTTCTGTTGGTACTGGCAAGCCATATAAATTGAATTCAAAGTTCCAAAGCCAATCTAAAAATTTTTCTCTTTCTTTATCGTCTTTAATTTTTCCTGCTTGATGTATCATATTTGATGTTGTATATCTGTCTGCAATTATGATACCTCCATCATTGTAATATTTTTCATAAGTCGTTTTAAAAGTTGCATATCTATCAGCTGCAAAAAAAGTAGATGCTATATATGGGCTGACTTCTTGCGCATTTGTTCCGAAGTCTCCTTCCAAGTACATTTTTACTAATGTAGATGTTGGGCTATCATAATTAGGAAAGCTAACAGATTTAAAATCTATTCCGTCTTTTTTTAATCTTTCCTTTAAAAGATTTGATTGAGTTTGTTTTCCGCTTCCATCTGTTCCATCAATAACAAATAACTTTCCCATATTACTACATTTCCTTTCACATTTGTTAGCTCAAGTTCTTAAAAATTTCAATCAACAAATTTCGCTTTTGACAAATTTTTAATATTAATGCTAATTTTTAATGATTTGCTCTTAATTTAAAACTTTTGGTATTTTGAACATATTTCTTTCTTTTTCTGGTGCATTTTCCATTATGCCTTCTTTGTTATCAAAATCGATTATTTCATCTTTTCTAAAAACATTTGAATTATCATTTGCACCTATTGTTTCATCTAAATTCTTTAAATCTACTGAATTTAATAATTCAGTATAATTTAATATGTCTTGTAAATTGTTTAAGTATTTATCTACTTCTTCGTCTTTTATTTTTAAATCTGCTAAATTTGCAATGTGTAATAATTCTTCTTTACTAACTGTCATTTTTTTACCTCTATTCTTTTAATTTTTTGTAAATAGAACTTTTTTCTATTATGCAAAAGCAAATAATTTTAAATATTATTTGCTGTTTCTTTTTCATCGATTAACTCATTTGTTTGTACATTCTCATTTAAGCTATTTAACCCATTTGTATTTTTGGTATTATTTGTTTCATTTTAATTTTCTTCATTTTCAAGATTATTTGCATTAGTATCTGAGTTATTTATTGAATCTTCGTCTTCTATACTAAATAAACTTTGTCCTTGTGCTGTCGTATCACTATTATTCACATACTTGTCTTCTATTTCCTCATATATTGTATTCATATCTCCATCATATGAATTTGCAATTATTTGAGTTTCTTCTAGTTGTGCTCTTCTTCTAGATGATGTATATATAAAGAAGCTAGATAATATTATTACTATAAAAAATACCGTTACTAATACTATCATTGTTACAGAACCTTTTTCTTCTCGTTTCATTTGTTCCTCTCTTTCTTGTGATTTTTTATCACTATACGATTTTAATAATTATACCAATATTATATCAAAAATCTTTATACATTAATACCTTATTAATGTATTTTTTAGTTTTTCTGTAATAGTTTCTTTATTCTGTATTTAATTTTTACTTTGTCTTTTTAACTGTTTTAGTACTCGTCTTTGTTTTTTTCTTAGTACTCGTTTTATTTTTTGTTCCTGCCTTTTTAGTTCTAGTTTTCTTTGTTTTATTTTTTGTTTCTTCTTTTTCTGGTTCCCACTTTTCTCCTGGTTTTGGCTTATTCCAAGATATATAATTACAAGATTTTGGGTTGTTCTCACAAATATAATATTTTTTGCCTCTTTTTGTTTTTCTTACATGTACTTCTCCTCCACATACTGGACAAGGTACATCTATTTTTTCCACAAATGGTTTTACATTTTTACATTCAGGGTAACCCGGGCAAGCTAAGAATTTGCCATATTTTCCATATTTAACGACCATCATTCTTCCACATTTTTCACATGGAATGTCTGTAACCTCTTCTTCTAACTTCACATGTTCTAATTCTTTATCTACTTTTTCCACTTCTTGTTCAAAAGGTGTGTAAAACTCTCTTATAACTTGTTTCCAAGGTTCTTTTCCTTCTGCTATTTCATCAAATTGATTTTCTATATCTGCTGTGAATTCTACGTTTATTATTTCCTTGAAATTTTCTGTTAATAATTTATTTACTACCTTACCCAAGTCTGTTGGTACAAGTTGCTTTTGTTCTTTTTGAACATATCTTCTATCTAATATTGTTGATATTATTGTAGCATAAGTACTTGGTCTTCCTATACCTTTTTCTTCTAATGCTTTTACTAAACTTGCTTCTGTATATCTTGGAGGTGGTTCTGTAAAGCTTTGTTTTGCATCTAATTTTCCTTTTTTAACTTCTTCGTCTTTTACTAAATCAGGCATGTGGCTTTCTTCGTCTTCGTTTTTGGCGTCATCTCTGTCTTCTACATATAATGTCATAAATCCTTTGAATTTAAGTGTTTGCCCACTAGCTCTAAAATTATAATTATTTGCGTCTATATTTGCAGATATTGTATCATAAATTGCTGGTGCCATTTGACTTGCGATAAATCTATTATATATTAGTCTATATAATTTAAATTCATCTGGTGTTAGTGAGTCTTTTATTTTTTCTGGTTCTAAATCTATATATGTTGGTCTTATACCTTCATGTGCATCTTGAGCTCCAGCCTTTGTTCTATAATATCTATTTTCATAATAGTTTGCACCATATTTATTTGTAATATGTGCTTTTGCAGCATTTCTAGCTTCTTCTGAAATTCTTGTTGAGTCTGTTCTCATATATGTTATTAAACCAACTGTTCCTCTATCTGCTACTTTTACACCTTCATAAAGTCTTTGTGCAACTTGCATTGTTTTTCTAATAGGAAAGCTTAATTTTCTTGAAGCTTCTTGTTGCATTGTACTTGTTGTAAATGGTGGTGCTGGTGTTCTTTTCTTCTCACCTTTTTTTACATCTGTTACAATGTATTTTGCATTTTTTAAGTTTTGCAAAATTTCATCTACTTCTTCTTTTTTATGAAGCTCTATTTTTTTGCCATCTTTTCCATAAAATCTAGCTATAAATTTATCATCATTTTTTGAAAGTGTAGCTAAAATGTTCCAATATTCCTCTGGTACGAAACTTTCAATTTCATTTTCTCTGTCTACAATTAGCTTTACTGCAACTGATTGTACTCTACCTGCTGATAAACCTCTTTTTACCTTTTTCCAAAGTATTGGACTTATTTTGTAACCTACTATTCTATCTAACACACGTCTTGCTTGTTGTGCATCTGTTAAATTTTTATCTATCTTTCTAGGTTTTCTCATTGATTCTTTTACTGTTTCTTTTGTAATTTCATTGAATGTAACTCTACAAACAGCATCTTCAGGTATGCCTAAAAGATACGCTAAATGCCAAGCAATTGCCTCACCTTCACGGTCAGGGTCAGTTGCTAAGTATACTACTTTTGCATTTTTCGCATCCTTTTTTAAACTATTTATTAAATTCGCTTTGCCTCTAATGTTGATATATTGAGGTTCAAAATCATGTTCTACATCTACACCTAGTTTTGATTTAGGCAAATCTCTAACATGTCCCATTGAAGCAACTACTTTTACATTGCTTCCTAAAAACTTTTTTATTGTATTTGCTTTTGAAGGAGATTCCACAATTATTAATTTGTCTGCCATTTTTTAATCCTCTCATTTTTTTAGAATTCACTGTATTTTTTAGAAAGCTACAATATATATTCTGAAGCTTTTAGCACCCTATTGTAATATTACATTTTCAATTCTTCATAAATTTTATCTTCTACATTTTCTATAGATAGCTTATGAGCATTTTCACCCATTTGCTCTAGCAGCTTTCTATCTTTCGTCAATTCAATTATTGTAGCATTTAAAGCCTCAGCTGTCAAGTCTTTATCTAGTATTACCTTTGCAGCATTTTGTTTTTCTAATGCCCTTGCATTATATTCTTGGTGATTTTCTGCTGCAAATGGAAATGGTATGAATATTGCTGGTTTTCCAACGTTTTCTATTTCTGTAACTGTCATTGCACCACTCCTTGAAACAATTAAATCAGCTATATTCATTATTTCTTCCATATTATATATGTATGGCATTACTTTTATACCATATAATTTATCTATATCAATATTTTCTTTTAGTAAATCTTGTTTTATTTTTTCGTATTGTTCTGGTCCTGCAGCCCAAATTATTTGATAATTCGTATTCATTTTATTTTTTATAATGTCTGTCATACTTTTATTTATACTTTGAGCACCTTGACTTCCACCAAAAACTAATATCAATGGCTTTTCTTTTAAAAATCCTAATTCTTGTTTTTTGGTATCAATTTCAGCTTTGCTTAAATTGATTTTCTTTACCTTTGTTGGTGTACCTGTAAAAATAATTTCTTTTGCTTTTGGCAATCTATTTTTTGCTTCTTTAAATCCTACTAGAATTTTTTTTGCATTTTTTGAAAGTATTTTTGTAGATACACCTGGAAGTACATTACTTTCATGTATTATGTATGGTATTTTTAACTTTTTGGCTGCTATACATACTGATATGCAAATATATCCTCCTGTTCCTATTACTAAGTCTGGTTTAAAACTTTTAAGTATATTTTTTGCCTCTGTAATAGAATGAATAGTTTTTGCTAATCTTTTAACATTTTTTAAGCTTAATTCTCTGGATATACCATATGAATCTATTGTTTTAAGTTCATAGCCTACCCTTGGAACTAAATTTGTTTCTAGTCCTCTTTTTGTTCCTATAAATATTATCTTAGAGTTTGGTTCTTCTTTCATTATTTTATTAGCAATTGCTATTCCAGGATTTATATGTCCTCCTGTTCCTGCAGCAGCTATTACAACTTTCATAAATCCTCCTTTTTTTGGTTGGGGACGGTTCAAAAATTATATTTTTTTCGCTGACCTAGATATATTCATAAGTATTCCCATTGCTGATAGTAAAATAACTAGTGAACTTCCTCCATAACTTAAGAAAGGAAGTGATATACCTGTATTTGGTATTGAGTTTGTTACAACTGCTATGTTTAATATTACTTGTATTGCTATTAGAGCTGTTATGCCAATTGCAATTAGGCTACCAAAATTGTCTTTTGCCCTTATAGCTATGAGTACGCCTCTTACTATTAAGACTGTAAATAGTGCAAGAACTATGGCACATCCAACAAATCCTAGTTCTTCGGCTAAAATAGCGAATATGAAGTCATTGTGTGCTTCTGGTATGTATAAGTATTTTTGAGTACTTTCTCCTAATCCTACCCCAAATAGTCCTCCTGAACCTATTGCATATAATCCTTGAACTGTTTGATAAGATGTTCCACTTGTATTTGCCCATGGATCTAACCATGCCATAATTCTGTCTGACCTAAAGCTACTCATTAGCTTATCTTTTACAAAAGGAAAAGCTATTGCACAAGCACCTAAAACTCCTCCTGCTATTTCTAACATATATCTAAGTTTACATCCACTCATTATTATCATTATTACTGTAACTAATCCTATGATTATACCTGCACTTAAGTGGTTTTGAACAACAAGTAGAATTAGTATAGGAATACCCACTGCAACAAGTGGCTTTATGCAAGACTTCCAAATTCCTTCTATTTTGTTATTTGGGTCACTATAATATCCTGCAACCCAAATTATTAGTCCTATTTTTGTTATTTCTGATGGTTGAACACCTATTCCAATATAGATCCATCTTCTTGCACCATTTGCATCAGATCCTATTACTGGTAATAAAACTAGAAATAAAATTGCTATTGATAATATGTAAATAAGTTTGTAAAAATGTTTATATATATCGTAGTTTATTTTAGATAATATAATCATAAAAACTAATCCCATTACTGCTGCAATACACTGCGTTCTAAAATATGTATACCAGTTTCCTGATTCGGCAATAGCTGATGGGCTACTCGCAGATAGCACCATTACTAATCCTAATGCAACAAGCATTAGAACTACAATTAATAAAGGTAGATCTACTCGATTACCGGATTTTAAAGATGATAAATTTACTTTGCTTTTAGAAGCTTTTTGGTTACTAACTTTCTTTTTAGTAGCTTTTTTAGATGCTATTTGCATTTATTCATCCTTTCTAAAATTGTTCTAGTTATTTAAAATTTTGCTATAATTTATATCCTAATAATGGTGGCGATTTGTATATAGATATTAAATCGCCATTATTCCCACCATACACATTATAAGTGTAATTAAACTAAAAATTGAAACAATTTTGTTTTCTTTCCATCCCGAAAGTTCAAAGTGGTGGTGTATTGGTGCCATTTTGAATAATCTGTTGCCTGTTTTTTTGAAGTATATTACTTGTAAAATTACTGAAGCCGTTTCTATTACAGGTACTATTGCTATTATTAGTAGTAATAGTGGAAGCTTTAAATAAAGTGCAATTCCTGCTATAGCTCCACCAAGTAAAAGTGAACCCGTATCTCCCATAAATACATGTGCGGGGTGCAAGTTAAATAGTAAAAATCCTAATGCTGACCCAATCATAATGCATCCAAATATTGTTGTTTCTTTTATATCCCATATTATTGAAATTACTGTTAAACAAGTAAGTATTATTGTTGTAACACTTGTTGACAAACCATCTATTCCATCTGTTAAATTAACTGCATTTGTTGTAGCTAAAATTACTATTACTGCAAACGGTATATATAACCATAATGGAAGTGTAATGTATTTGTCTACAAATGGTATATATATGTCTGTTCCATTTTCAAAGTTAAATACTAACATTACTACATATGCAACTGCTATAACCATTAACCCTAGCATTTTTAGTTTTGGGCTTAATCCATCTGTGTTATGCAACACTACTTTTTTAAAATCGTCTATAAAACCTATTAGTCCAAATCCAATTGTAACAAAGACCATTGGCAATAGCCTTGTCGCTATTTCTGGTTCGTCCCCAGCATAATCTATATATAAAAATGCGCTAAGTAATAATGTGGTTATTATTAATATAAGTCCTCCCATTGTAGGAGTTCCTTTTTTCTTTAAATGTGATTGTGGTCCGTCTTCTCTTTCTGATTGCCCTACTTTTAATTTTCTAAGTATCGGTATTACTATTAATGATATTACTATGCTTACTGCAAAAGATAATAATAATATCTTTATTTGAAAACTCATTTGTATTTCCCCCTAAGCGTTTTTAAAACGTTTACGTGCTTCGTTTAGTCTTTCATTTATTTTTATTCACGTGCTTTGCCCGTGATTTAATTTATTTTTTAGTAGTCTTTGTTGATTCGTCGTTTTCCATCTCATCTATGATTTGTGCTACTATTTTTCTTTCATCATAATGATGTTTTACATGATTTATTTCTTGATATGTTTCATGTCCTTTACCAGCTAAAACTATTATATCATTTTTATTTGCCATTTTTATAGCTTTTTTTATGGCCTCTGTTCTATCTACTATACATTCATATCTATTACTTGTCTTTTTAATACCTTCTTCAATTTCTTTTACAATTGTTTCTGGGTCTTCTGTTCTTGGATTGTCTGAAGTTATTATTGTGTAAGCTGCTATTTTACCTGATATAGCGCCCATTAAAGGTCTTTTTGTTTTATCTCTATCTCCTCCACATCCAAAAACAGATATTACTCTACCTCTAGTATATGATTTAACAGCTTGTAATATGTTTTCTAAACTTTCTGGTGAATGAGCATAATCTATCATAATAGTTAAGCCAAGTTTGTTATCTACAAGTTCACTTCTTCCCGGTACTTTTACTGTTTCTAATGCTGATTTAATATTTTCTGTTGAGCATCCTAATTTTTCTGCAACTGAAATTGCAGCTAAACTATTGTACACACTAAATCTACCGGGAATGTCTGTTTTTATTCTTTCATTTTTTCCATTTACTTTGGCTCTAAAATCTACATATGAATTTGTTATTGTAATGTCTTTTGCAAGTAAATCGCTTTCATTATCTATTCCATATGTTCTAAATATACAATTTGGAGCTAAGCTTGGTACTCTTATTGTATTTATATCATCAACATTTATAAAGCCATATTTGCACATTTGAAATAATTTAACTTTTGAGTTAAAGTAATCTTCCATATCTGGATGTTCTTTTTCACTAATATGATCCTCTGAAAAGTTAGTAAATATGCCTATGTTAAAATCTGTGCCATCTACTCTATGTAATTTTAAACTTTGTGATGAAACTTCCATTACACAAGCTGTGCATCCGTCTTTTACCATTTGAGCGAATAAGCTTTGTAATTTAATACTATCTGGAGTTGTTCTATCACTATCTTCTAACTTTTTACTACCTGAATATGCAGCAATAGTTCCAATTAAACCTGTTTTTATGCCTTGCTTTTCTAGAATTGATTTTATCATAAATGTAGTTGTTGTTTTACCTTTTGTACCGGTAACACCTATAACTTGCATTTTTCTTGATGGGTTGTCATAGTAGTTGCAAGCTATAAATGCTGTAGTAATTCTTGAGTCTGGTGAAGTTATTAAAACCACATCTTGAGGTATTATGTTTATTACATTTTTTAGTTCAGACTCGTCAATTAAAATAACTTTTGCACCATTTTGAAGTGCTGACCCTATGTATTTATGTCCATCTGTGTCAAAGCCTTTTATAGCTATAAACATATCTCCATCTTTTATGCTTCTAGAGTCTGTGCTTATGTTGTTTACTTCTACATCTAAGTTTCCTTTAGCTTTTAGTCCTTCGATTCCTGCTATAATATTTTTTAAATTCATAATTTTTGCGATAAATTAAGTAAGCTTTATGCGTAACTTAAGTTATCTTCCTCCTTATTAATATTTGCCGTAATTTTAATTTTTCCTTTTTAGTTTCTATTTGTATTTGACTTTTGCTTTAAAATATTAATATTTTTACACTAAAAAATTTACGGTTTATCATCTTATTCAATTGCCTAAAATGATACTTATTATATTATATAACTTATTTTATTAAAAAAACAAGATTATATGCGAAATAATCTTGTTTTTTCTTTGTTTTTTTATATTCAACACACTGTTAATTTGTTTCTTAATCCACCTTTTCTACATAAAGTTCATCATTTACAGCTATAACTGTGTACTTGTAAATATTTTTCAACTCTTTTATTTCTTCAAATTTACCATATTCTTGTATTTGTTTTTTAGCCTCTTTTTGCTTTTCTTTTAGCTTAGATTTATCTTCTTTCTTTAGATATTTAAATTCTATCATTATCCCTTTATATCCTTTGCCAGTATCTCTAGGTATTAGTAAAATATCTGGATATTTTTTCTGTACTTCCATTTCTGATTTTACTCTAAAAACTTTTAAGTTCATTGATATACAAAAAAATATTAATTTTACATATTTTTCATCAAACTTTACAAAATCCCTGTTTGACAAGCTTTTTAGATATCTTCCAAGCAATTCAATAATTTTGTCTATTTTTCCTTCTATTGCAATTTCTCTTGCAATTTCTGAATAATTTTCATTTATATCTAATTTTGTTTCATCGTTTAACACTCTCAAAAAGTAATCAGAGTAAATTTCTTTCATAACGTTATTAGGAATATTTAATATAGGGTATCCTACTTCATCTCCAGTTATTGTTAAATATCCTAAATAAAACAGCATTGAAACCAAGTCAGTTTCCGTAAATTCAATAGTTGGATTAAACTTTTGTCTTATTTCACTTACTATACCTTTTCCTGCAACTGTTTGCTCTATTACTTTTTCTCTTTCTTCGCCTTTACATAAATCAAGCATTTTTCCTAATTTACTATAATCACTTGCAATATTGACATCTATTAATTGTTCTGGAATTCTTTTAAATTCTATATAGTTATTTAGAAAATATAAACACATATTTGAGTTATATATTTTTTCTTTTCCTCTTTTTGAAAATTTATAGCCATCATAATTTTCTTTCATAATTGGAAGTATATTTTCTTGATTTTCTATGTCAATGCCTAGCTCAGTCATTAATTCTCTTAGTTCTTTTTCTGTAAAGCCCATCATTTCATTAAATCTCTCATCTTGGGTCATATCTGAGCTAATATTAAATCCTGATGTTAAGCTATCTAATGTTATAGGTGCTACCCCTGTTATAAAAATTCTGTCTACAACACTTTCTGTTCCTTTTTTTAATATTTCATACCACTTTCTTACCTTACCATTTTTAGATACTAAATTTTTAAATTGGTCTGTGTTAAAGCCTAATAACTCATTTGCAAAATGATCATATTCATCTATTATTACATAAATCTTTTGACTTGCTCTTTGTATTATGAAAGCTTTTATTAAATTATTAAATATATTTTCTGCTTCGTCTTCATAATTAATGTAAAAATCTAGTCCATATTTTTCTACAAATAATTTTATTGATGATACCACCTCATTTTTGAAGCCCTTAATTGTTGTTTCCTCGTTTGTTGTATCTATTCCTGAAAAGTTGAATTTTAATATATAATAGCTATTTTTTAGTTTAGTTGGATTTTTTCCTATATATGTACTTCCATATAATTTTTCAAAATCTTCAGATTTTTTTATATCATAATAATTTTCCAAAGTACTGGTAAATAAAGTTTTACCAAATTTTCTAGGTCTTAAAAACATTATCCTTTTTTCTGCTAGATTTTCCATTTTTTCTATATACATCGTTTTGTCTACGTAAAAATAGCCGTCATTTACTATTTCTTCATAATTACTTATTCCATAAGGTAATTTTTTCATTAATATCACTTCCTATGTAATATTTTACTATACTAACTAATAAATAGCAAGCAATATAATTTCTATTTTATTAAAATATATTTTAGTATTGCCTGTCTATTTCCAATTATAAATTTCTAGTTGTTGTTTGAATATTCCTCCTTCTTCTCGTGAAGTGGCTAAACGCAAGTTCTCATTCTTTTGTACTATTTTGTTTACTCTCCATAGTCCAAGTCCATGGCTGTGCTTATCTTTTTTGGTTGTAAATCCTTTTTGTTTTAATTTAGATAAATCTAGTAGAGTGTTTTTGCAAGGATTTTCTACAATTACTAAATTTCTATTGTTGTAACTATCTTTTATAAATTTGATACATATTTGCTTATTTTCACATTCTTTTGTAGCTTCTATTGCATTATCTATTAAAATTCCAAGCACTCTGCATAGTTCATAAATTTTGATTTTTAAACTATTTAAATTTACATACACATCCACATTTATGGTTATTTCATACTTTTTTGCTTCTATATATTTGTTGTTTATTAGGTTATAGATTGCTGGGCTAGACTTTGCAAGGCTTTCAAAACTTTCTACATTTCTTACTCCTTTGCAATCACATATAAACTCATTATACATATTTGTAAGTCCATCCATATCTTTGGCTGCTATATATCCACCTAATCCTTGCATAATATTTTTCATATCGTGTCTGAAAGAGCAAATATCATCAAAACTTTCTTTTAATCTTGTATTACTGCCCTCCAGTTCACTTACTTTGCATTGCTCTGTTTCTATTTGAACAGTTTTCTTTATGCTTATTGCAGTAATGATATAATAGCAAATAAATACAATAATTGCTAAAAAATAAATTGGCGTTGGAAGTATATTAAGCATTTCAAATAAACTTATTTCATTAATAAGTATTAGTACTGACGAAATGACACTTACTTCAATTATTTGATTTTTTGACTTTTTATTTATATTATCTGGAAGTGTGATTTTTAATTTAAATTTTTTGACCAAGATAAGTAAAAGTGAATAAATAAAAATAGCTATAAAACCCGCAATTATAAACATGATCATATTGTTTGAAATTTGAGAAAACAAATTTGTTTGATTAATTTTTGCGCAAATTAAATTCGCGCTAGTAGATATTATTAAATTTATTTCTTCTAGAATTATAAGTTTTTCGAATTTTAGATTTAATACTAATTTGTAAATTAGCATTTGCACAGCTACTTCTAATATTATAGAATATGGCATAGGCGTAGCCATACGTATAAAAGAAACAAGGACGGTTTGAACCATCCAAGTTCTTTTTATAGTTTCTTTATTTATTGTTAAAACATTTGCCAGTATTTTATTTTGTAAGGCTATGGCTATACCTGTATAAATAATAATGCTTATGCAGATTATTAAAGCATTTCCTTCAAGTATTGCAATATTCATAATTTTACTCCTCATACCTAACTATTTCCATAGTTAATATAATATTACTATTTTCGACATATTGCAATAGTTTTTGACAAAATTTTACAATTTTTCTAATAAAATTTACTTTTTTCAATTACTATCTTTCATTTGTATATTGATTCTTTATTTTATCTATTAATCTTTCATTTGGTACATATTCTCTAACTTCACAATTTTTAAGTGCAATTGATTGTAAGTCTTTATTTTCTGGGAAGCCATGAAAATAGATATCTATTGCTTGTGCTACTCCTCCGTGTGTTACAAGCACTACATTTTTTCCCATATACTTATCTATTATTTTATCTAAGCAGTCCGAAACTCTTTTAAAAAGTGACTGAATAGGTTCAACATTACAAATATTATAGTTTTTTTCATAGTCTAATAGCATTTTTATATTACAATCTTCCCTATTAGGCTTTCCTTCCATATCTCCAAAGTTTCTTTCAATTAAGTCTTGTTCAATTACCGGCTTTATGCCTGTAACGTTTGATATATATTTTGCAGTTTCTTTTGCTCTTGTAAGTGGCGATACTAAAATTATATCTACTGGAATATTTTTAAATTTTTGAGCAGTTTCCTCTGCTTGTTTTATCCCAACACTATTTAAGGGAATATCTTTTCTTCCTTGAAATAATCCATTAATATTATAATCAGTTTGTCCATGTCTGACTACATATATTTTCATGTAAAACCCCTCCTTAAATTTTAGGAAAAAATTATTTCTGCTATTATATAAATAATTATTTTGTATTATTTATCATACTCCAAAATTGCTTATAATAATTATCTCTATTTATTGTTATGAATTCTAATTCTTTATCACTTAGTCCTTGTAAATTATTTTGTAATTTGTCATATATTTCCACAAATTTATCATTTAATATTTTTTTAATTTTTCCTTTTTCTTCATAATTTGAATCATAAAGTTCATTTAATATTTTGCATAGTATTCTTAAATATTTCACTAAACATTTCGCATATAGATATTTATTATCATATTCTCTAAAAAACTTTTCGTAGTTTTCATAAACATCTATAGCTTCTAGTCTTTTTATTGAAAATTCTTGGTGCATAATACTGTTTTTTCTTTGCACATAATTATATAAAACTTTTTCAGTTGAAACTAATTTATGCATTTTATTAAACAATTTGTAAGTTGTTAAATCATCTTCATATCTTTTTCCAACTGGAAATCTAATGTCTTTAAAAAGCTCCATTTTATATAATTTATTCCAAACCACAACTGATTTTCCAATTATATATGTGTCTTCATTATTTATTCTGTTTAATGCTCCTAGAGAATCTGTTGTAATAAAGTCCATATTATCTATATCATCAAATTTTGTTTTTCCATTAAACAAGTTTTCATCACTTATTTGTACAGATGCACATTCTGAGATGTCTGAATTAGTTTCTTTTAGTAATTTATATAATCCTTCATAGAATTTAAGTGAAATAATATCATCTGAATCTATAAATCCTACATATTTACCAGTTGCAATATTTAGTCCTGCATTTCTTGCTGCTGATAACCCTTGATTTTTTTGATTTATTAATTTTACTCTTTTATCTTTTTCTTCATACTCTTTGCAAATATTTTTAGACTCGTCTGTTGAACCATCATTTACTATAATTATTTCCAAATTTTTGTATGATTGGTTTATTACGCTTTCTAATGAATATCTTAAAAATTTTTCCACATTATATACTGGGATTATTACTGAAATTAATTCTTCGTCCAATTTTTTCTCTCCTTAAATTGATATTTTAACTAATTCTTATTATACTATATTTCAAAAGATATATCAATTATTTTATGTAAATTTTGTTTTTCTGCTATTATTACTATCTTTCTTATAATTATTAGATGAAAAAGTAACCGTTTATTACCTTTAAACTTTACTTTTTCCCTATTTTATACTATAATTATGATGTTATAATTAGTATGTATTAGCACATTAGGAGGTTTTTATGAATAGAGCATATGTTGGAGTATTATCTACACCCTCATATTTAACTGGTATATTAGGTGTAGCAGAATGTTTGAAAAGGGTAAAAGCTAAATATCCTTTTTATGTTGTAATAACAAATCAAATTTCTTCTGAAACTGAAGATTTGCTTAATAATTATGGTATACATACTATAAGAAGAGATTCAATTGAAATACCGGAAATTATAAAGTTAAAAAATTCACAAGGTGAATTTTCTCATTGGACTAATACTTTTGATAAATTATCTATCTTTGAATTAACTCAGTTTGATAAAATTGTTTATTTAGATGCTGATTTATACATTAGAAAAAATATAGATGAACTATTTGAATATCCTCACATGGCTACAACGCCAAATAGAAAGTATGGACCTAATATTACACCACCACCTGAATTAATATCTGGTCTTTTAGTTATAGAGCCTCAAGAAGGATTATTAGATAAATTTTCTAATATTCTTCTTAATATTTCAGATAAACGCCAATCTGTTGGTGACCAAGATATTTTGCAAGAATATTATACAAATTGGGCTAATATGCCTGAATTGCATTTAGATATAAAATATAATACCTTTTTTACTTATTTAGATTACTATATTAAGTATTGTAATTATGCTTTAGATGATATTTCTGTATTTCATTTTATTTTGACTAAAAAGCCTTGGAATTTTTCTTTGGATACAGTTGAAGAATATATTGAATATCTAAACGCTAGGCTTGATCTTCTTTACAATAGATATCATTCGCAAGATTTATTAGATTGCAAAAATAGTGGAAATGAGAATAGATTGATTATTGCTAAAGAATATTTAAGCTTAATTGAAAAATTGCCTAAATAATTTCTAGTAAAAAATTATAATAATGTAAACTATATTAAAATTAATATACGAAAAAAAGAGATGCTTTAACATCTCTTTTTTCATATATTTTATTTAAGATAATTTGCCCTTTTTAAAATAGCTCTTTCTACTTCTTTAGCCATATCTGAAAGTGCGTGCCATGATTGAGAATTATTTTCGATTCTTCCTACGTGAATTTCTTTTACTTTTGTTGTTAACTTAATTACGTCTAGTAATATACCTATATCCACGCCATAATCTTTTTCAAAAACTAATTTTTCAAAAATATCTTTTCTTCCGGCAATAATTCCACTTAGTGGTTGTTCAAATTTGTACATTTTGGGGAATAATAGCTCTAGCAAAGGTTTGACAACAAGTTCTGTAACTCTTCCGCCATCTCTTTTAAATGCTGATTTTACAAAGTCTGCTTCATTATTTATTATAGGGGTTACCATTGTAGTTATCAAGTCATCTATATATACTTCTAAGTCTCCATCTACAAATACAATAATATTACCTCTTGCATATTTTAGTCCTTCTTCCATTGCATAACCTTTACCCTGACTATTGCAATGAACTAATCTTACTTTTTTTTCAATTGCTATATCTGATGTTTTATCTGTAGAGCAATTATCTATTACTAAAATTTCAATGTTTGATTTTGTTTCTTTTAGTTTGTCTATAACTTGTCCTATTCTTTCTTCTTCGTTATGTGCTGGGATAATAACGCTAATCAATTCCATATCTATTATTTCCTTTCCCCCATTATACTTATTCTTAGCTTAACGTATTTATTATATCACATTTAGTATATTTATGTCAAACAAATTAATAGCAAAAAAAGGTCACAATATGTGACCTTTTAGTTTTCCTCTTCATTTTTTTGCACTTCTAAATATGGAAATATTTCACTAAATATTTGACCTGCAACAGGTGCAGCAACTCCACCTCCTTGATGTCCTCCTTCTCCTGTTGGATTATATAGTGTTATTAACACAACAACTTCTGGGTCTTCTATTGGTGCTGTTCCTATAAATGATGTTACATATTTGCCTGTATTTACTCCATCTTCTGATGTTCCTGTTTTTCCTCCAATAGAATATCCTGTTACTTTAGCATTTTTGCCAGTTCCCTCATCTACAACTGTGCACATCATGCTTAAAATATTTTTTGCTGTTTCTTCCGAGATTACTCTATCTCCATACTCTGGTTCTATATTTGTAACCTTTTTATTCCCGTTTTCATCTACTTCGGTATTGCTTATTATTTGTTTAACTAACCTTGGTTTTGTATAAACTCCTCCATTAGCTATTGTTGATAGCATTGTTGCCATCTGTATAGGTGTTACTTCAAATCTTTGACCAAATGCAATTGTGCCCAGTTCTACAGGTCCAACTTTTTCTTCTTTTAAAAATATTGAGTTTGCTTCTCCCGGCAAATCTATTCCTGTAGTATTAAAAAATCCAAATTTATTTAGATATTCATAATATTTATGAACTCCTAATTTTTGTCCTAATCCTATAAATACAGGGTTACACGAATTCATTAACGCCTGTCTTAAGCTTTCCGAACCGTGTGGTCTATAATATCTCCAGCATTTCATTTTTACTCCTGCTACATCTATATATCCAATACATGTAAATTCTCCTTCTTTGTCCGGTGTTGTTATTCCTTCTTCTAATGCTGCTGATGCTGTAACTAATTTAAATGTAGAGCCCGGCTCATATGTATCTGATATTGCTTTATTACGCCACAAGCTTTGCATCTTGGTACTTTGCTCTTCTTCTGGAAGACTTTCATCTACTGCAAATGGGTCGTTCAAATTATAGTCAGGATAACCTGCTAGTGCTAAAATATCTCCAGTTTTCGGGTTCATTATAATGACGTTTCCACCATCTGTACACTCATTGTCAATACAAGCTTCTTTTAAGTATTTTTCGGCTATTGCCTGAATAGTTGCATCTATTGTTAATACTAAATCATCTCCATCTTGAGGTTCATTATATTCTTCTGGATTATCTTCTATTGTACCTCCTGATGCATCTGTTACTTTACTAATTGAACCTGCTTTTCCCTTTAAATATTCATCGTATTTTGCTTCAATACCATTTAGTCCTTGATTATCACTTCCGCAAAATCCAATTACCTGTGATGCTAAATTGTTAAGAGGATAATATCTCTTTGAGTCTTCATCTATATTTATTCCTTCTGTAATATTATTTTCACTCATCCATTCTCTTAATATATTTGTTTTTTCTTTGTCTACTTTTCTAACTATAGTTTCTATTGATGAACGCTTTTTTACTCTTTTTAAAACAGTATCATAATCTAATTCAAATATTTCACTAAGTTTTTGTGCCACTTTTTCTTTATCTTCATCTTTTATATGAGTTGGATTTACAGTTACAGTTTCTACAGTGCTACTAACAGCTAAAGTAGTCCCTGTGCTATCATAAATTGTCCCTCTTTTGCTACTTACAATTCTATCTGATGTTTGCTGAGCATATGCTTTTTCTTTTAGCTCATTTCCTTGTATAAATTGTATGTATCCTATTCTAACTAATAATGTTATCATCAATATTACAGATAAAAATATAGTGTTTTTCATTCGCTTTCTTACACTCAATCTACCAATCAATTTATTCTCCTCCTCTTTCATTTTTTAGTTTTGCTATTTATTTTGAATTATATTTTACTTATGTTGTGAATTGTTTAATTTACTAAAGTTTTATTCTACTTTTAAATATTATTAATAAACATATAGAAAAAGACCTGAATAATTTAAAATTCAGATCTTCCATTTAAATGATTTATTTTTATTATTAATTTTCTACTTTTTAAATAGTTAGAATTGCATAAACCAATCGCTAAATGCCTGTGCCATTATACTATTGTAATATTCAGTATTTGAAGAATATTGGGAATCACTAATACCTCCAGCTAAAGTTACATAAAATGTATTGCTGTTTAAATAAGTAACAACATAGTTATAAAGTGCATCTTTTGTTTCACAAAGATTTTCAACAAATTTATTTTCTCTATTTGCTATTGAGTCATTATATGTATAGTAATAATTTTTTATAACCGTATAAAAATCTACATCATTTGAGCCTGCATAATTTTCATTATATATATTTACTGCATCTATATCTGCTAATACATCCGCAATTCCAAATGTTGAAGTTGCATTATTTGTTGCAAAAAGAGATTTTGCATATGAAATCAAATCATTTTTGTGTTCTTCTGATGTATAGTCAGATGTAGTATCATAGTCTACTATTTGTTTGATTAATGTTGAACTATCACCTGCCCAACCGCAAAAGTCCTTAATATTTAAAAATGGTTTTGTTCTTGCATAATATAGCTCTGCATTTAATGCTGCACATAAATGTACAAAGTCTATATAAGCATTATTTTTTATATCATAAATTGTAGCTTGGTCAAAGTATCCGTTTGAATTTATTTTTTTACCGCTTTCAGATTGTGAAACATAGTCCACAAAACTGGTATTAACTTGTCCAGCTCCCATACTCCATATTGTACTATTATATTTATTCCTTCTTATATATTGAAGGCACAATTCAATTACTGATTCTTGGGTAGAAGTGTTTTCATTTATAAATTCAACTGCCAAATCATTTAATAATTTTATATCATCTAATAATTCTTGCTCTTTTAGTAATTGTTCTTCATTATTAAAATTAGTTTTTACAAGTTCTTCATTTACATTTTCTATTTCTTGTTTCCAGTATTCTGCATTTGGCGAATTATCATTTCCTGTATAAAATAGCATGCCATTATTGTTAATAGATACGTTTTCTGGCAAATCTATTTTTGAGTAATTTGGTGAAAAATGTGTACTTTCTCCGGCTACCATACCTATCCTAGCATCTGAATTTGCAAATTCAATTTGCTCTTTAATTTCAGCTAATCTTTGTATTATGGTAGCTCTTTCTGCTCTAGTTATAATGCCATTGTCACCTACAGTTAAATTAATTGCAATGCCTGCTAAGATAAGTAAAACAATGACTGTAACAACTAAAGCTATTAATGTTATACCTTTGTTTCTTTTAAAATTCATTTGTTTTCACTCCTCATATAATAATTTATTTCTTAAATCATAAGTATTAAATCATTTTAAATATTTTTTGTCAATCATAAGATAAAAAGAACTGATAATGCAATATCTTTCAAGTTGCTTTTTCAGTTCTTTTAGTTAATTTTATTCTCCAAATAAATCATTCATTAGGGCTTGCCACCAAGTCTCTTCTTCTCCTGTTTCAACTTGTTCAGTACTTGATTCTACATAGTCTTCTTTTGGTAAGCTCACATATACTTTTTGACTATTGTCTAATTTTTTCATTCCTAACTTTTCTTTTGCTTGTTGCTCGATGTTATTTATGTTTGTTCCTGTTTCAATACTTAATTGTAGTTGAGCATTTTGTTTTTGTAAATCTTGTAATTGTGTCTTTAAATTTTCTTTTTCTGCAAATTTAGTATTTATAAGTGAATAACGATAACTTATGGTTAATAGTACAGCAAAAGCTATAACTATTTCTACAACATATTTAACTGTTTTTCTAGATTCTTTGACTGCTTTATTTTGAGCTTTTTTTGATTTCTTTTTGGTATTTGTTTTTTTAAGATTTGGTCTTTCATATTCTGGATCAATCTTTCTAGGACTAGTTTCATATTCATAATAGTCTATCATAAGTTATCACCTCTTTTCTTTTGGATTATTAATAAGTTTTATCACTTTAAATTTGCTTAATCATATTTTTAATTAGTGCTTTTTTCTCTTCTTTCAAATATTCTTAGTTTTGCACTTTGAGCTCTAGTATTTATTTTTAATTCTTCTTCTGTTGCTTCAATTGTCTTTTTATTTATTATTTTTCCAAGTGTTTTAGCTCCACATACACAATAGGGAAAGTCTTTTGGGCATGTACATTTTCCTTCTGCATCTTTGTACGCCTCTTTTACTGCTCTATCTTCTAGTGAATGAAATGTTATAATACATAATCTTCCACCTGTTTTTAACAAGTTTATACATTCCAATACTGTGTTATATAATGGTTTTATTTCATTGTTGACTTCTATTCTAATTGCCTGAAAAGTCCTTTTTGCAGGATGTCCATCTTTGCTAAATGGTACTGATTTTTCTATTATTTCTGCAAGTTCTTTTGTGGTCTCTATTGGTTTATTTTTTCTTGCTATGCAAATATTTTTTGCAATACGTCTAGAATACCTTTCTTCTCCGTATGCATATATCAAATCAGCTAATTTGGATTCTTTGTATAAGTTAACAACGTCATAAGCAGATAATTTTTGGCTTTTATCCATTCTCATATCTAACTTATTATCACCAATGTAGCTAAATCCCCTTGTTTTTTCATCAAGTTGATATGATGATACCCCCAGGTCAAGCAATATGCCATCAACTTTATCTATACCTAAATTTGTTAATATTTCTTTAATATTATCATGATTTCCATGAACTAGTTTAAAATTTTTATATTCTTTTAGATTTTCTTTTGCTGCCTCTAGTGCTTCTTCATCTCTATCTATGCCTATTAAAAAACCTTTTGATGATAACTTTTCTATTATTTTTTTGCTATGTCCAGCTCCTCCAATTGTACCATCTACATATATTCCATCTGGTTTAATATTTAGACCTTGTATTGTTTCATTTAAAAGAACTGGTATATGTTTGAATTTCAATTAATTACTCCTTTGAATATTATTCTATAGACAAATTTTGACATATATTATTTAAATGTAATTTTAAATTGCACAAGCAGTTGGCAATAAATGCCAACTGTTGAGCTAGTGTTTTTATAATGTTATCTCTTGTTTTTTGGCTGTTTTCTTTTGTAAAAGTTATCCTATGTTTGTTTTATCTTTTGTTAATATCCTTATTTATTTAGAAAGGAAAGGAGATTGATTATCTTTAGTTCACTTTCTTTTGTTTATAAAGTATTTTGCTAGTTCGTAGTTTGTATAATTTATCATTTGCATTGATCCTTTTTGGGAATTTATCTTTGGTGTTTTAAGAGTTTATCATCTGTACATCATAAATTATCTTATGTTTATTAAAATCTTTAGTAAAAATTTATATAAACCTTAGTAGGATTATATACCAAGCATTCCAAGGTTAGCCATGTTTTCGGCAATTTGGTCAGCTGATAGGTTTTCTTCACTATTGTAAGCTTTCCATTTATCCTTGTTCCAAATTTCAATTCTAGTTCCAACACCTATAATGACTGCTTCTTTTTCTAATTCTGCATATTCTCTTAAATTACTTGCTATAAGAAATCTACCTTGCTTATCTATTTCGCATTCTATAGCTCCTGATAAGAAAAATCTCACGAAATCCCTAGCATCTTTGTTGGTAAGTGGGAGTGTTTTTAGTTTTTCTTCAAAGTTGTTCCATTCATTTTTTGAAAACCCAAACAGACATCCGTCTAGGCCTTTGGTTACTATGAATTTTTCTCCTAGATCTTCTCTTATTTTAGCTGGCAATATTAATCTGCCTTTTGTATCAAGAGAATGTTCATATTCCCCTATTAGCAACTTTTACTCACATCCTTTTCACTTTGTGGCACTTTACACCACTTCTCTCCACTTTAATAAAATTGTAATACAACATAAAAAAAAATGCAATAGCTTTTTTGAAATTTTTCAAAAAAGTTTTGCATTTTGTTATAATTACTTATATTTTCTTTTGTGCTGCCTTATCAAAAATCTCTTCCCTATTTTTTCTTCTATCTATAACATATGTACTACCCCATATTGTTTTAGCTAAATGTTTTACAGCAGCACCAGCTTCTCCTATTTCTAGGGTATTTTTAAATCTTGTACTTGTTACTTCTACTACTCCTATACTTATTGTAGTTAGAGGGAATGGTTCAATGACTCCTTTTCTATTTTCTACTTCTAGGTATCCTCTATCAATATCTTCTTTAGTAAAATATTTTACAATGCTTTTATCAAATTCAGCAATAATATTTTGGCAAATCTCTTCGTAGTTATTTTCTTCAACTAGTGCAACAAAATCATCTCCTCCAATGTGTCCTACAAAATTCTTTTTATCCGAGCCATTTTTTAAAACATATTTTGTAATTATTTTGGCAGTAAGTTTTATTATTTCATCACCATTTGAAAAGCCATAGGTATCATTATATGCTTTAAAATTATCTAAATCAATATACATCATAGCATATTTTCTTCCTGAATCTAACCTTTCTTGCATTTCTGCTTGAATTTGACTATTTCCTGGAAGCCCTGTTAAAGGGCTTATCGTTCTATTTCTATTAAGCAATTTTATCAAATTCATTATTGTATAATATAAAATTTCGCAGTTTAATGGATGCTTTAAGCATATTTCAACATCATTTTTTAATATTTCTATTATATGTTCTTCTTCCTCTGTTGTTGTTATAACTATTAAAGGTATATTGGCATTTTGTTGTGTTTCTTTTATTTCTTTGAATATTTCTTTTATATCAACACCAATGTTTTCTTCGTTAATTATACAAATATCTGGTATGGTTTTAAACTTTTGAATAATATCTTTAACATTTATATTGACTATTTCTACATTTTGTTCTTTTTTCATCACTTTTTTAAGGTTTTTATACAAAACTTTCTTCTCATCTTCATCTAATAAAAATATTGTTTTCATAGTTTTTGTCCTCTTTTTTAGATATATCTGTTTAATTTATATTATCATTAACTATAATGATACATTAAATGATTGTTCTGTTGATAAGCCATTTACATTTGTAACTTTAATTGTTACTGTATGGTCTCCAGGTGTTATTGGTAGAGTTGCTTGCAACTCTTTTAAGTTGTCAGGTTCTGTTTCTGATACAGCTCCATCTACAGTTATTTCTATTTTATTAATTCCTTCATCATCTTTTGCATTGATTATTAAGTTTGTTCCATCTGCTGAAACTTCAAATGTAGGTTTATTAGCACCTTTTATGTTTTCTGTTCTAGTAGCAGTATTTCCATCCACATCTACAGCAACTATATCTAAAGTGTTTTCACCTCTTTGAACTTCTATACTAGTTCTAAGCTCTCTTTTGTCTGTTGCATTGGAATCAATATTTACTCTTGTTGGTGTTTCATTGTTCCAACTATATGTTAGATATGACATTTCTGTTTCATCTGTTGCTATTATATTAAGCATGTTCCCTGAAACGCTTATTTCTATTGAAGGTTTGGAACTATCATCTTGTTCATTTATATATTGTTTTTGAAATTCAGCTTTATTTCCATAGTAGTCTATTACTGTCATATTTAAAATATTGTTACCCCTTGGTATTTGAGTTACTGCTTCTAGCTCTACAGTTCCATTTCCTTGTATAACAATTTCTTCGCCTTGTCCCCATTTATAAGTCAGCCTTTGTATTGGCATACTTCCTACTGCTTTAATAGTAACGTCCGATCCTATAGCATTTGCAGTTACATTTATAGTATCTTTTAAAGTTGGTTTTGAGCTAACTATACCATATGTTGCATCACCTATAAGTACTAATCCAAATAATATTATAAGTACGCAAAATACCCTTGATATTGATACTATATTTGCTTTATTACTTGGTCTACCATAGTTTATCTGCTTCTCTTTTTTGGGCTTTTTTTGTTTAGGACCATTTGAACTGGACATCTGTGATTGTTGCATCGACAGTATTTGATTCATAATTTATTTTTCCTTTCTCTAAATTACATATTTCTTAATTAAGAACACCCCACCTGCTATAATTGCTAGTGTTCCTGCTGTTAGTCCTATATATAAAGGTGCACTACCTGTTACCATTGTTAGAGCTACTGGTGCATCATCTATATCATCCTCTC
>CAKNIU010000009.1 GCA_930980675.1 uncultured Clostridium sp.
GGGAAACTTCTTTCCCTGCTTTGTTTTTTCACGAAAACTATTGAAAACTTAGCTTTTTTGATATAAAATAGTAATGCTAAATAATAAGGGGTTGTTATACCATTGTGTAGCTTTATAAATTGAGTTACATAATTATATAACAATTTATAAAAGCATATAGGAGAATTAACCTCTCCTAGGAAAGAAGGTATTTTATGAGTAAAGTAACTATTAGAGATATTGATGTAAATGGAAAAAAAGTATTACTTAGATGTGATTTTAACGTTCCACTAGATGAAAACTTAAACATCACAGACAAAACAAGAATAGTAGCAGCACTTCCAACAATTAAATATTTATTAGAGCATAACGCAAAACTAATATTATGCTCACATTTAGGAAGACCAAAGGGTGAGGTAAAGAAAGAATTTTCTTTAGCACCTGTTGCAAAAGAATTATCAGCACAACTTGGAAAAGAAGTAAAACTTGCCCAAGATGTTACAGGACCAAGTGCAAAAGAACTAACAAGCAATATGAAAGAAGGAGATATAGTTCTTCTAGAAAATGTTAGATTTGACCCAAGAGAAGAGAAAAATGATGATACACTAAGCCAAGAATTTGCATCTTTAGCAGATGTATATGTAAATGATGCATTTGGAACATGCCATAGAGCACATTCATCAACAGCAGGAGTTGCTAAATATTTACCATCAGCTTGTGGATTCTTAATTGAAAAAGAATTAAAAGCTTTGGGAGATGCTTTAAACAATCCTGTAAGACCATTTGTTGCAATATTAGGTGGTAAGAAAGTATCAGATAAAATAGGTGTAATAGACAGCTTACTAGAAAAAGTTGATACATTATTAATTGGTGGTGGAATGGCTTACACATTCTACAAATCAATGGGATATGGTGTTGGAAATTCAGTTTGTGAATTGGACAAGCTAGATTTAGCAAAAAGCTTAATGCAAAAGGCTAAAGATAAAGGCGTAAAAATGCTTTTACCATTAGACAATAAAATAGGAAAAGAATTTAAACCAGACACAGAAAGTAAAGTAGTAAAATTCTCAGAAATACCAGATGAATGGGAAGGATTCGATATAGGACCAGAAACAATCAAACTATATACTGAAGAACTTCAAAAAGCTAAAACAGTATTATGGAATGGTCCAGTTGGATTATTTGAATTTGACCAATTTGCTGTTGGAACAAATGCAATTGCAAATTGCCTAGCAAACTTAACTGATTGCACAACAATAATTGGTGGAGGAGATTCAGCAGCTGCTGTAACAAAAGCAGGACTAGCAGATAAAATGTCTCATATTTCTACTGGTGGTGGAGCATCACTAGAATTTATCGAAGGTAAAAAATTACCAGGAATTGAATGCATTCAAGATAAATAGGAGGTCCTATGAGAAGAAAAGTTATCGCTGGAAACTGGAAAATGAATATGCTTCCTAATGAAGCAATAGAATTTATTACAAATTTAGCACCAATGGTTAAAGACACAAAAAATGAAGTGATTTTATGTGTTCCATATATAGATTTGTTTTATTCACTATTAACAGTGCAAGAAACAAATATCCATATAGGTGCACAAAATGTATTCTATAAAGAATCTGGAGCATATACAGGTGAAGTATCACCTAAAATGCTTAAATCAATAAATACAGAATATGTTATTATAGGCCATTCAGAAAGAAGACAATATTTTGCAGAAACTGATGAAACAGTTAATCTAAAATTAAAAGCATCTTTAGATGAAGGTCTAAAACCAATAGTTTGTGTTGGTGAAACATTAGAACAAAGAGAAGCAAATGAAACTGAAAAAGTCATTACTTCTCAAGTAGAAAAAGCCATTGCAAACTTGACAGATGAAGAAGTAAAGAATACAATAATAGCATATGAGCCTATTTGGGCAATTGGGACTGGCAAAACAGCAACATCAGAAGATGCTAATAATAGCATTAAACAAATTAGAAATAAAATAAAAGAACTTTATGGTGAAGCGGTATCAGAAGAAGTTATTATTTTGTATGGCGGAAGCGTAAAACCAGAAAACGCAAAAGAATTATTTTCAATGTCAGATATAGATGGTGGCCTAGTAGGTGGAGCAAGTCTAAAAGTAGACAGCTTCGAAAAAATTGTAAACTTTGATAAATAATTTAAGACGAATTAAAAGAAAAGGATGGTAAAAAATGAGTAAGAAAGTAACAATGCTAATGATATTAGACGGCTTTGGCAAAAATCCTAACAAAGAGGGTAATGCCGTTGCAAATGCAAAGAAGCCTAATATTGACAAACTAATGATGACATGTCCAACAGCAGAAGTATATGCAAGTGGACCAAGCGTTGGACTTCCAGAAGGACAAATGGGAAATTCAGAAGTAGGTCATACTAATATTGGCGCAGGAAGAATTGTTTACCAAGACTTAACTAGAATAACAAAATCAATAGAAGACGGAGACTTTTTTAGTATAAAAGAATTTTCAGATGCTATTGAAAACTGTAAGAAAAACAATTCTAAATTACACATTATGGGACTACTTTCAGATGGTGGAGTTCATAGTCATCAAAGACATTTGTATGGACTATTAGAACTTGCTAAAAGAAAAGACTTTGAAGATGTTTATGTACATTGTTTCTTAGATGGTAGAGACACTTTACCTGCATCAGCAGAAGGATATATTCAAAAGCTAGAAGAAAAAATGAAAGAAAAAGGAATTGGAAAAATTGCAACACTTTCAGGAAGATTCTATGCAATGGATAGAGATAAAAGATGGGAAAGAGTTAAAAAATGCTATGATGCTTTAGTTTATGCAGAAGGTGAAAAATATACTACTGCAACACAAGCAATAGAAAGCTCTTATCAAAAAGAAGTATTTGATGAATTTGTTGTACCAGCAGTAATTGGAAATGGTGCAAAAATTGAAGATGGAGATTCAGTAATATTCTTCAACTTTAGACCAGACAGAGCAAGACAAATAACAAGAGCATTAGTTGATCCAAAATTTGACGGGTTTGAAACAAAGAAAATGAATTTATACTTTGTAACAATGACTGAATATGACGCAACAATGCCAAATGTACATGTAGCATTTAAACAAGAAGATTTAAAAAATACTTATGGTGAATATGTAAGTAGTAAAGGAATGACACAACTTAGAATTGCAGAAACAGAAAAATATGCACATGTTACATTCTTCTTCAATGGTGGAAAAGAAGAACCTTTCAAAGGAGAAGATAGAATATTAGTACCTTCACCAAAAGTAGAAACATATGATATGAAACCTGAAATGAGTGCGTATGAAGTAACAGAAAAAGTTGTAGATGCAATAAATTCAGAAAAATATGATACAATTATTTTAAACTTTGCAAACCCAGACATGGTTGGACATACAGGAAATCTAGAAGCTGCTGAAAAAGCAATTGAAGCAGTAGACGAATGTGTTGGAAAAATAATAGATGCACTAAGCAAACATGAAGGAAAAGCATTAATTACAGCAGACCATGGAAATGCAGAGCAAATGATAGATTATAAAACAGGTGAACCATTTACATCACATACAACAAATCCAGTTCCACTAATATTATATGGAATGGAAAATGTAAAAATAAAAAATGGTAAACTTGCAGATTTAGCACCAACAATGCTAGATATGATGGGATTAGAAAAACCAGCAGAAATGACAGGAGAAAGTTTACTTGTAAGATAATTAAAAGTTTGTCTTGGCAATTTGTCTAAAATATGTAGTAAAAAAAGTTTTAAAAAAAGTATTTAGGGGAGGTGGAGCTATTGCCAGCAAAAGAAGTGCAAAAGATATATAAAGAAATGCAAAATATGCTTTTTAGCTTAATACCTGAAAAATGGGAAAGCATATATCTTTACGCCTCTGTAATAAATGGCAGAGGAGAAATGTACTTCTATTACTTCCCTAAAAAAACTTTATTAAAAACAAAAGCTATAAATTGTTATGAAGTAGCAAGAAAATTTGGAATAGATGAGGAACAATACAATATACTGTTAAGTAGATTGTATGAAAAAATAAAAGAGCTAAATAATTTAGCTGTAAGAAAATGGACTAATGTTACAATAAGCATAGTAAATTGTTTATTTACTGTTGAATATAATTTCAATGACCTAAGGCGTTCATTGTACACAGATGAACAAAGACATATATATTGGGAATATAAATATTTACATACACCTATAGAAAGTATGAACAGAAAAGAGCAAAATTTAATTAGGTATTATCAAGAAGAAAGTGAAAAGCCATTTGTTTATACTGAAGGAATATACATAAATGAAAATCAGAATGTTCAAAGCGAAATATTAAAAAAGCCTTGGGAAAAGTTCCAAAAACAAGAAGTGTATGAAACAAAAGTTGAAAAGATAAATGAAACGACAAATTTTAAATTTGAAAAAAATAGAAAGTTGGAATTTGAAAAAACAAAAATTAATAAAAGTGAAATAGGAAAAAAAGATGAGTTTAATGATGATATAAATTTACAGGTAAAAAATCCAATTTTAAAATATTAAAATAGCAAGTTTTATGCAATCTTATTATAGATTGTAAAAATACAATAATCATAAAAAACAAGGAGGAAAACAAAATGAACTATTCAAAAGAACTAGAAGACATGTGTGTAGTTAAAAAAGGTGTGAATCATGGACCTGCACCAATACCAGAAGAAGGAAAATGGGTTAAAGCAAGTGAAATAAAAGATATTTCAGGCTTAACACATGGTGTTGGCTGGTGTGCACCACAACAAGGAGCTTGTAAATTAACACTTAATGTAAAAGATGGTGTAATTCAAGAAGCTTTAATAGAAACGATAGGATGTTCAGGAATGACACATTCAGCTGCTATGGCAGGTGAAATATTAACAGGAAAAACAATACTAGAAGCATTAAATACAGACTTAGTATGTGATGCCATAAATACAGCAATGAGAGAATTATTCTTACAAATAGTATATGGAAGAACACAAACAGCTTTCTCAGAAGGAGGACTTCCAGTAGGAGCAGGACTTGAAGATTTAGGAAAAGGACATACATCACAAGTAGGAACAATTTATTCAAGCACATTAAAAGGACCAAGATATTTACAATTAACAGAAGGATACATAGTAGAACTTGGACTAGATAAAGATGACCAAATAATTGGTTACAAATATGTACATATGGGCAAAATGATGGATAACATCAAAAAAGGAATGGATGCAATGGAAGCAATAGAAAAAGCATCTGGAACATATGGAAGATTTGATGAGGCAGTTAAGAAGATTGACCCAAGAAAAGAGTAAAAGAGCAATATACTACTTTTAATTCGTTTAAAATCTTAAATTTGAGACGGACCAAAACGTAAAATTTGATAGAGAGCAAAAAATTGATAAATTGCTTATATTAAAAATGATTAATGTGTACAATAATATTATTAATTAGGAGGAATAAAAATGGCAGTTACATTTGAAAGTTATGAAAGAAGAATAAATCAAATAAAACCAGTTATGGAAAAATACGGAATAAAAGATTTTGAAGATGCTTTAAAAATATGTACAGATAAAGGATTTAATCCATATGAAATAGTTAAAGGAGTACAACCAATTTGCTTTGAAAATGCATGCTGGGCATATACTCTAGGTGCAGCAATAGCTATAAAAAAAGGATGTACAAAAGCAGCAGATGCAGCTAAAGCAATAGGAGAAGGTCTGCAAGCATTCTGTATTCCAGGTTCAGTTGCAGATGACAGAAAAGTTGGATTAGGACATGGAAACTTAGCATCTATGCTATTATCAGAAGACACAAAATGCTTTGCATTCTTAGCAGGACATGAAAGCTTTGCAGCAGCAGAAGGAGCAATTGGAATTGCAAATTCAGCTAACAAAGTTAGAAAAACTCCTCTAAGAGTTATATTAAATGGTCTTGGAAAAGACGCAGCTCAAATAATTTCAAGAGTAAATGGATTTACATATGTAAAAACAGATTTTGACTACTACACAGGTAAAGTTAATGTTGTAGAAGAAATTGCTTACTCAAATGGAGATAGAAGCAAAGTTAGATGCTATGGTGCAAACGATGTTAGAGAAGGTGTAGCTATAATGTGGCTAGAAGATGTAGATATATCTATAACAGGTAATTCTACAAACCCAACAAGATTCCAACATCCAGTTGCAGGAACATACAAAAAAGAAAGATTAGAGCTAGGTAAAAAATATTTCTCAGTTGCATCAGGTGGTGGAACAGGAAGAACATTACACCCAGACAATATGGCAGCTGGTCCAGCTTCATATGGTATGACAGATACTATGGGAAGAATGCACTCAGATGCACAATTTGCAGGTTCTTCATCAGTACCAGCACACGTTGAAATGATGGGACTAATTGGAATGGGTAATAACCCAATGGTTGGCGCTTCAGTTGCAGTAGCAGTTGCAGTGGAAGAAGGTATGAAATAAATAAAAAAACTAGGAGCAAAAACTCCTAGTTTTTCAAAAAGGAAAGGAATAAAAATATGGAGAAACCAGAATTATTAGCACCAGCAGGTTCATACGAAAAAGCAAAAGTAGCATTCAAATATGGAGCAGATGCAATTTATTGTGGAACAGGAGCATTATCACTAAGAAGCAGAGCAGAAGTAGATAATGAAGAATTAGCTAATACAATAAAATATGCACATAACATTGGCAAAAAAGTATATGCCGCTATAAACATATACGCACAGGATAGCATGTATGAAGAAATAGCAAATCAAGTGAAAATACTAAATAAACTAGCAGTAGATGGAATAATTGCATCAGATGGTGGAGTAATAGATTTAATAAGAGAACTAGCACCAGATATTCCAATACACATAAGCACTCAAGCAAATACTTTAAGTAGCCACACAGCTAACTTTTGGTACAGGAATGGAGCAAAAAGAGTAATACTTTCAAGGGAGATGAACAAAGAGCAAATAAAATATTTAATAGATAATACTCCACAAGGGTTAGAAACTGAAATATTTGTACATGGTGCAATTTGTTGGGCATATTCAGGAAGATGTTATTTAAGTGATTTTCTATCTTGTAGAAATGCAAATTTAGGCGATTGCGCACAAAGTTGTAGATGGGCATATAATTTATACTTAGAAGAAAAACAAAATCCAGGAAATCTAATGCCAGTAGAAACAGATACAAACGGAACATATATACTTTCTTCAAAAGATTTATGCTTAATAAAACAAATTCCAGAAATTATAGATATGGGAGTAAATAGTCTAAAAATTGAAGGAAGATTAAAGTCAGAATATTACCTAGCAAGTGTAGTAAATGTGTATAGAGCAGCCATAGATGACTATGTAAAAGCACCAAATTCTTATGATTATACAAAATACTTAAAAGAATTAGAAAAAACAAAAACAAGAGGATTAACAACATTTTTCTTTGACGACAAAAACAATAAAGATTTCCAAGAGTATGAAGGAAAACAATATAATCCAAATTACGAATATGCAGCACAGGTTGTAGAGTATAATGAGGATAAATCAACACTGGCAGTAAAAAATAGACTTCAAGTTGGAGATAAAATGGAAATAATTATTCCATATAAAATAGAAGTAGAAGAATTTACAATTAATAAAATGTGGAATGATGAAACTGGAGAAGAAATAGAATACGTTAATCCGGGAAAAGATGGTCAAAAAGTACTAATGCATTTACCAATGAAATGTGAAGAAGGCTGGATAATTAGAAAGAAGAAATAATTTCAAGAGGTCAGGCACAATAAAAAAGCTAAAGAATATAATTAAAATATGAGAAAGAAAAATGTGGTTATAAAATAAAATTTAAATTTATTAAATAATAAAACAGAAATTTTTATATTAAAAAAATGCAGTTTTATAATTACATTACTCAGATGGAGGTGTAAAAATGCTAGAACTTACAATCTCTGGATTCTTAGCTTTTTTAGGCAGTGGCCTTTTTGTTTTGGGATACATATCAAATAATAATCTTTTTCCTGAAAGCTTGTCTGCAGAAGAAGAAAAAATGTATGTAGAAAAAATGAGAGAAGGAGACCAAGACGCCAAGAATATTTTAATAGAACATAATTTAAGACTTGTAGCACATGTATGCAAAAAGTACAATAATACCAATATTGACCAAGATGATTTAATATCAATAGGCTCAATTGGACTAATAAAAGGAATAAACAGTTATAATCCAGAAAAATCAATAAAACTTTCGACATATATATCAAAATGTATAGATAATGAAATTTTGATGTATTTAAGGTCTAATAAGAAAACAAATTCAGAAGTTTACTTAGAAGATCCAATAGGAAAAGATAAAGATGATAATACTGTAAGACTGGGAGAGGTCTTAGAAAATAATGATAAGCCAATAGAAGAAGAAGTTGACTTGAAAATGAAAATAAATAAGCTTTATGAGAAAATAAAAAAAGTTTTAAAAAATAGAGAAAGAACAATAATAGAATTGAGATTTGGTTTAAATGGAAAAGAACCAAAAACACAAAAAGAAATTGCAAAGGATATGGGAATATCCCGTTCATATGTATCAAGAATTGAAACAAAAGCAATTGGAAAACTTGCAAAAGAAATAAAAGAATGAGAGTGTTAATAGGAACGTTCCTTTATGTCAATGGGACGTCTTTTTTTGACGTCTTTCCAATTGTCAGAAGAGTTTACATTTTTTGCATATTATGCTAATATATATATCATAAAACTAAAAGAGGAAAATATTATGGAAAACTTATCAACATATTTTATTTTGTTTATAATCTACTCATTTTTAGGATGGGTTGTAGAAGTTATAAATTGTTCAATAGTAGAAAAAAAGGTAGTAAATAGAGGATTTTTAATTAGTCCAATTTGTCCTATATATGGGTGTGGAGCTATTCTTATAACTCTAGTATTATCAAACTATAAAGATGATTGGTTTGTAGTATTTTGTATGGCAGTTATATTATGTGGCTTACTAGAGTACTTTACAAGTTGGATAATGGAAAAACTATTTCATGCAAGATGGTGGGATTATAGCCATAACAAATTTAATATAAATGGTAGAGTTTGTTTAGAAACAATGATTCCATTTGGTATATTAGGTTTAGTTATTATATATGTGCTAAATCCATTATTTTATAATTTATTAAGCTATATACCATCAAATGTATCAAATATAATAAGCTTATTATTGTTTATTCTGTTAATAGCAGATATGATTATATCATGCAATGTAATTTCAAAAGTTACTTCTACTGTAAAAAATGTAGCAGCACAGAATAAAAAAGATGATACATACGAAATTACTGCTAAGGCAAGAGAAATACTGAAAACTAACTGGAAAGGTAAGAGATTGCTTGATGCATTTCCTGACCTAGAAACAATAAAAGAGAAGGTAAAAAAGGTTGCAAACTTAAAAAGATTAAGCCCAAAAATAAAAATAATAATTGCAATATCAACTATAGCAGTTATTATTTTAACCTTGGCACTTACTATTGCCATTATTAATGATATGAAAAGGCAAAAATATGTAGCCTATAACGGAGAAAACTTAGCTGAAGAAAAATACTCTGGATACAAAGATTTAATAGATGAACTAAAGAGTAAACATCCTAATTGGAATTTTATTCTTTTCTATACAAAACTAGATTGGAATGAAGTAATTACAAATGAAGGTCATTCAGATATGAGAACAAATCCTTTAAACCTCATTCCAGACTATATGGAGTATCCAGAAAACTGGGTATGTGAAATAGATAAGGATAAAACTTTTGACAATGGTCATTGGATATGTGCATCAAATATTGCAATTGCACACCAAATGGACCCAAGAAATATATTAACTGAAGAAAATATATTTCAATTTAAAGAACTAAACTTTACAGACGGAGTATATACGGTAGATGGAATGAGTTATATAACTGACAATACATTTTTAGAAGGCGAAAGTATTGCTAATACGTTAATTGAAGCATGTAAAAATGCAAATTTAGATGCATACTTTGTAGCTTCAAGATTAATTCAAGAGCAAGGAAGAGAAGGAACAATGCTTTCTAAAGGTTACGAATATAATGGATTAGTGGTATATAATCCATTTAATATAAAAGCAAGTGGTAATTCTACAGAAGAAATATTAACAAATTCGGCAGAATATGCATATGAGCAAGGTTGGGATTCTTTAGAAAAAGCACTACTTGGAGGAATAGATTTTGTAAAAGATGGATATATAAATGTTGGACAAAACACCTTGTATTTACAAAAATTTGATGTAGTAAATTACAATAGCGACCAAGACTTATATGAACATCAATATATGCAAAACCTTTTTGCACCTGAATCAGAAGCTTCTAATATGAAAGAAATATATGAAAATTCAAATAGCGTAGATGGAAATTATAACTTTATAATTCCTTTATATGAAAATTTGCCTGGACAAATACAATAATTTAAGAATAAATACAAATAAAAAAGAAAGGGTCACACATTATGTCATATATTGAGTTTAAAAATGTAATAAAAGAATACAAAATGGGAGAAGTAAGCATAAAAGCCTTAGATAATACAAACTTTCAAATAGAAAAAGGAGAGCTTGTGGTTATAGTTGGACCTAGTGGTGCAGGAAAAACAACAGCCTTAAATATTTTAGGAGGTATGGATACTGCAACATCAGGAGAAGTAATTATTGATGGAAAAAATATTTCTAAATTTAAGAATAAGCAACTAACAAAATACAGAAGAGAAGATATAGGATTTGTATTTCAGTTTTATAATTTGGTTCAAAATTTAACAGCAATAGAAAATGTTGAACTTGCAACTCAAATTTGTAAAAAGCCACTAGATCCAAAAGAAATATTAATCAAAGTTGGTTTAGGCGATAGAATAAAGAATTTTCCTTCACAATTATCAGGAGGAGAACAGCAAAGAGTTGCTATTGCTAGAGCAATTGCTAAAAATCCTAAATTACTTTTATGTGATGAGCCTACCCGGTGCATTAGATTATAAAACAGGTAAGCAAATACTTAAGTTATTGCAAGATACTTGCAGAAAAGAAAATATGACTGTAATAATTATTACTCACAATGCGGCTTTAACACCTATGGCAGATAGAGTAATACATTTTAAAAATGGTACAGCTTCAAATATAGAATTAAATGAAAATCCAGTTCCAATTGAAAAAATTGAGTGGTAATTTTCTAAAAGTAAATTATTGTATAAGAAAAATCAAGTTTTTTATGTACAATAAAAATTACACGTAAAATTTGTAAAATGGTGCACAAAAAAATACATAAATATTTTTTACAGTAATTTAAAATGAGGTGAAAGCTTATGAAAAAAGCTTTATTAAAAGATTGTTTTAAAGAAATAATAAAGGGATTTAAAAGATTTATATCAATACTTCTAATTGTACTTTTAGGAGTAGGATTTTTTGCAGGAATAAAAGCTACTAGCCCTGATATGAAACTGACTTTGGATACATATTTTGATGATAAAAATGTTATGGATATTCAAGTATTATCTACGCTTGGACTTACTGATGAAGACATAACAGAACTAGAAAAACTGGACTTAATAGATGATGCACAAGGTACATATCAAACAGATGCAATTGTTACAGCGGGAGATAAGCAAGTTGTTGTAAAACTTGAGAGTCTTGCAAGCTCTAAACAAAATGAAACAACAGATTCAATCAATGCTCTGCAAGTTACAAGTGGCAGACTACCAGAAAATCAGAATGAATGTGTAGTTGAAGAGGCTTTTTTGCTAGGTACAGAATACAAAATAGGTGATACCATTAAAATACAAATAGATAATATCACAGATGATGATGGAAATGATATTTCTGTACTAAAAACTAATGAATTGCAAATAGTAGGAACAGTAAATTCTCCAATGTATATTTCTACAGACAGAGGGACTACAAAGCTTGGGTCTGGAGTAATAAATTATTTTTTATATGTAAGCTCAGATAATATAAATGCAAATATTTATACAAATATTTATTTAACAGTAAAGGGTGCAAAAGATTTAAAATGTTATGATGATCAATATGAAGATTTAATAGAGCAAGCAGAGGATGAGATTGAAAAAATTGCAGATGCCAGAAAAGAAGCAAGATACAATGCTTTATATGACAAAGCAAATCAAAAACTTCAAGATGCAAAAAATGAATTTGAAACACAAAAAGCAGATGGAGAAAAACAACTTCAAGATGCTGAAAATGAAATAAATTCAGCAAAACAAGAACTAGAAAATGGAAGAACTGAAATAGCTGCAAACAGAGCAAAGGCAAATAATGAGTTTAATGAAGCCGGAAAACAATTGCTTGATGCTAAAAATACATTAGAACAAAATGAAAATGATTTTAATGCAAAAAAGCAAGAGGCAGAAAAGCAAATAAGTGATTATGAAACAAGCCTAAATGAACTAAAACAGATTCAAACACAATACAATAATCTCCAAACCATGCTATCTACAAGTAAGGTACAATTAGAAGATTTAAAAAAACAATTAGAAGAATTGGAAAATCAAGCTAATCACGGAAGTGCAAGTACTAAAGCACAAAATGTAAACAATAATGTGCAAAGTCAAAGCAATGGAATAGCTAATACAACAGATGATGAAAAAGAAAAAATAGAAGAATTAAAAAAGCAAATAAATGAATTAAATGCATCTATTTCAAAAATAGAAGCAGGAATTATAGTAATAGATAAACAACTAGAGGCACAGGGAATAGCAGATATAAATCAAACAGTAACATATACAGAAAATGCTATACAAACAGCAAAAGCAGAATTAGCAAATGGGCAAAAGAAAATTGATTCTGCAAAAGCAGAAATACAAAGCAGGGAAGAACAATTAAATAAAACAAAAAACAGTACTTATGCAGAGCTTGATTCAGCAGAGAAAAAATTAGATGAAAGTGCAAAGAAAATAGAAGAAGCGGAGGCAGAACTTGCTAAATCAAGAGAAGAATTTAACTCAAAAATATCAGATGCGGAAAAAGAATTGGACGATGCAGAAGAAGAGGTTAATTCAATAGAAAGACCAACTTGGTACATATTAGATAGACAGCAAAATGCAGGCTATGTAAGCTATATGCAAGATACTGACAGAGTTGCAAATTTGGCACAAGTTTTTCCAATAGTATTCTTCATTGTTGCAGCATTAATTAGCTTAACATCAATGACAAGAATGGTTGAAGAACAAAGAGTTCAAATTGGTACACTAAAAGCACTTGGATATAACAAGTTGCAAATAGCTAGCAAATATATTATTTATGCAACACTTGCAACTGTTATAGGTGGGTTAATTGGATTAGTAATTGGATTTAGTATACTTCCCAAAGTAATAGCAGATATTTATGCAATGGTTTATGATGTACCAGATGTAATACTTGAATTTAATATGACTTATGCAACAGCAGGTATGCTTGCAGCAATGCTTTGTACAATAGGAGCAACAGTAATTTCATGCTATAAAACATTAAAACAAAAACCAGCAACATTAATGAGACCAAAAGCTCCAAAACCAGGAAAACGTGTTTTATTAGAACGTATAACATTTATATGGAAAAGATTAAACTTCACTAAAAAAGTTACAGCGAGAAATATATTTAGATACAAAAAAAGATTTATGATGACAATAATAGGCGTGGGTGGATGTACAGCACTTATTATAGCTGGATTTGGACTCAGAGATGCAATAAGTAGCATGATCCCTTCACAGTACGGAAAAATAGATTTATATAATATAAGTGTAACATTAAAAGATGAGTACAAAAATGAAGAACTAGAAAATATAGATAATATTTTGAAAAATTATGAATATACAGAAGATGTGTTAAATGCAAATGTTCAATCTGTTACAATAGACAAAAATGATAACACTCAATCAATACAATTAATTGTACCTCAAAATGTGGAAAAATTAAGCAATTTCATTGTGTTAAAATCAAGAACTGATAATGATGAAAAATATGTTTTAGATGATACAGGAGTAATTATAACAGAAAAACTATCAAAATTGTTGGATATAAAAGTTGGGGATGAAATAAAAATCTTAAATAGCGATGATAAAGAATGTAATGTAAAGGTAAATGCAATTACTGAAAATTATATTTATCATTACATTTACATGACTCCAAATTTATATAATCAATTATATGATACGAGAATTGGATATAATGTGGTATATGTAAATACTACTGACATGGAAGAGTTAGAGGAAGACGAATTGGGAGAGCAAATTTTATCTAATAGTGATTACATTTCAGGCGTAACATTTATGTCAAATACTGAAAACATATTTGCCGAAGTAATGAACAATATGGATTTGGTAGTATGGATACTTATAATATCTGCGGGTTTACTAGCTTTTGTAGTATTGTATAACTTATTAAATGCCAATATTACAGAAAGAATAAGAGAACTTGCAACAATAAAAGTATTAGGCTTTTATGATAAAGAAGTATATGATTATATTTCAAGGGAAACAATAATACTTACAGTAATTGGCATGTTATTTGGCATAGGCGGAGGATATTTCTTAACATTGTATATTATAAAAACTTGTGAAATAGATATGCTTATGTTTAATCCGCAAATAACAGTTTGGAGCTACTTATTTGGAGTTATTATAACTGCTGTATTTGCTATTATTGTAAATATTATTACGTATTTCTCATTAAAGAAAATTGATATGATAGAGTCACTTAAGAGTGTAGAGTAAACTGTAAAAATTATCTTTAGAGTTAAAAAAGTAAATATTAGAACAATACCAATATATGTTCTATAGCTATATTGGTATTGTTAAAAATTTTAATACTTAACTATAATGATACTTATTTTAAATTTAAAAGCTTATACGCACTGCAAATAGCACACCCAGTGCATATATGAATTCTTTTTCCAAAGATAAGTTCTAATGTTTCTATATATTCATCCTTAGGAGAAATAAGATGAATATATATGTTTTCTGGTAATTTTCCAATCAAAGTATTTAAAGCGTAATCATTTTGAGAAAAAGATATATCAGATAAATACTCAGAATCAAAGTCTTCAAGTTCAAGCATATTGTAATTTTCATCTAATAAAATTGATTCCTTATTAGCATAAATTAAATGAATTTTAATTGGTTCAGGAATTTTAGAATCTACATAACCTTTAAGAAGACTTACAAATTCCAAATATTCTTTATCTAATACAAATTTACTAACCGCACTTTCAACTAGAGGCTCAAGAGCACTTTTATAATTATTTAATCTAAAATTAATAAAACCATCTAAAATAATACTTTTATGATTTTCTATATATTCTAAAATATCATTATTCAAATATTTTTTGCTATTATGATTAAGAATACTAAACTCATTGTAAATAGAATTCCTATCTAATGCATCAAAATAAAAATAATCTTTTGAAATTAAACGTTTTACAATTGTTGGTTCATAATAATTTATAATAGCATCAGAAATAAGGCTAGATAAGAAATTGTAAAACTTATCCAAGTCTTTACCTTTGTAGTGAATAATAACATTTTCATAAATTTTGAAAATATGTTTAGAATAATATATATCGGGAATGGTCGATTCGCCAATTTTTTTCATTAAGAAATTTTGAACTTTGTCGTTATTATCCTTAATACATAATGAAACCATGTAATCCTCCCCGAATTATTATCTACCATATAACATATATTATTCCAAAAATTTTGTTTTGCTATTCATTTTACGAAAAGGACCGTCAAAGTAAAAAAATTTCTTAAAAATAGTAGAAATTTAAAAACAATAATGATACAATAAAATAGAATAATTGAAATAAACGGAGGAAAAGTTAATGCCAAGAGGAAGAAAAAGCAAGAAAAAGCAAGAACAAAAAAAGCTAAACATTACAGTTGCAATACTTATAGTACTTAGTATTTTGCTTGCTGTACTTATATATACAAAATCAGGATATTTAGGACAAACACTTAGTCCTGCATTAGGAGGAGTACTTGGATACATTAAGTACTTAGTTCCAGTGGCTCTTTTTGCGTTTTCTTTATACATAGCATATGATAAAGATACTAAATATTATTTACCTAAAATTTTCATGTTTGTATGTATACTTGTTTTGATTGATGTTATATTTAGCTGTTATCAAATATCTAAAGGAAATATAGATATTTCTGCTACAACTGACACAATTTTAAAACAAGCATATACTTTGGGAACAATGGATATTGGTGGAGGTGTGCTTGGAACTGCAATAGCAGCACCACTAATAAATTTAATAGGAATATTGGGAACTGTTATTGCTTCAATTGGTGTTTCTTTGATTGCATTAGTATTTATATTTGGACTACATCCAGCAGAGGCAATTTCTAATTCGATTGATAAATTTGCAGAAAAACAAGCTAAAAAGAGTATAGAAAGAGAACAAGTAAGAGAACAGCAAAAACAAAACATTGCTAATGTAACGCCTGAAAGACAGGAAACTAGAAGAGAGAGAAGACTAAGAGAAAAACAAGAAAGAGAAGCTAGAAATAAAGAAAATTTAGAAGAACAAATTACTATAAATTTAAATGAACCTAAAAAGTATGACCATTCAAAAGATAATTTGGATGCATCTATCTTTTCTAAGAAAAATGCAACTAGCCCAAAACAGGCAGTTGTGCCTACATCTGGAGATGATTTATTCACTAGTCAAGAGGAAGAAAAAGAGGCTAAAACTAAAGAAGTTTTACAGCTTGACCATGGAATAACAGTACATGATGAACATTATGAATTTCCACCTGTCACATTATTAGAAGAAGGGGAAAATAAAACTGATCAAAATAGTGAGAAGAGACTTCTAGCTACTGCTGAAAAGCTAAGAAGAACTCTGTATAGCTTTGGTGTATCAGCAAAAGTAGAAAATGTATCAGTAGGTCCAGCCATTACTAGATATGAATTAGCTCCAGCAGAAGGTGTAAGAGTTAGTAAAATAGCTAACCTTTCAGATGATATTGCTCTAGCCTTAGAGGCTGAAACTATAAGAATTGAAGCGCCTATTCCTGGTAAACATACTGTTGGTATAGAAGTACCAAATAAAGAAAAAAATATGGTACCTTTAAGAGACATTATTGAATCTGATGAGTTTATAAATAGTAAGTCAAAACTTGCATTTGCACTTGGCAAAGATGTTGCTGGTAGCATTGTTGTAACAGATATAGCAAAAATGCCTCATACTCTTATAGCAGGTCAAACAGGATCTGGTAAATCAGTATGTATAAATACTTTAATTACAAGCATAATATATAAAGCTAAACCTAGTGAAGTAAAACTTCTTATGATTGACCCAAAAGTTGTTGAACTTTCAGTATATAATGGAATTCCACATTTATTAATTCCAGTTGTAACAGACCCTAAAAAAGCGGCAGGTGCACTAGCTTGGGCTGTTCAAGAAATGGTTAAAAGGTATAGCTTATTTGCAGAGAAAAAAGTTAGAGATATGAAGGGATATAATTCTTTAGCAGAAAAAGAAGGAAATCCAAAATTACCTCAAATAGTTATAATTATAGACGAGCTTGCAGATTTAATGATGGTTGCTCAAAAAGACGTTGAAGATGCCATTTGTAGATTAGCCCAAATGGCAAGAGCTGCAGGTATGCATTTAGTAATTGCAACACAAAGACCATCAGTTGACGTAATTACTGGTATAATAAAAGCAAATATACCATCAAGAATTGCATTTTCAGTTTCATCACAAGTAGATTCAAGAACTATACTAGATAGTGCAGGAGCTGAAAAACTTTTAGGAAAAGGAGATATGCTTTTCTATCCATCAGGAGCACCAAAACCTGTAAGAATTCAAGGAGCTTTTATCTCAGACAAAGAAGTTGAAAATATAGTGAAATTCTTGAAAAAAGACGGCGAAACTCAATATGATGAAGATATAATTGAGTCAATTGAAAAGAGTGGAGAACCTGAAAAGGCAGTATCAGAAGATGATGAAGAAGATGACACAGATCCATTATTAGATGAGGCAATAGATTTAGTTGTAGAAACTGGACAAGCTTCAACATCATTTATACAAAGAAGATTCAAGGTTGGATATGCTAGAGCTGGTAGAATAATAGACCAAATGGAACAAAGAGGTATTATTTCAGGCTACCAAGGAAGCAAACCAAGAGAAGTATTGATGTCAAAAGAAAGATGGGAAGAATTAAAAATGGCACCGGCAGATAGCCAAGTTTCTACTGATAACAACACGATTGAAGTTGAAAGTGATACTACAGAAGAATAAAATTTTTAGTACATTATGATTGTATAATTGAGAGTTACAATTCACTGTTAAATCATTTTTTTCTTAAGCTTCAATATACATTCTTCCGCATTTCACTGCGCGGGTCGCTTCGCTCCAGCTTGCCCGCTCCACTTCGCAGATAACCCGTATTACAGGTCATAATTGCTGTGACTGCTCTCGTTCGCTGAAATGCTCTAGAACATATATTGAAGCTTATCTAAAAAAGAAACTGTGAATTGTAACATCGAATACTTTTAATATAATAAAAAACTACAAAGGAGAAACAAGTGAAGTCTAAACTTTTACAAAAAGATTATAGTGAAGAATTAGAAGAAATATGCGAAAGCAAAAGGTTTGACAAAGAAGCTCAAAACCTTTTGCTTAGCATGCTTTATAAAATTGATGGAGCATATAATGACTATAAAACTGTAAAAAGAGAAGTACCTTCAAAAGAAGATTTTTTAGAAAACATAATAGAAATAGTAGAAAAATATTGCAAGGAAATAGAAATAGCAAAACCAAATTCAGAATTAGAAAAAGAATTAACTAAGTCAAGATGCAAAATAGTAGAAGAAGAACCAAATAATAAATATAATAATGAACAAAAAGTTATATTTTTTCCAAATGAAAAAGTAGTATTGTATAGTATAATAAAAGCTGGTTTGGAAAAAATCAATTCTAATTTGAGCTTAAAAGATAAGTCTATGTTAGGAGCAGTGCAAATAGGAAAATGTATTTCAAGTTCAGAAGTAATACGAGATTTTAATGGATTTTCTTGGTCACAAATAGTAAATGAAATTGAAAGCTTAGAATGTAATGCATTATATACAGATTTAATATTTTTACTAGGTGAAAAATACGTAAATAACTTGAAATCAAGTAATATAGAAAAAATAAATAATGTTGTTCCAAGTGAAGTGTTAGAACAAATGCAAAAAATAGCAACAAAGTTTTATTTAGAGTATGATGAAAAACAAGCTGAGATCGCATTAAATAATTTAAAAAATGACAAAGCAAAACTTAAAGAAATGGAAGCAGGAACAGAGTATGTTGAAAACATAACTAAAATAAAGAAAGATTTACTTGGAAAAATAAAAGAAATAGATGAAGAGCTTAACAATCCTAAAGAATTAAGAGATGCATATATTAAATACAATAAAGACCTACCAAATGAGCAAAAAATATTTAGTGTTAGTCATTATGAAGAAATGATACAAAAGAAAAGACAGAGGATTTTAAACGAAATAGAAGAATATAACAAACTTCAAAATCCTATAGAATTTGTCAAAATTAAACAAGAAATAGAAAATAGGATAAAATTTGCAGAAGAAGTAAATACTTTAAAAATTGAAGATTTGCAGAAAGTATTTTTTAAAGAGTTTAGTAAACTTTTAGATGATTTGAACGAAAAAGATAGATTAATAGACTATATTTACAAAATTAGATATTTAAAATATTTACCAGTAAGCAAAAATAAATTCATGGAAAATATAATAGACTTTTCTGACTTAGAACAAAATACAATAAAAAAATGCATTGAGAAAAATATAATAACACCAATTTCAAATAATGCAAAAACAGATTACCTATTGCTAAAAAGTTTATTTGAAACAAGAAATATTTCAATAGAAGGATTGCAAGTTAAGCTAAATGTACAAGATTGCAAGCTAATTTCTGAAATATATGATGGAGATATTTTGGATAGTACAAATGAAGTAGAACTTCCACAAGGAAGCAACATACATTTGAGAAAAACAAAAAAAGTCAAGATTTTTGGCTAAGGTTTATAGGTAAAGCCATAAAACCTAAATTTATTACAAAAGATATAAATTTATCTTTGGAAAAGGATTTTATGAGAGTTACGTTTTTAGGAGCAACAGAAACTGTTACTGGATCAAACTTTTTAGTAGAAGGTGCAGGAAAAAGGTTTTTAGTAGATTGTGGGTTACATCAAGGTAAATATGAAGAGGAAATTTTAAATGATGAACCTTTTGATTATGATATAAATACAATAGATTTTATGCTTTTAACTCATGCACACATAGACCATTCAGGAAGAATACCAAAACTTTATAAAGAAGGATATAGAAAGCCAATATATGCAACAAAAGCAACTAGAGATTTATGCTCTATAATGCTTCCAGATAGTGGTCATATACAAGAATCAGAAAATGAAATAAAAAATAAGAAGAGAAAAAGAAATGGTCAAAAGCCAATAGAACCACTTTATACAGTAGAAGATGCAGAAAGTTCAATGGAGCTATTTATACCTGTAAAATATGATGAGATTATTAAAATAGATGATAATATTTCAGCAAGATTTAATGATGCTGGTCATATGCTTGGCTCAAGCATAATTGAAATATGGATTGCAGAAAACGGGGAAACTAAAAAAGTTGTATTTAGTGGAGATATAGGGAATAACGATATCCCTTTACTTTCAAGTCCAACAATGATTGAAAATGCAGATTATTTAATAATGGAATCAACTTATGGAGATAGATTACATCTAAAAAATGATCAAAAAGCTTCTATGTTTTTGGATATAGTTTCAGAAACTTTAGAAAATGGCGGAACAGTTGTAATTCCATCATTTGCAGTAGGTAGAACTCAAGAAATATTGTTTGAACTAGATAAAATAAAGGACTTAAGAAAAAATGATGAGGCTTTTGCAAAAGAGTATGATACACTTATGAAAGCAAAAGTTTATGTAGATAGCCCACTTGCTACATCTGCAACAGAAGTATTTAGAGCAAATATGGATTTGTTCAAACCTGAAATACAAGAGTTTATAAGAAGAGGAGATAATCCACTAGATTTTCCTGGACTAACATTTACACAAACTGTAGAAGAATCAAAAGCTTTAAATGAATCAGACGAGCCTTGTATAATTATTTCTGCAAGTGGTATGTGTGATGTAGGCAGAATAAAACATCATTTAAAACACAATATATGGAACCCAAAAAGTACTATACTTTTTGTTGGATATCAAGCTCCTGGAACACTAGGAAGAAGAATAGTTGATGGTGAAAAAAAGGTAAAAATACTTGGTGAGGAATTTGCTGTAAAAGCTAGAATTGAATATATAGAAGGATATTCTGGACATGCAGACCAAGAATGGCTACTAAACTTTGTATATTCATTTACAAGTAAAATGCCAGAACACATATTTTTAGTACATGGTGAGCCACATTCACAAGATGCATTAAAGCAAAAAATAGAAGAAACAACAAATATAGGAGTAACAATACCTAAATATGGCGAAACATATACTTTAGACAGCACATTAGAAAAATGTCAACATTGTGTAAATCCTGCTAATAAACAAAAACAAAGAATTGATATATTAGATAAAATGGATGCTTTGGAAAGTGAAATAGAAGAAATGAAGCATAATTTAAAAGAAAATATTAGATTATCTTCTAATTATGATGACGATATGGTAAAATTGAATAACAGAGTAAACGATTTAAGAAAACAAATTATTGAGATTATGCAAAATAAATAAAAAAGGAGTAAATTCAAATGAAGAAAAAGTATTACAATGATGCATTTATAGGTAACAAAGATTTAATTGCTACATTTAGCAAATATGGAGAATTACTAAGATTATATTATCCTTCTCCAGACTATATGCAATATTCAGATTTTTATCATATTGGAGTAAAAATAAATGATTCTAATATCATATATTTACATAATGACGTAAATAACAGATATGATCAACACTATGAAGATGATACAAATGTATTAGTTACTGATATTGAAAATACTTACTTTAACCTAAAAGTAAAGCAAATAGATTGTGCAATGATAAGCCAAGATATTTTACTAAAAAAATATGTTTTTAAAAATGACAATACAATAGATTTAGACTTAAAATTTCTAGTACATTCAAAAGTATTCTCATCATATAACAATACTGCAGGTGGTATGATTTCAAATAATGCTTTAATACAATACAGTCACAATTATACTTGTGCAACTTTTTCTAAAGAGAAATTATATAGTCATCAGTTAAATAATGTAGATAATAATATCAAATCAGGAAATATTTATGATAAAGATTATATTGGTATGAGTGCTAACAGTGCAATAAGTTATGATTTAGGTGTAATTAAACCAGGCGAAACAAGAGAGTTTTACATGTACATATATATTTCATCAGGGGATGATAGCCTAACTGAAATACAAGAACAAATAGAAAAAGTTAGAAGAATAGATGTAAATAAAGAAATCAACAAGGTAATAAAACATTGGAAAAAATATGTTGAAGAACACGATACATTAAACCTAAAGCCAGATGGATCTGACTATATGGATAAAATAATTCAAATATATAAAAGAACTATTTTACTTATGGCATTATTAATCAATGAAAGAACAGGTGGAATTTCTGCTTCTGTTGAAGTTGATGAAGAAAGAGATAAATCAGGAAGGTATGCATATTGCTGGCCTAGAGATTCAGTTTTAGTATATAAGGCTTTAGACTTTATTGGGTTTGAAAGTATGTCTAAAAAATTGTATGAAAACTTTTTAAGAAAAACACAAGAAAAAAATGGAATGTGGGAGCAAAGATTTTATACAGATGGAAGACTAGCACCTTGCTGGGGATATCAAATAGATGAAACTGCAACAGTAGTTTATGGAGCTTATAGGCATTTTCTAGTTATGGCAAGAAAGACGGGAAAGAAAGATACTAAATTTTTAAAAGATAATTTAAAAATGTTAGAAAAGGGGGCAAAATTCCTTGAAAAATATATGGACTATATTTTAGGTAAAGAAGAAACAGAAGATAAAGTTAGAATGGAACTAGAAAAAGATTACAACTATAAAGAAAGAGACGAAATATACAAACATCCAAGCTATGACTTATGGGAAAATACAGAAGGAATACATTTATATTCATTATCTGCAATATATTCAGCATTTGACTCAATGATAAAAACTTATGATGAAGTATATGATTTGTTTGACAAGAACAGATTAAAACAAGACGACATCTTAAAATGCAAAAAGAAATTAGAAGAATATAAAAGGGATACAAAAAAGTACATTTTAGATAATTTAGTAGATAAAAAAATGAATGTATTGCTAAGAAATACAACAGATAGACTCGTAGATATAAGTGTTATAGCGGGGGTATTCCCATTTAGAGTATTTGACATGAATGAAAAATTTGTACAAAATACAGTTGACCAAATAAATATGACATTAAGAACTTATTCCGGAGGATATTTAAGATACCAAGGAGATGGATATCTTGGCGGTAATAATCCTTGGATAATTGCAACAGGCTGGATGGGACTATATTTTCATGCTGCTGGTGATGATAAAAAAGCAAATGAATGCTTGAACTTTATAGTACAAAGCGCTACCCCACAAGGATTCTTAGCAGAACAATCAAATAGTGATTTGAATGAAAAATGGGTTATTGGTCTTGCTTGGTCACATGCAGTATTTATAGAATTGCTTGTATTTTTGAAAAATGGAAATAAGGAATATTAATTTTACGTTGGGGACGGTTCTTATCGTAAAATGTTTTCTAACAAAGCCACAATATACGTTCTTTCCTATTTTACTTCGCGGTTCGTTCGCAAAATGCTCACTCAGCGCTCGTACGTTCTCACTTCGCTACTGAGAACAAGACTCAATTGAATATTTTGCTGTCCGCTCCATTTCACTAAAATGGAAAGAAGTATATTGTGTGGCTTTAAATATATATTTTTTTACGAAAAGGACCGTCCCCATCGTAAAAAGAAAGGATGTTAAAAATGGCGAAAGCAAAGACAATTTTTGTTTGTAGCTCATGCGGATATGAATCACCAAAATGGCTGGGCAAATGTCCAGCCTGTAATGAGTGGAATACATTTTATGAAGAAAAAGAGCAAAAAGTAGTAGGAACAGATGGAAAGCAAAAAACAGCAGCAAAACCAACTTTGCTTAAAAATGTAGAAGGCAAAGAAGCTATAAGAGTTCAAACTGGGTACCAAGAACTAGACAGAGTTTTAGGAGGAGGTTTAGTCAAAGGCTCTTTAGTCTTGGTTGGTGGTGAACCTGGTATTGGTAAGTCTACACTAATTTTACAATTGTGTAATAAAATAGCTTGCTTAGGTGAAGATTCAAAAGTTTTATACGTTTCTGGAGAAGAGTCAGCAGAGCAGGTTAAACTAAGAGCAGATAGATTAGGCATAACTAGTGATAATATAATGTTTTTAGGCGAAACTGACATAGATGCGGTAGATAGCGAGATTGCTTCAATGAATCCAAAACTTGTTGTAATAGACTCCATTCAAACAATGTATTCTTCAGAAATAACCTCAGCTCCAGGAACTGTAAGTCAAGTTAGAGAAATAACAGCTAGAATAATGAGAGTGTGTAAGCAAAATCAAATAACCACAATTATAATAGGACACGTAACTAAAGATGGAAATATAGCAGGACCAAGGGTTCTAGAACATATGGTTGATACAGTTTTATATATAGAAGGAGAAAGATATTTTTCATACAGAATTGTCAGAAGTGTAAAAAATAGATTTGGTTCTACTAATGAAGTTGGAATGTTTGAAATGCAAAACGAAGGAATGATAGAAGTAACAAACCCATCATCAATTCTAATTTCAGAAGGTAGCGATAAATATTCTGGTTCAGTTATAATATGTACAATTGAAGGTACAAGACCACTTTTAGTAGAAGTACAAGCATTAACTACAATGAGTGTTTATGGTATACCTAAAAGGACTGCAAATGGCGTGGACTTTAATAAATTAGCATTACTAATAGCAGTGTTAGAAAAAAGGGCAAACCTAGCGCTTGGTAACCAAGATGTTTACTTAAATGTTGTAAGTGGAATGAGAATAAATGAACCTGCAGCAGACTTAGGCATTGCATTAGTTGTAGCATCAAGCTTTAAGAACATTAGTATACCTAAAGATATAGCTGTTATTGGAGAAGTTGGACTTACTGGAGAAATAAGAAGTGTAAATTTAATAGATAAAAGATTAAAGGAAATAGAAAGACTAGGATTTAAAAGGTGCATTATACCAGAAAATAACAAAAAACTCTTGAAAAATAAGTATAATTTAGATATAATAGGTGTCAGAAATATAAATGATGCTTTAAGAGCAGTTGAGATAAAATAAGGCAATTATAAAAATACTTGTTAATAAAATAAGGAAAGTACAAAAGCAAAAAAGTTTAATAATAACTGAAAGGAAGGCTTGAAAAATGGCAATTAAAGAAAATGATTTTATTAACATTTTAAAACTTATAGCACCTGGTACACCTATTAGAGAAGGTCTAGAAAATATATTAAAAGCCAAAACTGGTGCTTTAATAGTAATTGGCGAAAACAAAGAAGTAATGGATTTAGTTGATGGTGGATTCAATATTGATGTTGATTATACATCTGCAAGACTTTACGAGTTAGCAAAAATGGATGGAGCAATTATACTAAGTTCAGATTTGAAAAAAATATTATTTGCTAATACCCAATTAGTTCCTCCACAATCAATTCCTACTCAAGAAACAGGTACAAGGCATAGAACAGCTGAACGTGTTGCAAAACAAACAGGAAATATTGTAATTAGTATTTCTCAAAGAAGAGGAATAATAACAATTTATCAAGGAAACAATCGTTATGTATTAGAAGACACATCAAGAGTAGCATCAGAAGCAAATCAAGCTCTTCAGACAGTTGAAAAATATAAAAAAGTATTGGACAACAGGCTTAACTTACTTAATGAATATGAATTTAATGATATTGTTACACTTCAAATTGTTATAGAAACATTGCAAAGAGCAGGAATGCTTATGCAAGTAGTTGATGAAGTTGAAAGAGCAATTTATGAATTAGGTACAGATGGAAGACTAATAGAAATGCAATTAGAAGAATTAACAGATGGCATAAATGAAGAAGTTGAACTAATTATAAAAGATTATGTTAAAGGCAAAAATGCAGATAAAGCCTTAGAAAAAATACAAAATATGACACATGAAGAACTTATGATTTCAACAAATATTGCTAAAGCACTTGGATTTACAGCTCAAGACAGTTATGATGAAGTTAGTGTATATACAAGAGGATATAGAATACTTAGTAAAATTCCAAGAATGCCAAGTAATATAGTGGATAATTTAGTTAAAAAGTTTAAATCTTTTCAAAATTTATTACAAGCAAATATTGAAGAATTAGATGCTGTTGATGGTATTGGAGAAATAAGAGCTAGAACTATAAAAAGGTCATTAAAAAGAATGCAGGAGCAGTTCCTGTTTGATAATTTAATTGGGTAAGGAGAATAGAAATGAAAAATGATATATATACTATAGCTGATATAAGGCAGATCTTAAATAAGGTTTTAAAAAATACAAAAGTAAAGAAAGCAATATTATTTGGTTCATATGCCAAAAATATGCCCACAAAAGAAAGCGACATAGACATTATGATAGATTGCGAAGGACAAGTTAAAGGATTGGAATTTTATAAAATTATGGATGAGATAGGAGAAAGTTTTGATAAAGATGTAGATGTTATAGAAAAAATTGAAATAGAAAAAAATTCTCCAATAGAAAAAGAAATAGATAAAACAGGAGTAGTAGTGTATGAAAAGTAAAGATAATATAATTTTAAATAAAATTAATAATTATATAATTGAGATAAATGATTTTATAAATAGTTATGACTATGAAACATTCAGTAAAGATAGAAAAACTATAAATGCATGTGTATTTAATTTGAGTCAGATTGGAGAATTAGTTAGTAGATTTAGTGATGAATTTTTAGATGAATATAAGACTATAGACTGGAGAGGACTAAAAGCTTTAAGAAATAGAATTGTGCATGATTATGATGGAATTAATTTGACTATGGTTTGGGAAGTAATACATAATGAATTTCCATCTTTTAAAAATAATATTGAAAATATATTAAAAAATAAGAAAAAATAGCGTTGATAATTCATAAATTCTGTGATAGAATACTTTTGTTAAAAGCGGATGTAAAATACAAGGAAGGATACATATTATGAGTAAAGATACAAAAAAGAATGAAACAAAAAATGAAGAGAAAGTAAACGCAAAAACTAAAATTTCAAAAGCAGAGAAAAAAGAAGCAAAGGCAAAAGCTAAATTAGAAAAAGCAAATAAAAAGCTAGAAAAGGCTAAAACTTCTGGAAATGAAAAAGAATATGCAAAAATCAAATTTGTTGCAACAATTATTGCTATTATATTAGTTTTAGGATTAATAGCATATGTTACTAATACAATAATAAAAAAGCAAAACTTTTATGTGCAAAATCCAATAGCAACAATAGAAGTAGAAAACTTTGGAACAATAAAAGTAGAACTTTATCCAAATTATGCACCAGAAACAGTAGCAAATTTTATAGCTTTAGCTAATAATGGATTTTATGATGGACTTACATTCCATAGAACAATACCAGATTTCATGATACAAGGTGGAGATCCTAATGGAGATGGAACAGGAAATGCTACTCTAAAAGATTTAGGACAGGACTCTGATGAAGAATATACAATAACAGGTGAATTTATTGCTAATGGAAATAATGATAATACTCTAAAACATGAAAGAGGAGTTATTTCAATGGCAAGAAGTGACTATAGTAGTTATAGTGCTAGTTTAGCAACAGAAGGATATAATTCAGCATCATGCCAATTCTTTATTACTACAGAAGATTCAACTGATAGTTTAGACGGTCTATATGCAGCATTTGGTAAGGTTACAGAAGGAATGGATGTAGTAGATGCAATTTCCAATGTAGAAGTAGAGACAAGAGAAGAACAAACAGACTCAAGTAGCGAACTTACTCAAGATAGACCAGTAGACCCACCAGTAATAACAAGTATAAGAGTAGAAACTTATGGAATAAATTATGGTATGCCAGAAACAAGAGAACCATTTGATATAAATTCATGGTATATGTCTCAAATGTACGGATATTAAAAGATATTTTAAGGACGGTCCTTAAACGAAAAAATTCAATTAAGGCCCGTCCTTAAATAAAAAGAAAGGAAAAAATGGAGCTTAAAGGAACTGTACAAGATATAATATATAAAAACGAAACAAACGGATATACAATTGCTACATTTGATATGGAGTCAGCTGACACAACTATAGTAGGCTATTTACCTTTTGTACAAAAAGGTGATAGCCTTAAAATCGTTGGAAAATTTGTTACTCATCCAGATTATGGGGACCAATTTAAAGTTGAAACTTTTGAAAAAATAATGCCCGAAACCTTAGATGCTCTAGAAAAATATTTGTCAAATGGTATTGTAAAAGGAGTTGGCCCTGCAACTGCAAAAAAAATAATAAAAAAGTTTGGAGAAGAAACAGTTGAAGTATTAAAAGCTGATCCAAATAGACTTACAGAAATTAAAGGTATTACAAAGAAAAAAGCAGAAGAAATTAGTGAAAGTTTTGTTGCTAATTGGGAGTTGTGGCAAATAGTAGGATTTTTAGAAAAGTTTGGTATAGGTCCTCAAAGTGCTAATACAATTTACAAAAAGTTGGGGGCTAATACAATATCAATAGTTGAAAATGACCCATATGTTTTAAGTGAACTTGGCGTGAAAGTAGATTTTTTACAAATAGATAAAATGGCTTTAGATTTAGGTGTGGAAAGAAACAACCTAAAGAGAGTGGACGCTGGTATCAGGCATGGACTTAACTTAGCTACATATAATGGACATAGTTGTGTATTAGAAGCAAATTTAATAACATTTGTAACCAATCTTTTAAGAGTTTCAGAAGATGATGTGTTAGATGGAATAAAAGATTTAAGAGTAAAAGAACAAATAAAAATAGAGGAAAGAGAAGAAATAGCTACCACAAATGGCAAAACAGAATTGTGCATACAAACTTGGATTTATTTAATTGATTATTACAAAACCGAGTTAAATATTGCACAAAGAATTCTAGGATTAGAGCAGGCAGATAATATAAAAAGAATATCAAACTTTAATAAGGAATTGGAAAAAACTGAAAAAGCTACTTCATTAGAATTATCTGAAAAACAAGTAGAAGCAGTAAAAATGGTTAATGACAATAATGTGTGTATTATAACCGGTGGACCCGGTACAGGTAAAACGACTATAATAAAAACAATTATAGATATATATAAATCAAGAGGAAAGAAGGTTGTACTTTGTGCTCCAACCGGTAGAGCCGCTAAAAGAATGACAGAGGCAACTGGAGAAGAAGCAAGTACATTACATAGACTATTGGAAATAGGAAAAGTTTCAGACGAAAAGCCTGACCCAGATTTAGATGTAACACCAATTGACGCAGATGTAGTTATAATAGATGAAATGTCAATGGTGGATATATTCTTGATGAATTATGTTGTAAAAGCATTATTTAAAGGAACAAAGCTTGTACTAGTAGGAGACACAGATCAACTTCCATCAGTTGGACCAGGAGTTGTTTTAAAAGATTTAATAGATTCAAAAAGAATTACATATATTAGACTTAACAAAATTTTTAGACAAGCTCTTCAAAGTGAAATTATTGTTAATTCTCACAAAGTTAATGAAGGAATAAACTTTTTAGAAGATGTAAAAAATAATGCCGTAGATATGAAAATTTCTATGAATGATGATGACTTTACACAATCAAAAAAATCTAAAGAACAAGATAAAGACAAATCATCAAATCGAAGTGATACTAAGAATGATTTCTTCTTTATCCAAGAAAAATCTACAATGCAAATAATAAACAAAATACTAGAATTATACAACTTAGAAGAACAAATAATAACGCCATCTAAAAAAGGAGATTTAGGAACAAAAAATTTAAATAAAGTAATACAAGAAAATTTTAATCCAGCAAGTGTCATAAAAAACGAAAAGAAATTTGGAGAAATAATATATAGAGAAGGCGACAAAATAATGCAAACTAAGAATAATTATGATATAATGTGGAGAAGAAAAAGTGAGATAAATAGTGGAATTTTTAATGGAGAAATGGGCGTTATTGAAAAAATAGATGATGAAGTTGGTGAAGTAAAAATTAGATTTGATGATGATAAAGTTGCATTTTACGGTTATCAAGACTTAGATCAAATAGAGCATTCATTTGCAATTACAGTACATAAATCACAGGGAAGTGAATTTCAAACAGTAATTATACCTATTTATCAGGCTGCACCAATGCTACTCACAAGAAATTTACTATACACAGGAATGACAAGGGCAAAAGATAAGTTAATAATGATAGGAAATCCTTTTACTATTCAGTTTATGATAAACAATGAAAAAATAAAACAAAGAAATTCAGGACTAAAATATAAATTGGAAAATTTATGAAAATAAATAAATGTATTTATTATTAAAAATTGAGAAATGAGGAACTGAAATTAAGATGAAAAAAGAAGATGAAGATGTAGAAAAAGTGAGAAATTTATGGAATATGCTATGGCCAGTAAAAAAAATAGCAGAAGAATTGAATTATCCAACTTATAAAATAAATCAATTAATAAATAAAGCAAGAAAAAGAGGCTATACAGTATTAAGTTTAGAAGAAAAAAATAGAAAAAGAAAAGAGTTAGCAGTTCAGATGTGGAACGAGGGAAAATCAAGAAAAGAAATAGGAGATGAACTATTTATATCTTCTAATAAAGTAAGTGAATTACTTTCTATTGCAAAAGAAGAAGGAAGTGAGCTTAGAAAAGCGAAAGAAATAAACATGGATATTATTGTTAAAATGTGGAATGATGGAAAAAGTCAAGAAGATATTGCTGATAAGCTTGATACTAATGTGGCTACAGTATTTAATTACTTATTGCAAGCGAAAAATACAGGTATTAATCTAAGAGATGTACCAATAGTAAAGGAGAAAAAAGATAGGTACAAACAGTATTTAGAACTAAAAAGTTTAGGAATGGATACTAAAAAAATAGCAAATCAAATAGGAGTTAGTGAAAAAAGAATTAAAATTTACATGGGAAAAAGTGATGATGAAAAACAAAAATCATTATTGGATAAGTTTTTAGATATGTGGGATGATGAGTGTAGTCCTCAAGAAATATCAGAAGTAATAAGTAAAGATATGAAAACAAGCGATGCTAAGAAATATGATTCAAAAGAAAAAACAATAGAACTTTTAAAAGAAATGTTACCACAAGACGTAGCAGAAAGATTAAATATTTCAATAGGTGAAGTATACAGTATAATATATTCATTAAATGAAGAAGAGCTGAAAAAGTTAAAAAAGGACTTTTTAAAAAGCAAAAAAGAAATATATAGTTTTATAAAAAAAGAGAAGGAAAATGGAAAAACAATATCTCAGGCTTTTGAAAACTATGAGAATCAACATATAAAAATTGGTTTTGTTGATTTATCAGAAATATATTTAGTACTAGGGTTAAAATCTAGATCCATAAATATTTTAAATAAAATTATTTATAATAATAATATGGAAGTTTATAATAGGGAGAGAGCAATAATACAAAAAGAAAGGATAGAAAAAGAAATTACAGCTCAAAATATGAATAAAGAAGATAAAGATTATACAGATTAAAGAAATAATTACAAAATAAAAAGTTTTGATAAAATTAATTTGGGGGCATGAATTATAAATACTAGAAAGGAGAATTACAGTCTATTATAGAATAGCTGTAAAGAGTGATTACTTATGATTTTAGAAAAAGCCCTCAATTTATTTTTTCCTATAAAATGCGGTGTTTGTGAAAAAATAGGTATACCAATTTGCAAAGAATGCGAAGAAAATTTAAAACAATATGAAATTAATTTTATGTTTAAAGAAAACATAAAAATTGAATCTCTAGGAAATTCATTTATAAATAAAGAGCTTAATTTTAAGGATAACATTTGGGATGATAAAACAAATAATAATCTAAAAATTCAAAAAATCTTTATTTACAAATACCAAGACATAATTAGAAATCTTTTAATAAATTATAAATTTTATGACGCAAGTTATCTTGCAAATTCTTTTGCATATTTAATAAAAAACAATAAAAAAATATATTCTATTTTAAAAAGTTATGATATAATTGTTCCAGTTCCACTACATAAAAAAAGAATGAATGAGCGTGGATATAATCAAACAGAGTTAATAGCTAAGAAACTTGGAATTTCAGTAGAAACAAATTGCTTAGTTAAAACAAAAAACATAAAGCCACAAAGCACAAAAACAGCTAAAGAAAGGCAAGTTGACATAAAAAATGTATTTGCAATTCAGAATGTGGATAGAATTAAAAATAAAAAAATATTATTACTTGATGACATTTACACTACAGGATCTACTGCAAATGAATGCATCAAAACACTAAGTAAAGCCACAAATAAAATTGGTTTTATGGCATTAGCAAGGGAAATGTAATGCATAAGAATTAAGGAGAGAATTAGAATGGATGATTTAGTAGAAAGCATATTAGATTACATAAGGTCAGATTACACAGATTATGCCATTATGATAAATGGTGAATGGGGAAGTGGTAAAACATATTTTTGGAACCACAAAATAAGAAACAAAATTGAAAATATGACTGTAAATGGTAAAAAATTAACAACTATATACATGTCTTTATATGGTATATCAAATCTAGAGGAAATAAGCAAAAAAATATTTATAGAAACAACACAGCTAATGGATAAAAATTTAAAAAGATACATGGATAGTAATGGACAAACTTTTATTCCAGAATATGCAAAAACTGGATTAGATATGGCAAACTTTTTTGGTGTAACTCAAAATGGAGATAAAATAGATTATGAAAACTTTTTCTCAACAGATGACAAGGTATTGTGTTTTGATGACTTAGAAAGAGCAAATGTTGATGTTATAGACATATTGGGTTACATAAATAATTTCGTAGAGCATGACCACATAAAAACAATCATAATTTGTAATGAGAAAGAACTTTCTACAAAATTAAAAAGTAGCAATTTGGAAATGAAAACATTTATTGCTACATATTTGTTAGACAAAGAAGACAAACTTCTTACAACAGATAAACCAATGGTTGAAAAAATAGAAGATACAATAGAAAATGTATTCGACAAAGCAAATGATTATGAAAGAATAAAAGAAAAATTAATAGGTGAAACATTTGAGTATGCCCCTGAGTTTACATATATTATTAATGGATTATTAATAAGATATGAAAACAATGGAGATTTAATAAGATTTTTAAGAGAAAATACAAATCTAATAGTTTCAACATTTATAAAAAGTGGTACTAGAAACTTAAGAATTTTAAAGCATGCTCTAAATGACTTCAAAAAAGTATTTGATATGGTTAACAAATCTTATCCAAATACAAATAATAGAATTCTTCAAACAATGTTAATATTTACAATAGCAGTATCTTTTGAAATTAAAGCTGGAAAAGTTACAAAAGACAAATTTGTAAATATTAACGATAATGAAGAATATAAGTCATTAGTAGTATCTTCAAGAGTTTTTATGGATAATAGACAATTTTATATAAAAGAATTTGATAATAATTATTACTATAATTTTAAAACAGAATATAGATTTTTCAAATTTATTGAAATATATGTAAGAACTAGAATATTTGACATGAAAACTTTTAAAAAGGACATGGAAGATATAATAAACACTGTTGATACTGACAAATTACCAGGTTACAAAAGACTTCTTACAGAAGAATATTGGAAAATATCTGATGACCAATTTCCAAATGTTATTTCAGAAGTTCTAGAATCTGTAAAAAAGGGAGAAATACAATTAATAGACTTACTAAAAATATATACGTATTTTGTATATTTCATAAAAAAAGGCTTGATTGATTATGACATGCAAACAATAAATAGTGTATTTTTAAACGGTATGAATATAGCATCAATTACATCAGAATATTGTGAAGATGCAGAAGAACAAATAAAGCAAATGTCATTTGATGAAAATATGCCAGAAATGCAAGAAATATTAAGTAGATTTAGAAACTTAAATAATCAACTAAAAGATAAAATGTATAGAGTTAAAGCCGATACTATATTTAAAAACATACCAATGAAAATGGAAAAATTCTATGATACTTTTGATAAAGAATGTATGAATATTCCTATATTTAAATATAGTGATCCATATCAAATATTCCAAAGGATATCTTGTGCAAGTAATGAAGATATAGTAACAATAAAAGAAAAACTTGTGGATAGAGCAGATAAAAATGCAAAAATCCTTTTGCCAGAGCTTAATAATATGTATAAATTAAAACAAGTTGTTGATGATTATATTTCCGGAAAAGCACCTAATATCAAAGTTGTAATGCTTCAAGATTTTTCAGAAGCCCTAAGAGAAATTATTGAAAAGTATAATAAAGAAAAAGAAAATTTAGTTACAGTTCAGTAACATTTAGTTTTTAGTTTAATTTTAAAATGTATTGATTTTTACGTAGATTTATGATATTATATATTATATGTGAAAAATGAGCTTAATTTAAAAGAGAACATTAGGCAGAAAGAAAGAGGTTATTCAAGATGGAAGTAGCAAAAAACATATTAACAGTAATATATTTAATTGTTTGTGCAGTTTTAATTTTAATAACATTACTACAAAATAAAGAAAGAAATTCAATGGAAGACATTGCAGAAAATCCAAATGCTAATAAGTATTATGATAAAACCAAAGGCAGAACAAAAGGTGGTAAAGTTCAAAGAAATACAATCATAATTGGTATAATATTTGCAGTATTAACAATAGCTTTAGGAATTGTTTATGTATTATAATTTTTATGGGGTGCACATATTTAATTGGTGCACTCTTTTTTTGGGAGATTGAAAAATAATTTGGAGGATAAAATGGGCTTAATTCAAGGAAAGTTTATTGGTCATGAACGAGGTTTTGGCTTTGTAAAAATATCAGATGATGAGCCAGATATTTTCATAGCTAAAAACAATAAAAAAGATGCTATGAATGGAGATATAGTTGAAGTTAAAATAATAGATGAAAATAGTGGTAACAGCAGAGAAGGTGCCATTGTTCAAGTTGTGGAAAGAAACACAAAACAAGTAGTAGGAACT
>CAKNIU010000010.1 GCA_930980675.1 uncultured Clostridium sp.
ATTATCACATTTTATCCATTTTCCAACCATCATATCTGATGCTTTTGTGTTGGCTTTTGTGTCAGTAACTGTAACCTTTTTAATTTTATCAATAACCATCGTTTTTCCTCTCATTATAATAGTTTTTAAAAGCTTCAGAACGTATATTGAAGCTTAAGTAGAAAATAACTTTATTTTATAAAAGATGTATCATAATCATTCTTTATAAATTCAGGATTCTCTAGTATTTTGTACAAGAAATCAATATTTGTTGTTACACCTTCTATTACAAATTCACCTAATGCACTCTTCATTTTATTAATACATTCTTCACGGTCTTTACCATGAACAATTAGTTTTGCTATCATTGAGTCATAATTTGGTGGTATTATATAGTCTTGATAAATTGCTGAATCCACTCTTATGCCATTTCCTCCTGGTATATGAAGTCCTGTTATTTTTCCTGGACAAGGCATAAAGTTTTTATCTGGATTTTCAGCATTTATTCTACATTCAATACTATGACCTTTTATGTGTAAATTCATTACTTCCTTTGAAAGTTTTTTTCCTGATGCTATATTTATTTGTTCTTTAACTAAGTCAACACCAGTAACCAACTCTGTTACAGGATGCTCAACTTGTAGTCTAGTATTCATTTCCATGAAGTAAAAATTGCCTTCTTTGTCTACCAAATATTCTATTGTTCCAGCATTTGTGTATCCTATTTTTTCTATTGCTTTTACCGAAACTTTTTCCATCTTTTGCCTTAATTTTTCATCTATGTAATCTGATGGACTCTCTTCAAGCATTTTTTGATTTTTTCTTTGTACTGTACAGTCTCTATCGCCTAAATGTGCTACATTTCCGTGTTTATCTGCAATTACTTGAATTTCTATATGTCTAGGATTTTTTATGTATTTTTCTATATAGATACTGTCATCATTAAATGCTGATTTGGCTTCGGCTCTTATTACATCATAATATCTAGTAAGTTCTTCTTCACTATTTGCTATTCTTATACCTTTTCCGCCACCACCACTTACGGCTTTCATTATTACTGGGTAGCCAATTTTATTGGCAATATCTTTTGCTCCTTGAAGTGATTCTACATTTCCTTCTGAGCCTTCAACAACTGGAACACCAGCTTTCTTCATTGTTTCTTTTGCTTTAGATTTGTTTCCCATTAGCTCAATTAACTCATATGAAGGTCCTATATAATTAATGCCCATCTCACTACACATTTTTGCAAATGAAACATTTTCAGATAAAAAGCCATATCCAGGGTGAATACTATCTGCTCCTGTAAGGCAACAAGCCTCTAATATAGCTTTTACATTTAAATAACTTTTTTGTGATGGAGCTGGACCAATACATACAGCTTGGTCAGCTAATTTCACATGCAAAGCATTTTTGTCTACTTCAGAATAAACAGCAACTGTTGCAATTCCCATTTCTCTACAAGCTCTGATTATTCTTACTGCAATTTCTCCTCTATTAGCAATTAATATTTTACGTATCATTTAAACTCCTTCTTTTAAAATTCATTCAATTTTGATTACAATTCCCAGCTTACATTTTTAGATGTAGATTTTCGCTAATTCTAGCTTAAACAATTGCAAAAGTAAGTTCTCCCTTACATGCAACTTTTCCGTCAACTGTTGCTATAGCTTCACCTATTCCTATTGGTCCTTTTTGTTTAATTATTTTTACTTCTAACTTTAAAGTATCTCCAGGAACAACTTGCTTTTTAAATCTTAGCTTATCTATTCCACCAAAAAGAGCATTTTTACCTTTATTTTCTTCTTTAGATAGAATGGCAACTGCTCCAGTTTGAGCCAATGCTTCAACTATCAATACCCCCGGCATAATAGGATTTCCTGGAAAATGACCTGCAAAGTGAGGTTCATTTATACATACATTTTTATATGCAACTGCACTTTCTCCGGGTACATATTCTTCAACTTTATCAATCATCAAAAATGGTGCTCTTTGTGGTATTATTTCCATAATTCCATTAATATCTAACATTTCTTTACCCTTTCTAATTTTAGATTAAGTTTCACAATATTATTTGGAAGAATATATATTGTGAAATAAAATTATTTAATCTTAAATAAACATTCTCCATATTCGCACATATCTTCGTCTTTTTTACAAATTTCAACTATTTCGCCATCAAATTCACTTTCTATTTCATTCATAAGCTTCATAGCCTCAATTATACAAACAACATCTCCTTTTTTTACTTTGTCGCCAACACTTACAAAAGGTTTTGCTGTTGGAGATGATTTGCTGTAAAATGTTCCTACCATAGGAGCCTTTATTTCTTTGTAGTTTTCTTCTACTTTATTTTCAGAGTTAGCATTCACAATAGTACTTACTGTTGAAGTTTGTGGAATTACCACCTCATGTACTTCTGGTTCAGCCTTATACACAACTTTTTGGTCATTTTTTTTCATACTTATTTTAGTTCCATCAGGGAATTCTATTTTTAATTCATCAATTTTAGACTCTCCCATATCTTTAACTATTTCTTTAATATCTTTGTATTCCATTAAATTTAACATCCTTTCTCATATTTTTTAAATATAATTGAACTATTATGTCCACCAAATCCTAAAGAATTTGACATAGCATATTCAACTTTTGTATTTCTTCCTTTATTAGGTACTATATCTAAATCACATTCTTCATCAGGAACTTTATAATTAATTGTAGGTGGTACGAAATCATCTTCTACTGATTTTACACAAGCAATTGCCTCAATAGCTCCCGCTGCTCCTAGTAAATGTCCTGTATTTCCTTTTGTTGAGCTTACCATTACTGTTTTGCTACTTTCTCCTAATGCTGTTTTTATAGCAGAAGTCTCGCAAGAATCATTTAGATGTGTTGATGTACCATGAGCATTTATATATGTAATATCTTTTGCTTCGATTCCTGCATCATTAATTGCTCTAACCATTGCTCTAGCTCCACCTTCTCCACCAGGTGCAGGAGATGTAATGTGGTATGCATCTGAAGAAGCACCGTATCCTACTATTTCAGCATATATTTTTGCTCCTCTTTTCTTAGCATGTTCTAATTCTTCTAAGACTAGAACGCCAGCTCCTTCTCCCATTACAAATCCGCTTCTTTCTTTATCAAAAGGAATACTTGCTCTATTTTTATCTGTAGTTTGAGTTAAAGCCTTAATATTTGTAAATCCTGCTAAACCAGATTTAGTTATAGAAGCTTCTGTTCCTCCCGTAAATACAGCATCTTGGTATCCATGTTTTATAGCTCTATAAGCTTCTCCAATTGAATGAGTTGCACTTGCACAAGCAGTAGCTATAGAAAAAGATTCTCCTTTTAATCCCAAATCAATTGCAACATTTCCAGTAGCCATATTTGAAATAACCATAGGTATAAACATAGGTGAAATTTTATCATATCCTTTTTCAAAACATACATTTAATTCTTTTTCAATTGTATCTAGTCCACCCATACCAGAACCTATAAAAACACCAACTCTTTCAAAATCAGTATTTTCTTTTGTCATTTTGCTATCTTTCATAGCTTCTCTTGCTGCTATCATTGCAAATTGAGTAAATTTGTCTAATCTTCTAGCTGACCTTTTATCAAAATATTCTTCAGGATTATAATTTTTAACTTCTCCTGCTAATTTTACTTTAAAGTCAGAAGTATCAAATGCAGTAATAGTATCAATTCCACATTTGCCTTCTTGTAATCCTTTCCAATATTCCTCTACATTATTTCCTATAGGAGTAATTGCTCCCATTCCTGTAACTACAACTCTTCTGTCCATTTTAATTTTCCTTTCTTTTTACGTTTGGGACGGTCCTTTTTCGTAAAAATCAAATTTTTAGTATTATTTTACATTAACATTCCGCCATCTATATTTAAAACTTGACCTGTTATGTATGTATTATCTTCTCCTGCTAAAAAGTAAACAGCTTTTGCTATTTCTTCAGCAGTTCCCATTCTTTTTAATGGTATTTGATTGTTTATATTTTCTTTTACACTATCGTTTAAAACTTCTGTCATGTCTGTATCTATAAAGCCTGGTGCTACGCAGTTTGCTAATATATTTCTACTTGCTAATTCCTTAGCTATGCTTTTTGTAAATCCTATTATACCTGCTTTTGAAGCTGCATAATTGCATTGACCAGCATTTCCGCTTAATCCAACAACTGATGATACATTAACTATTTTCCCGCTTCTTTTTTTCATCATATATGGAACTACATTTTTTGTAACATTAAATGTTCCTTTTAAATTTGTATTAATTACATTGTCAAAATCTTCTTCTTTCATTCTCATAATCAGATTATCTCTTGTAATTCCTGCATTGTTAATTAATACATCTATTTTTCCAAACTTATCTATTGCTTGTTTTACTAATTCTTCGCAAGATGCAAAATCTCCAACATTTGCTCTTACAAATAATATCTCATTTTTACTATTTATATCATTTTTTAACTTTTCTAAATCCGTATTTTCTGAAACATAATTTATAACTAAATTATAACCATTTTCAGCAAACTTTTTAGCTATAGCTTTTCCTATTCCTCTTGTTCCACCTGTAATTAACGCAACTTTATTTTCTTCCATCTTTCAAATCCTTTCTTTTTACGTTGGGGACGGTCCTTTTCGTAAAAAATCAATTTTCCCAACTATTTTTAGTATTATTTTACGTTTTGGTCCGTCCCCATCGTAAAATATTTTACAAAAAGGACCGTCCCCAACGTAAAATTTATTTTAATTTTTCTAAATCATCTACTTTTTGTACGTTCAAAGCTAAACCTTCTAATTTTTCTTTATTTATAAATCCTGTCATTGACTTGCCCGGACCTATTTCTATAAATGTATCTACATTTTCATTTTTAAATATTTTTAAAGCTTTATCAAATCTTACAGGACTTATAATATGTTTAGATAATATTTCCGCAAAATTATCTCCTACTTTGTATATGCTTCCGTCTAAGTTTTTTATTACATTTACGCCATTTCCTGTTTTGAACTCTACTTTTTGTAAATCTTTATAAAATTCTTTGCTTGCTTCTTCTAGTGCTTTTGTATGGAATGATCCTGATGTTTTAAGTGGTATCACTCTTTTAGCACCTAGCTCTTTTAGTTCTTGAGAAACACTTTCTATTGCCTTAGCTTCTCCTGATATTACTGTTTGCATACTGTAGTTATAATTTGCTGGTACTACAAACTCTCCATTTGCTTCATGTTTTGTGCAAATCTCTTCTATCTTACTAGAATCTAAACCAATAACAGCAGACATTGCATATTCTTTATTTGGTACTAAATTTTGCATATAAAAACTTCTTTGTTTTAGAAGTTTAAAACAATCTTCTAATTTTAAGAAACCTCCATATACTAATGCAACGTATTCGCCAAGGCTTAATCCTGCTGCAAATTCTGCTTTAATGTTCAATTTATCTATAACTGCTAGTATTGCGAGTGAAGTTGTGGCAATTGCAAGTTGAGCATTTTTTGTTTCTTTTAACTCATCTTCGTTTCCATCAAAACATAATTCTTTAACTGATATTTCTGTTACTTTATTTGCTAAATCATATACTTCTCTTGCCTCTTTAAATTTATCGTAAAAATCTTTTCCCATTCCTGTAAATTGACTTCCTTGACCTGGAAATAAAAATGCTGTTTTCATTTGGTTCATCCTTTCAATTAATTTTATAATTACTTATTTATAAAAGCTCCTGCACATTGCAATTCACGGTTCTTATTATTTTTACAAAAAATCTAACTGTGAATTGTAACTTTTGAACATTTATTAGAACTATAATTCTAGTAAAATGCATCCTGTATTTAAGCCTCCACCATAGCCACACATTAACAAATACTCACCTTCTTGTAAATCTATTTCTGTTAAAGCTATTGGTATACTTGCACAAAATGTATTTCCTACACTTTCTATATCTGAAAATAACCTATCATTAGCTATTTTAAGCTTTTTTGCTATAGAGCTCATTATTCTAGTATTTGATTGATGTAAAACTATATGTTCCACCTTTGCTATGTTTAAATTTGCCTCATTCAATGTTTCATTAATTAATTTTGGAACTTCTGCAACCGCGTATTTATATATTTTTGTTCCATCCATAGTTAGCTTTTTTCCTACTTCATAAGTCAAAGACTCTGCATCTTGACCTTGGCTTTTGAATTTAGAATAATATTTTTTAGGCTTATCACTTTTTGTAATAATGGTAGCCCCTGCTCCATCCCCAAAAAGAATAGCTGTAGACATATCGTTTGAATCTACTACTGATGATAATTTTTCTACACCTATAACTAAAGCTGTGTTAATTTTTCCAATTTCTATATAATTATATGCTATATCAAATGCATTTACAAATCCATTGCAACCTGCCAAAATATCTAAACACATACAATCTTTAATATTTAAAAGAGATTGTACTAAGTATGATATCCCCGGCATCATCATATTTGAAGATGTTGTTGCCACAATTATTAAGTCTATTTTATTGCAATTAATATTTCCATTTTTTATAGCATCTAGACTTGCTTTATATGCCATACTTTCTAATGTATCTTCATCATTTCCGTACCATCTGCTTTTAATTCCGCAAACTTTGCATATGTATTCTTCTGTTACATTAAACTTTTTACTTAAATCAGCAGATGTTATTTCTTGCTTTGGCAAATATTTTCCTCTACCTATAATTTTTATTCCACTCATATATGCTCCGTTTTGTAAATTTGTTACAATTCTGTTTAATTTAATTTTGAATTGTTTTTATGTCGTTGATTTTACGATATTATTTATGTTTTGAATTATTCTTAGTATAATTTCTTTTCTATCAAAATTTTTGTTATATTCTTTTTTTAATGATGTTGCTATTTTTATAGTTTCTTCATCAAAACATATTTCATTTACATTAAATCCCAAACTTATAATCAAATAATTTATTTTTCCTGAAATTGTATTTATTTCTGTAAGAATTCCACATATTTTTTTACCATTTAACAATAAGTCATTAGGGTATTTTATGTTTAAACCAATATTGTATAAATTTCTTATAGTTTTTTTGATACTTTGTGCCACATCAACTGTTATATTATTTAAACTAGATAAATCGCACTCTGGCTTAAAAAGCATACTCATTGCAATATTATCACCACTACCTGTGTACCAAGTTCTTCCGTGAGTTCCTATTCCTGCAGTTTGCTTGTTTGCAATAATTACAGTGCCATTTTCTAATTTATCTTGATTTTCTTTTACATATAAATGTGTTGATGGCAATTCATCAAAGTATTTAATTTTGTTTATTTCATTCATTTTTTTCACATATATATTTTATAAAAAAGGAAAAAATCTTGCAAGTATATGACCGGGTGGTATAAGAACTTTGATGATGAAAAATCATCAAAAGTTGCAATTATTGCAAATATATGGTAAAATATTTTTCAACCTGACGCTATAGAAGGGCTAGCCCTTTCTCAAGGGCGGAAAGGGGGACTAAAGATGAATAACAGCGATTTGATTTTGTATTTGGTTCAACAACTGATAACCGAAAAAGAAAAAAACATAATATTAAGTCAAAAATCAGACGAAGAACTAGAAAAAAATGAAAATCAAGTTAAGACTAATGAGTAGCATTACATAGTCGAAAGAGTGGATTTCACGGTCTGCTCTTTTTTGTTTGATAAAACAAAAAAACGTATGTGCATTCACGGATACACATACGACTAAAACTTGAATAACAGCGATATTACAAGTTCATTAAATTGTATTTATATAATATCATAATAATTGCAGTTTGTCAATACAATTATGTAATTTTAATCACTTCCAAACAATTCATCAAATTTTGCTTCTAATTCTTTTTGAATATCTATTTCATCATCTGATGTATCTTGCATTTGTTTTGTAGCTTCATCTTCAAATCCCGGAAGAATATTTGCTGTCTGATTTCTAACATTTGAAGTATTATTCAAAGGCTGAATATTTGGTACTGATGCAAAACTTGGTCCTGCATTTGGAACTACACCGGCATTAAATCCGTTATTTTGAACTGCTGATGAACCCTGCAATCCTTGACTTCCTTGCGCTGGATTTGCTCCTGCCATATTGACATTAATTCCTTGAGGCTCTTGCATCGGGTTCATTCCTGCCATTCCTTGTGCCTGAGTTTGTGCAGTACCAACTCCCATACCCCCAACAATTCCAGAATTTTGTTGAATAGTACTTATTGGCTCTACAGGCTTAGCATCCTCAAACAAATCATCTAAAGATTCAACTTTAACATCTTTATTCTGCTCATTTACATTCTCATCACCCGTATAAGGATTATATGGATTGTATTTTCTCCAGTTTCCTCTTTCTTGACATTCATAATCATTATGGTCAATTCTATTTGCATTAAAATCTTTAAGCATTGGAGTTTTAAAATACCAAAGCTTTTTAGCTATTATTGGTTTTAATCCTTTTTCAAAGATAATACAATCATTATTGTCCATTCTTCTTAGCTCATCAGGTGTCATTAAAGCTCTTGCCATAATTTGATCTGATTCACTAAATCCTGTTCTTACATCTACATTATTTCTATTAACCGATTTGCTATTATGAGTAATTGTTTTCTCTCCCAATTCCTTTGAAAAATATTCAACTGTTGCATACGAGTTACTTCCCAAAAATACGTGAGTATCACAGTTACCTATAATTGTTTCATAAGACTTTTCATATATTGCTTTTAATTGATCTAAGTTCTGTAATATAACACTAAATGAAATTCCTCTACTTCTACTTGTTGATATCTTTTTATCGAAGTCTGGTACTTGACCTATGTTTGCAAACTCATCAAGTATAAAGAACGTTTGAATTGGTAATTTACCACCATTTTTATCTGCAAAATCATATAACTGTTGTATCATTTGTGAGAAGAATATTGTAAGTAAGAAATCATATGCACTATGTGTATCTGATGATACAACATATAAAGCTGTTTTCTTAGTTGCTATGTCAACAAAATCTATTGTATTTGTTGAAGTTACATCTGCTATTTCTTTTGAGTCAAATTTACCAAGCTTTGATTGCAATGTACTCAAAATTGAGCTATATGTTTTTTCTGAAGCTATTTCAACAGATTTGTAGTTCATTCTTGCAGGGTGGTCATAAGGTAACTGACTCATAAGTTCTGTAAGTAAGTTGCTTCCACCATTATTATTTGCAGCTCTAACTAGTTCTGCACAGCTTGCTAAGTTTTGTTCTTCTGGTGGTCTTGTAGCAATAATATAATAAATAAGAGCTTTAAGCAAAATTTCAGCCATGTTATCCCAATATGGGTCTGTTGCCGTTCCTTCTGCCTTCTGTCCTTTTACTATTGTATTTGCTATAACGTCTACATCTATTTCATTTTGGATGTGTTGTAAAGGGTTGTAACTATCACTACTTGTTGGATTAACTAAATTTAATATTTTTATCTCATATCCATTTTTCTGTAAAAATCCAGCTGTTGTATCATATATTTCACCTTTAGGATCTGTAAATACATATGAACCTAACATTTGATGTGCATTTGGAATAGTGTAACTTGAAGATTTACCAGAACCAGAACCACCGACGATTAGTACGTTTATATTTCCTAATTTATTTAGTGGTAAATAATGATTTTGAGCTAAAAGTAAACCAGAGTTTCTACTTAAAACCCTATACTGCTCTCCTCCTTGGCACCAATCGCTTGATCCATGTTCTATATTTTGATATTTTGTCTTTTTTCTATTTTTAAACGCTCCTATACCCACTGCCAAAGCAACAATTAATGTATACCACAAAGTTGTGCTACCAAACGCTCCAATTGCCTCGCTTGTGAATACTTTACCAATTGATGAGAATGATACTATGTTTTCAACTAAAGCTTCGATAAAAGGAGCTATATCGAATAATCCATCAACATATCTCTGACTAATGCTTAAAGCAATAGGCGCAACTAAAAAGATTTCGCCTATTGCCCATAATACTAACGCAAATATTATATATTTTAAATTCTTTTTCATAAATTCACTAAATGAACTTCCCATAATCTACCTTCTCATTGGTTATGATTTTTTTTTAAATAATCAAATTATGCTCTTTCAGCTTCTCCGCCTTTTTTGCTTCTTTCAGCTTTTCTAGCTATTGCGCTAGGAGTTAATCTTCTTTCAGATAATTTTTCAATTTTTTCTCTAACATCCTTAGGGATAGTAATTGGATTAACATCACTTACTGTTATTTCAAGTCCACTTAAATTTACTAATTCTTCTGGACTTTCTTTAACGTCTGCCTTTCCTTGAACTGCACTACCAACCTTTTCTGTAGTCCTTTCTGGTACAAAATATAATGCTGAAGCTCTTACTGTTGGTCTCTCATTATTTGTTCCTTCCACTAAATAATCCTCCTTTATTTTATTTCAAAAGTGAAATAAGATTTGTATGGTTGTAATTTACATTTTCCTTTAACTTCATTTGTTTGGCTATCTATGTATAATTTTGGCTTAACCTCTTCTGTTGTTTCAGGGTCGATAATTGTAAACGCTCTTTGTAAGTTTGGCGTATAATTAAAGTCTTTCATTTCCATTGGGGTTTCTGAATAAACAGTGTCAAATTTGACTGGAATAGGTCTTTTAGATATTTTTAATTTGTTATCTTTAAGTAATCCCATATTGACAACTACTTTTTCTTGCCCAAAAGATAATATTACTAAGTCTTCTCCTTCTGGCTCTGGATAATCAACATAAAAGGTTTTCTTTTTCATATTGCCATTCATTTCTTCAGAGTACACTAATCTTTCAACAGTATATTTTGGATACTGTTTTTGTAATTCCTTGGCTGTTTTGTTAATTCTATATATAACTGTATTTACACCTTGCGGATCAGTTATACTAAAACTTTTACCTTGAAATTCATCAGTCATCTTAGCACCTCTTTTCTTTATTTCTCATTAGTTCAACAATTATATTATACAACATTTAAAATAATATGTCAACTAAAATGTGAAACATACTTTTTTCAAGTTCTAGGATATTTTTTCATCAATTTCTTTTAATTCATTATAAACTTTTAATTGCTTTTCAGTTAGCTTTTTAGGAACTACTATTTTAGTTATAATATAAAAGTTACCTCTGTTTCCTCTACCAAATTTGTACCCTTTTCCTTTAATGGTAAATCTTTCTCCACTTTCTGTTCCTTTTGGAATTACAAGTGTAATTTCTCCATCTATCGCTTCAATATTTAGCTTTGTTCCTAATGCTGCTTGCCATGGAGTTATTGATATTTCTTTGTAAATATCTGCACCAACTAACTTAAAGTCTTTTGTATCAGTAATTTTTACTTTAACTAATAAGTCTCCTCTGTCGCCATTATTTTTACCTGGCTTTCCTTGACCAACAAATCTAATTTTATCTCCATTTTGAATGCCTGCTGGAATATTTAAGTTAAATGTTTTTGTTTTTCCGTCTACTGCTAATAATTTTAATTTTTTGGATGTTCCATTAAAAGCCTCTAAAACACTTACTTCTACTTCTGTTTCAATATTTTCGCCATTTATAGGTTCTTTTGACTTTTTTGCAGTTTGAGCCTTTGAGGTAGTCATTCCAAATAATATATCAATTATTTTTTCTTTAAAAGATTTTTTTACTTCCCTGTCTTTATTTTGCAGTCTCTTTTTTCTTTCTGTGTATATAAACCAATTTCTATCATATCTTTTTCTTGACTTAGGGTCTGACAAAATTTTATATGCTTCATTTATTTCTTTGAACTTTTCTTCTGACGAATTATCCCCCACATGCATATCTGGATGGTACTTTTTAGCTTGCTCCCTATATGCTAATTTTATTTCATCAATCGTCACTTTATTCGAACTAAGTCCTAGTATATTGTAGTAATCCTTAAAACTCATTTAACATCCTCCACTCTGTTAAATATGCTCAAAACATATTTTATTTAAAGTAGCAAATGCCATTTTGTTTAATTTTGCATTGTACTTAATGCAGTTAAAATAAATGGCATTTTTATTATATCATATATATTTTCAAATTTCATTAGTTTTAAGGAAATTTTATAGAAAAAACCTTGTATACTAAATTTAAATTGTTTTCCTCTTTTCCAATTACATTTTAATTATTATTCATCAACAAATAGTTCCTCGTTTTTATGCTTTCTTCAATAATAACTTTTTCTTTATCTATATTTATTTTTAAAGTATCATCGATGTTTTTAATGATAGCTTTATCTAAGCTTTCAAATGCTATACTTCTTAAGTTTTCTACGCCTTCATACTTTCTAGTCTCATCAGTTTTGTCAGCAACAAATAATATTTTTTGAAGTAATGTCATATTTTCTTTTCCAGTTGTATGGCAAGCTATTGCTGTGCACATTTCATCATCAAAATCATATTTTTTCTTCGCTAAATCTCCTGCTATTTTTCCGTGCAATATTTGCGGTATAGCTTTTTCTGTTTCTGTGATTTTTATTTTATTTTTCTTAACATACTCAAGCATTTCTTCATCTGTCATTTCTTTTGCCATGTCATGCACTAATCCTACTAATTTTGCTCTTTTTACATCTCCGCCATATTGTATGCCAAGTTTTTCGCACATCTCCATTACTCCAATGCTGTGTGCATACCTTTTTTCGGTCAATTTTTCTTTAATTTCTTCTTTTAATAATTCAAAATCTTCTACCATACTTTCTCCCTCTATTCCAATGCTAGTTTAACTAATTGATCTAAAAGCTCAGAATATTCCAATCCTTCATGTTCCCACAATTTAGGATACATACTAATTGATGTAAATCCCGGCATTGTATTTATTTCATTCAAATATACTTTGTTTGTGTCTTTTTCTACGAAAAAGTCAACTCTAGCGAGCCCGCTTCCGTCAACGGCTTTAAATGCCTTAACTGCGAGTCTTTTTATTTCTTCTATTGTCTCTTCTGGTATAGATGCTGGTATTACTGTTTTTGACTCACTATTATTGTATTTCGCATCATAGGTATAAAAATCTTCTGCAGATAATATTTCACCAACAGTAGATGCTAGCACTTTATCATTTCCTAATACAGCACATTCAACTTCTTTTCCCACAATTGTTTCTTCTATTAAAACTTTTTTATCATATTGGCTTGCAGTTTGTATTGCTTTAATAAGTTCTACTCCATTATTTGCTTTTGTTACTCCCACAGACGAGCCTGAATTTGATGGCTTTACAAACACAGGGAATCCTAGTTTTTTCTCCACCACATCTATTATTTCATCATTTTGAAGTTCTATCTCTTCTAAATCATCATCCACATATGTATTTTCATTTTTTATATACACAAATTTAGCCATATTTATTTTGGCATTTTTAAGTATATATTTTGTATATACCTTATCCATACAAACGCTTGATGCTAATACTTTACAACCAACATAAGGTATTCCTAAAAGTTCTAACATTCCTTGTATAGTTCCGTCTTCTCCATAAAGGCCATGTAATACTGGAAAAACAACGTCTACTTTTTGTAATTCTTCTACTATGTTTTTTATCCTCTTTCCACCCGTTAACCATTCACCATTTTTAGCAATTTCAATTTTATGTATTTCATATTTTCCTATGTTCAAATTATCTATAACATTTTTTGCAGAAACAACAGATACATCATGTTCTGTTGACATTCCGCCGTAAATAACAGCTATTTTAATCATAAAACCTCCTAGCAAATCGCAGTTGCAATTTCAAAAAATTTCATTCCATTTGATGCTTTGAGTAAAATTGCATCATTCTTTGTTTGTATTTCTTTTAATTTTTCTATTGCTTCATCATTATCTTTGCATTCTATAATTTGCTTAGCTTTAGATTTCTCAGCAATATATTTTGCTTCTTTTCCAATTGTTATTAAGATATCTATGCTTTCGTCAACTTCTTCCCCAACTTTTTCGTGTAGCTCTTTTGAATAATCTCCTAGCTCAAGCATATCTCCTAAAACTGCTATTTTTCTTTTATTTTTTATTTCTTTTAAATATATAATTGCAGCCTTCATAGAATCATAATTTGCATTATATGTGTCATTTATTACAGTAGCTCCAGCTTTGCTAGTTAATATTTCCATTCTTTTTTTAGTTAATTCTAAGTTTGCAATTCCGTTTATTATTTTTTCAGTTGGAACGTTTAAGTACTCTCCTACTGCAATTGCACAAAGGCTATTTAGTATAAAATGCTCTCCACCTACTGGTACAGTAACTATTTTGTTATTTATACCTTCTTCTTTGGCTCTATTTATATCTTGTTTTAATGCCATATCTACATCTTGTTTTGATGTGTAATTGCTTTCACATACAACCTTAAATTCACTTTTATCTTCAAAAGATTTTATATCTGTCGCCATGTATTTGCTTTTATTTTTTATTCCATAAGTAATTATATTGTATTTATCTTTGTTTTCATTCGCCCATTTATATAGCAAATCATTATCATTATTTATAACTACCGTATTCCCTTGCAAACCCTCTAATATTTCAAGTTTAGCTTTTAAAATATTCTCTCTTGAACCCAAGTTACCTATATGAGCAGTTCCTATATTTGTTATAACTGCAACCGTTGGCTTAGCTATATTTGTTAATTTTCTTATTTCTCCAAAATGGTTCATTCCCATTTCAACAACCATTGCTTCTTCATCTGTTAATCCAAGTATTGTAAGAGGAAGTCCTATTTCATTGTTGTAGTTCCCTTTTGTTTTTAAAGTATTATATTTTTGAGATACAACACTCGCAATTAAATCTTTTGTACTTGTTTTGCCTACACTTCCAGTAACGGCTACTACTGGTATATTGTATTGAATTCTCTTGTATGTTGCTATTTCTTGCAATGCTTTTAGAGTATCTGGGACTTGTATAATTGTTACGTTACTTTTCTTAATTTCATCATTCTCCTCTGCTGTAATATCTTTACTAACAATGCATACTTTTGCTCCATTATATATTGCATCAAAGCAAAAGTCATTTCCATCAAATTTTTCTCCTTTTAGTGCAACATATACATCCCCTTCTTTGACTTCTCTTGAATCTCTAACAAAGTGATTACAAGGTATTCTTTCATCTCCGTATAAAATTTTTCCATTTGTTATTTTTACTATATCTTTAACTTTCATTTTTACATCCTTAAAATAATTTTACCAACCTAATAAATTATTATTAAATTTGCGTTAATTATATGCCAATAAGATGAAATTTACAAGTAGGAATTTTTCACTACTCCGTCAAAGTTCCCTCTGGTGTATTTATTATCATCAAAATATCTTCTTCTTCGCCCGTTTCAGCATTTATATACACTATAAAATCATTGTCCGCAGTATTTCCTTTAAATTCATAGCAAAGCACTTCTGTGCCCCACTCTGTTGGTATAACTGCTAAGCCTGATGAACTAACATTCAAATTTTGGTTAACTTTACTTCTAGCCTCTTCTAAAGTAATTTTTGCTTCTGATAGTTCTCTAGTATCTCTATGGCAATTCAAATATCCTGTAGACTCAATTCCTAATACTTCACCATTATCTAAAGCAATTTTTACTTTTACCAAATCCGGATACATAGTAATTCCATCCTGTTCATACGCATAGTTCACAGTTAATACACCACCATTGTTCATATAATATGTTGCTTTCATATTTTTAAATTCTTTGCTTTCAAGAAATTCTTTACCTTTTGCCACAGCATCTTCACTTGATATAGATTCATTTATTATATCTCTGTTTGAATTCATAAACACAACATGTCCGCCTTTTATTGATACAGCTATTGTAAATGTTTCTTCTTCTCCTACTTTTGCGGTGAAACTATAACATTCAATATTTCCATTTTGGCTTTGACCATTAGATGTTATTTCTGTAATTCTATCATTTCCTATAAAATCTTTTGCTATTTCCAGTGCTTTTGCTTCATCTATTTCATCTCCTGTAAGTCCAACTCTTTCAGGATTTGTCATATGGTTTGAAAAAGCTCCATCATAAATTAAACCTGCATATTCGTGTAAATCTTCTACCATACTTCCAAAGCTACTTTGAGATAAATTACTTGCTTCTTGAGTCAAAGCTTCTCCTCCAGCTTTTTCTAATTCTCCCCATTTAATGTTACCAGAATATAAATCAATTTCTAATTGATTTAAAGTATCTTTTAGTGAGCCACAGTATTGGTGCAAACTTGTTAAATTATCTAAATCTTCTTGGCTTAAGTCTTCTCCTCCAATTGTTTTATTTGCCAATGTATAACTATAATCTGAAACTTGATTTAAAAACTTTTGTGCTGTTTCTAATTCTTGAGTTCCTATTGGAAGTCTTGCTAAATAAGATTCTGCCAAACCAGAATTTCTCCAAATATTTGTTAAAGTTTCTGCACCATGTTTACTGCTATTTGTGATTGTTGATTTTGCTAGCAATACCTCTGTTTGATTAACATATTCAACCAATTGATAAAATGCGTTATTGTAACTGTTTTCTGCCAACCCCCTATACTCTAATTGCTTTTTAAAAATAACAACTCCAAGCACAACTATGATTGCAACTAAAGTAACAACCAAAGTAAGCATTTTTCTGTCTCTTAACCTATCTTTAAAATCATAAATTTTATCTTTAATTTTACTCATACAAATTATCCTTTCTTTTTTCATATTTTTAACCAAATTTTATAAAATATTCAATTGATTTATTTCATATATTGTGGTATAAAGATTTTGTGAATTTATTAATTTAAAATTTAGATTTTACTAAACATGAAAGGAGTCGTTCGTATAAATATTATACGAAAATTTCATATGAAGATTTTAATTTTTTATGCATCTTATGGTGGTGGTCATTTATCTGCTGCCAAATCTATAAAGCAATATTTAGATGAGAACTACAAAAACGTTAAAACTAAAATGATTGATTGTGTAGAATATATAAATAAAGGCTTAAATACAATTACAACCTTTGCTTATAAAGAAATGGCAAAGAAAGCGCCTTGGGCTTGGGGCGAAATATATGACCATTCTCAAAAAGGTGCAATGTCACATATAAGTAGTGGTGCAAATAAATTTATGTCTATTAAGTTAAACAAATTATTTGAAGAATTTAAACCAGACATTGTTATTTCCACCCATCCTTTTGCAAGTCAAATGACGGCTTATTTAAAAGAAAGAGGTAAAACAAATTGTGTTTTAGCTAGTGTTATGACAGATTTTGCATCACATGACCAATGGCTAGTTGGTAGTAAATATATAGACCATATTTTTGTTTCTCACGAAGGTATGAAAAAAGATATAGTTGCCAAAGGCATACCTGCTAGCAAAATACATGCAACTGGTATTCCACTTTCTAATAGATTTTTAGAGCATTTTAACAGAAAAGAAATTAAAGCTTCTTTTGATTTAGATTATAAGAAAAAGACTATATTATTTTTTGGTGGTGGTGAATTTGGCTTAGGCAAAGAAAAAACGCTAAAAATTTTAAAAGCATTTATAGACAATATTCACGACGAGTACCAAATAATTGCCATTTCAGGTAAAAATGAAAAAATGCAAGCCCAATTTGAGGAATTGGTTGGAAATAATCCAAATGTACAGGTTTATGGATATACAAATGAAGTTCCTGAACTTATGAGCATTTCTGACTTAGTCGTAACTAAACCTGGTGGTTTAACTATAACAGAGTCTTTAGCTTCTGGTCTACCTATTGTGGTTATTAATCCAATACCAGGGCAAGAAGTTGAAAATGCTGAATTTTTAGAGAAAAAAGGTGTTGCCATTTGGATACGAAAGACTGAAAATCCTGATGAGGCTGTAAAAGAATTATTAGAAAATCCTGAGCAAATAAAACATATGAAAATACGCTCTAAATTAATGGCAAAAAAGAATTCTACAAGAGACATTTGTAAAATAATAATGGATGATAAAAATTAAAATAAATACAGTTCAGTAAAGATATATAATCTAATATAAAAGTTTCAATATATTAATGTATATTGAAACTTTTTTAGTTAAATAACAATTACTGAACTGTAGCTATTTTAATTTTATAAATCCACTCTTCCTTCAAGAGCTCTTCCTAAAGTAAACTCATCTGTATATTCAATATCTCCTCCAACAGGAATGCCATGAGCTATTCTTGTAACCTTTATTCCCATTGGCTTGATAAGCTTTGCAATATACATTGAAGTTGCCTCGCCTTCAACTCTAGGATTTGTAGCTAAAATTACTTCTTTTACTGTTCCATCCATAAGTCTTGATAATAGTTCTTTAATTTTTATATCATCTGGTCCTATTCCATCCATTGGCGAAATAGAGCCATGAAGTACATGGTAAAGACCTTTGAATTCGTGTGTTTTTTCCATAGCTACTACATCTTTAACATCTTCAACAACACAAATTTTGCTTTGATCACGCTTAGGGTCTGAACATATTGGACATGGGTCAGTATCTGAAATATTAAAACATTTAGAGCAAAACTTCAAATTCTTTTTTGCTTCTTGTATGCTTTGTATAAATTTATTTGTTTCTTCTTCACTCGAATTTAAAATATAAAATGCAAGCCTTACTGCTGATTTTTCTCCTATACTTGGTAACTTTTGAAATGCTTCTATTAATTTTTCTATTGATGGTGAATAATATGATGCCATACTATTTTAATCCTGGAATATTATATTTACCAAGCTCTTTTGCTTGAGCGTCATCAACTTTTTTAAGTGCATCATTAACACAAGTTAAAATTAAATCTTGTAGCATTTCAACATCATCAGGATCAACAACGTCCTTTTGAATTTTTATTTCCATTAACTCTTTACTTCCATTTACCTTTGCATAAACAGCCCCTCCACCTGTTGTACTTTCAAATGTTTGACTTGCTAAATTTTCTTGAGATTTTTCCATTTCCTCTTGCATTTTTTTTGCTTGTTTCATGATTTGGTTCATATTTATACCACCAAATCCACCTGGGAATCCTCCTCTTGCCATTTTTAATTTCTCCTCATAAATAAATTTAGGTTTTAAGGATAACCTATAACCATTAATAAATTATTTTGTCGTTCAAAAATCAATATTCTATTACTCAAATATCAATAACATATTTATTGCTTTTAGTCAATATAATTAATATTTATTCCCAAATCCAGTTTATTTTCTGAATTTAACTCTTTTTTATTCTCCTGCCTATCTAATATTTTTATTCTCATATCTTTTCCGCATTCCATTGATACCAATCTTTTAAGCTCATTCATATTTTCCGGTCTCTCTATTACAGCTCTACCAAAACTGTTTAATCCATTTGCAAACTGTATTCCAACTGTCATATCATCTAACATTACTGCACTTGTATTATTTAAATTAGAAAATAGCATTGCTTTTCTTTCTTCTTTTAATTTATTTATTACATTTGGCCAAAAATTTCCGCCTGATGCGCTTTTGGTCTCTGCTTCATTTGACAAATTTTTTTCTGCACTTGGATTGACATTTGAAGAAAAATTATTTGCAATTTTACCGGAATTTTGAGCATGGTTATTCACATTTTGTGAAGAAGTTGTGGATACAGTACTTCTATTTTGTACTCCTCCTGTCGTTCCACTTCCAATTTTAGTAGACCCACCATTTGAATTAGGCATACTAAAATTTCCTGTAGCCAATTTTTCCTCTAAAGCCTCAACTCTTTCAGCTAAAGATATGTTTTCCTTACTGCAAAGCCTCATTATGCCTACTTGGAATATTATATTTTTCTGTGATGACCATTTAAGTTCATTTTCTAAGTCAGACAAAGAATATATTATTTGAAGTAATCTATCCTTACTAACATCTTTAGTTAGTTCCTGTATTACTTTTTTATCTTCTTCTGAATAAATATTTGATACATTATTGGTTGTTTTTAATATCATAATATCTCTAATATATTTTATAATTTCCCATAAGAAGTTGGTCAAATCTTTGCCTTCAAGAATTATATTATTAGATATTTTCAGGCTACTATTTACATCATATTCTAAAATGGCTTTAGTAATTCCTGAAATATATTCTAGTTTAGGTATTCCAACCAACTCTTTAACTTTTTGTTCTGTAATATTATTATCTTCGCCTTGAGAGCATCTTTCAAGTATAGATAATGCATCTCTCATAGCTCCCTCAGAAAGTTCTGCTATAAGATTCAATGCATCCGCCGAATACTCTATGTTGCACTCTTTGCAAACCTTTTCCAAATTCTTTGTAATATCTAATTCAGATATTTTCTTAAAATCAAATCTCTGACATCTTGAAAGTATAGTGGCAGGTAATTTTTGTGGCTCTGTTGTTGCTAATATAAATTTAACATGTTTTGGTGGTTCTTCTAGTGTTTTAAGCAATGCATTAAAAGCACCAGGTGAAAGCATGTGAACCTCGTCAATAATATATACTCTATATTTTGCAACAGTAGGTAAAAAATTGACCTCATCACGAATTGCTCTTATATCGTCAACACTATTATTAGAGGCTGCATCCATTTCAACAATATCTGTAAGAGAACCATCCAGTGCCGCCTTGCAAATACTACATTCATTACAAGGTTCACCATTTTGTGGATTTAAGCAATTAACCGCTCTAGCCAAAACCTTTGCAGAAGTAGTTTTTCCACAACCTCTACACCCAGTAAAAAGATAAGCATGACCAACTCTATCAGCTATTACTTGATTTTTTAAAGTTGTAGTTATATGTTCTTGTCCAACAATGTCTTTAAAAGTTGTAGGTCTAAATCTTCTATATAAAGCTGTATATTCCATATTATTACCCTTTCCGCCTAAGCTAAAAGGCTTTAATTTATTTAATCCTCATACCCTATTTATTTGGTAGGTACAAAGCATTTTTATTTTAAATAAAGGTATAAAAACCTTTCTTCATAGAGGATACTCCCACATAAAAGAATCTACTTATTGCTGCTACCTTCCGGTCCTGACAAGATTCATAGCCTTTTATTGAGAATATCCTCTATAAAGAAACATTCTCATACCCTTATGCATTATATATTATTTTAAAAATAATATCAAGTATCTATTATCAAAATTTTCCGATACTTCTTGACACTAATTTATCAAATTTTTGAATAGGATATGACCATAATTTAAAAGATTTTCAAACTGTCATCAAACTAAAAAATTGTAAAGTCTATTGTATCGTCTCTCTTTTAAATACAATATTTGAACAATTCTTCTCGTCAAGCTGTGATGTGCCTTCTATTAATATATCTCCAACTGGCAATTCTAAATTAACTCTTCCTCTATATGTTGCAATATTTGTGTCTATTACAATATCAAATGAAATACTATATTTTAAATCTTCAATAGACACACCCGTTTTATTAATCAAAGTGCCATTATGTGCTATTTCTGCATCATCATTTGAAATATATTCTCCAACCTCTGTATTTGCAGCTCTAAAAAGTACGTTTCCCCCTTGACTAGATACTTCTAAAGTCTTAGTATTACTGTTTTTTGCTCCATTATATGTAAGAACTCTATTTATTAAATATTCATCATCAAAAGTAAATAACCCTCCATCTGTACTATTTGGCATATATATTCTAGTATTACCTACCTGTGGTTCAGTGAATGAAAAGTTTTCTAAACTTATACTCTCAATATATGCATTTTTATTATAATTTTCATTTTTTTCAATATGCAAATAAATATCGTTATATTGCATAATATCCAAATTCCATTTATAATTTTGGGGATTCTCGGACTTGGTAATCCCTTCTGCACTACTTACAACAATTATTTCTGATAAATTAAATGGCATATTGGTTTCGCCTTCCTGGCTATACTTGAGCATTATAGTTATCGCTACACCAAATGTAACAATAATTATTGCAAGAGTTACAGCCAATTTTAACTTTTCTTTTTTATCTTTTTCCATTATATAAATTTCATCCTTTCGCTATTACATGATTGTAAAACAATTTGTATTATTCAAATTATTTAAATTATACATCCTTATTATTAAATTGCTATTTTAATAATGGCGAAGAGAGTGGGATTCGAACCCACGAGCCACTAGATGTGACCACCTGCTTTCGAGGCAGTTCCGTTATGACCACTTCGGTATCTCTTCAGATTATGGCATAAAAAACATGTTATTATATGAATCATAGGAATGTAGACTATTTATTGCCTTTTATTATGCGAAGATTTTTAAAAAAATCTTTTAGAATTTTCTCACATTCTACCTGGCAAATACCATACTCTACATTAACTTTATGATTAAATTTAAAATCTTCTAACAGGTTTAAAACCGATCCACAAGCTCCAGTCTTTTCATCCATAGCTCCAATATATACTTTATGAATTCTAGACTGGATTAGTGCTCCAGCACACATGCTGCATGGCTCTAATGTCACATACATATCACAATCATATAATCTCCATGATTTTAATTTTTTTGCTGCTCTTTGTATTGCCAATATCTCTGCATGTTTTGTGCTATCTTGCATTTTTTCTTTCTCATTATACGCTTTGGCTATCACTTTACCATCCTTAACAATAATAGCACCTACTGGAATCTCTAATTCATCATATGCCTTTTGTGCTTCTTTTAATGCTAACTTCATATAATCTTCTTTTTCCACTATGCCAACCCTTTCTAAAGGAAATATTTATCTTCAAATCAAGGCATTTTCAAACCTATAAAAGACATAATTTATAATAACATATATTTAATATTGTTGCAAGTTAACAAAATATAAAAAGAAAAAATTTATGTGCCATATACTAATTGAAGTTTCAACACATAAACTTTCTTTAAAGCTTATTTATCTTTCTTTGTAAGCCAATTTTTTCCGATCTCAAGTGAATAAATCTACAAAATAAAAAGCTTTCCAAATAAATTCCCAACTAAAAAAATACTCAAACCGCTTAAACATAAAGCATATTAAAAATATGCCTTTATGCTCAAACAGTTAGAGCATTATCTGCGAAATCACATGCAAAGTCCTCTAAAAGAGTAAAACTTTCCGTACCCATAACAAGTGCATCTAAAAGTTTATTAATCTTATCCTCACTATTTGTTATATTTTCAGCGACACGATTCTTTAACTCAGAATTAACATTTGACTCTATTTGAATGCCAAATTTTTCTCCTTTAATCTTGTAAATTTTTACTTCATCTCTTTCGTTTTCTTTTGCAACTGTTACAGTTGCGAATAATGATTTCTCCATTGTTTTTCTCATTCCCTCTTTCTTTAAAATTCGTTTGTTATACAAAGCCTTAAAAATCAATAAAATTGTACCTGATTATCATAAACATTCCTAGCTACAGTGACTATGAAAAATTTTAACGTTGGTTTCTCATCCATAAAAAATTTAAAATATTCATATATAACGTCTGGCGGAGTATTCGAATACATCAAATCAACTAATTTGCTAAGTGACCATTGTACATTAGCCGGCTTGGTCATATACATCTTAGCTATAGGTTCATAAATATTTTTATTAAAGTTTTTTATAGAAGTAGGATCTTTAACAACCAAGTGGATAGCCTCTATCAAATATTGGTACGATATTGAAGAACGCCTAAACTTAAAATGGTTAAGTTCCACAATAATTGCATCAATAATTTTCCTATCTTTTACTTGCATCCGCACTTTTATTAGTAAGACCTTTTTAATTCCAAAAGTTTCCTACTAATTCCAGTTTTTTCTACTTCTGTATTAAAACTCTATAAAAAGTAGTAAAAAATTGCTGTAATTTTTTTGAAGAATTACTATTACACTTCGGTTCTGACCGGAATGTATGGTAATATAAAAAATAGGAGAGAGTACAAACAAGTCCGCAAACAACCCATGAGCTAATGAAAGGATGATATTCTTATGAAAAAGTTTCTGGCCTTGTTCATGACTTTTATCATGGTCTTCTGCTTTAGCGTCTCTGCTGTTGCTGCTGAACCTGAAAAGGTCAATGACGAACTTTCCTTGGTTTCTGAGGAAACCGTTGTGAGTGAGTCTGTTTCCGAACAGGCTGAGCCGCGGGCGAGTCTAGGTGATGTGATTGCTGGTGGAGCTACTACCATTAATGGTGGTAGCGGAACGTTAAGCGTTTACCTCTCCAGCGGAAATTTTTGGGCAGACATTGTCGCTCAAGTTGATTATTGTAATGAAAGCAGCGGTGTCAGAGTTTATGTAACTACTCCTAACGGAGATAATTTAGACCTTGGCATAATTTACGGCAAAGGCAGCACTTACTCTTATGAGTTAACATACGCTCCAGCAGGAACATACACATTCCATTTTATGTCTGCACTTCCCAGTGCATATGGTGTGTCGGCATTTATTTATGACTAAATAAACATTTCTCCTATTTCAGGCTATACAAAATAGCCTGTTTTTATATTTGAAAATCATTTAATTCTATATCGTATAATTTTGTTATATTTTTTTGTTGCTTTTTATCATTTTGAAATATTAAATTTGGTAAAAAAGTTTGTTTATCTAACACAATATAAAATTCATTTACTTTTATATTAATACTACTATTACTTATATTTATCGTAAATTTATCAGGATTTAAAATATTTGTCATTGTATTAATAAAATTAAACTTTCTAATTTCACTTGGAAATTGCATTAACATTTTGTTTCCATTATTTAAATTTTGCTTTGCATACATAATCTCATTGTAATCAATTTCTTTATAAAAATCATTTATTTCATCGTAAATATCTCCGGTCTCCTCTTTAAAATTAATATTAGTGACTATACTATTCATATTATTTTCTTCATAAATAGTATCAATACTTTTCGAAATATTATCATCATACCAATATTCTTCTTTTTTTGTGATTTCATTATCCTCATACGTCGTAATCACATAATGATAATTATCCAAATTAGCATACTTTTGTATTCCATTAACAATCGTTAATAATAAAATAAACTTACCTATTACACTAATAAGATATATTAACACTACTGCAATAATCATATACTTAATAACTTGAATGACATTTTCCTTTTTCTCTTCTTTTTCAACGTCAAGTTTTGCAGCTCTGTCTGGCAATTCGTTATCAAGTAATTCATCAATACCTATTGAAAATATGTTACTTATACTTTTAACATTATCAATATCAGGTTTACTCGTTCCATTTTCCCATTTAGAAATTGCTTGCCTAGATATATGTAGTTTGTCCGCTAACTTGTCTTGCGACCATCCTTTCTGTTTTCTCAAATTTTCTAAATTACTTCCGAAACTCATTTCACTTTCCTCTCCTATAAATCACCTCCTGCTTTGTATAACGAGAAAATTATAATAAATAGCATCACCCAATTCTACATATTAAAGTTGTCAATTGTGCTACTCAGTGATTTATACATATATTTTTACCTATAATTCTACGTTAGTTGCGATATTTTACTATTTATAATAATTTAGGTTTTCAGCTTTATTTCAAGCTTGCATAAATATTATCACAATGAAATTTAAGAAGTGCATGTAATATCGTTATAATTGGAAAATTGTTTATATTTTTCCAAAAAATTCTATATTGTTACATTACATAATTAAGTTATCGTCAACTTTGAGCTTGTTTTTTTGTTTCTTTTATCCACGTTCCTTTAAATTTTATTTTTTTAGAATATTTACATAATTTGGTATAATATAAAAAAAATAAAAAGCACATTTTTTATTTGTACTTTTTCCTATTTTTTATTTGTGGTGTTCCCGGGCAGATTCGAACTGCCGATCTCTCGCTTAGGAGGCGATTGCTCTATCCAACTGAGCTACGGAAACATTTGACTATATTAGTATAGCACACATTTTAAATTATTTCCACATATTTTTTTACTATTTTACTTCTTTCCAGCCATTTATATTTGCTCTTTTTATTGCACCAATTAAATTAGCACGTGAATGCTTATATTGTAATTCAAAGCTTTTTAATAATTCAGTTGCATATTCTCTTTTTGATACTCCATCCATAGGGCAAACTTTAGGCATTATTGCTATATTATTCTTTTTGACAAAACTTCTTGTCATTTTTTCTGGAGTGTATATTAAAGGTCTTATTAAAGTCATTTCTGACCTGTCCATATAACTCATTGGAGCAAAAGTAGATAAATTTCCTGCATATATCATATTTAATAAGAAGGTTTCTAATACATCATCTTCATTATGACCTAAAGCTATTTTATTGCATCCATATTCTTTTGCAACTGAGTTTAATATTCCTCTACGTAAATTTGCACATAATGAACAAGGATTTTTTTCCTTTCGTACGTCAAAAACTATTGCTTTAATATCACTTGGAGCTATAACCAATTCTACTCCTACATTTTTTGCAATATTTTCAAGTATTTCTGTATTAAATCCGTCAAATCCAGGATTTACTGTTATTGCAATCAGATCAAACTTTTTAGGATAAAATATCTGTAAATTTTTAAGTGCATACAATAAGGTAACAGAATCTTTACCACCAGAAAGGGCGACTGCTATTTTATCGCCCTCTTCTATCATATTATAATCTTCAATTGCTTTTCTCATTTTACTAAGTATTTTTTGCATTTTTGCTTCCTTTTATTTATTTGAATATTCTTTCATTGCCTCAGTTAATTCTTCTAATTTTTGTTCTGCCTCTTCCATAGATTTGCCTTTAACACCCATATAGAATTTAATTTTTGGCTCTGTTCCTGATGGTCTTACACAACACCAGCTGTTATCATTCAAATCATAATATAATACATTTGATGTTGGTAAATCAGTCTCAAGTTTAGTTCCATCAGCTTTAACTATTGTGTGTTCTTTGTAATCTCTTACTTCTAACACATCATAGCTTCCTAATTTCTTAGGAGGATTTTTTCTCATTTTTTCCATCATGGCTTTTATTTGTTCAGCACCGTCAGCACCTTTTAGTGTGATTGATACTTGACCTTCTTTATAGAAACCATATTTTTTATAAATGTTAATCATTTGCTCCCATAAAGTTATTCCTTTGCTCTTATAATAAGCTGTTGCTTCACATAGTGCCATAACTGCAGATATTCCGTCTTTATCTCTTGCATGTGGACTTATTAAGCATCCATAGCTTTCTTCAAATCCAAATTGATATGAATAGTTATTATTATTTTCTTCAAATTGTCTTATTTTTTCGCCTATCCATTTGAAACCTGTTAATGTTTCAAACATTGTTAAGCCATATTCTTTAGCTAAATCTTTTGTCATATTTGAAGAAACTATTGTTGTTATAATAGCTCCATTAGTTGGAAGTAATCCTTTTTCCTTCTTTTGAGATAATTCATACTCTGCAATAAGAATAGCTGACATATTACCTGTATATGGTACATATTCGCCATTTTCATCTTTTGAATATACACCTAGTCTATCTGAATCAGGGTCTGTTGCTAAAACTACATCTGCATCTACTTTTTCTGCAAGTTCTAGCGCTAACTTAAATGCTTTTTTATCTTCTGGGTTTGGATAACTTACAGTTGGAAAGTCTCCATCTGGCTTTTCTTGCTCAGGTACTACATATACGTGAGTAAATCCTAATTCTTTAAGAACTCTTTGTACTGGTACATTTCCAGCTCCATGAAGAGGAGTATATACTATTGTAACATTATCTTGTTCTTTTTTAATAACATCTGGATTCAATACTAAACTCTTTAAAGTATTAACAAAGTCATCATCAACTTCTTTTCCTATTTGTACATATAAACCTTTTTCTACCGCTTCTTTTTTATCCATTGTTTTAATAGTAGAAAAATCTGTAATAGCGTTTACTTCATCAATTATTTGTTTATCTTTTGGTGGAACTATTTGAGCTCCATCATCCCAGTAAACTTTATATCCATTATATTCAGGTGGATTGTGGCTTGCTGTTATCATAACGCCTGCTGTACAACCTAATTTTCTAACTGTAAAAGATAATTCTGGCACTGGTCTTAAAGATTCAAATACATATGTTTTTATTCCATTTGCATTTAAGCATAAAGCTGTCTCTTCGCTAAATTCTTTTGACATATGTCTTGAATCATATGCTATTGCAACACCTTTATTTTGTGTGTCTTCTTTTAATATAAAGTTGGCCAAGCCTTGTGTTGCTTTTCCTACTGTGTATTTATTCATTCTATTTGTTCCAGCTCCGATTACACCTCTTAAGCCCGCTGTTCCAAATTCTAAGTCTTTATAAAATCTATCCTCAATTTCTTTATCATTTCCTTTTATTTCTTCTAGTTCTTTTTTAGTATTTTCATCAAAGCATGGATCATTTAACCATTTTTCATATTTAACTAAATATTCTTCCATTTTAATTTCATTCCTTTCTGAAGGCTTAAATATAATTGAAAAATTATCTTATTTCTCAACTATTCTTCCTTCTAAGCCAATAAATGGCTAATTCTATTATTTTCATTTGTAGTATAGAGCGATCGCCTCCTAAGCGATAAATCTATCATCCATAAAGGCACAAGAAAGAAAATAAGTTTTCACCTATTTTCTTTCCCATATTAATTATTTCTTATTATGAAAATCTGTGTATAATTTTCTAGCTGTTTCTGGGCTATCTACACCTTCTGCATTCTTAACAGGTGCAAATTCATCTTCTCTTTTTACTCTTAATATAGCCATATCATCTAGGCTTTCAAAAGCATCAAATAAGAAAGATTCGAATTTGTATGCATTAGGGCTATCAGGTGAAACAACATTTCCGTCTTTATCTAGATATTTAGCTTTCTTGAAAGCTACGTGATATGGTAAATCCATTTTACTAATTTTTTCAATAGCTTTTATATTAAATAAATTACATAAAATATGTGATTCGCCATATTTTAATTCTCCATCTGGTGTCGTTTCAGCTGCCATTTCCTCAGAAATTTCGCTATATTCTATAACACTTGGTTTACCATTCTTTTTACAGAATACACCAACTTTTTCCTTTGGTCCTGCTTTAACAATACTTTTTCCTGCAGCTAGCACATGTTTTTCTTCTGCTAAACCAATTAAAACAGCGTCAACCATGTTTACTAAAACATTGTCAACTCCACCTATAAATACCCATTCAATTCCTCTAGATTTCATGTCATAAATAACACCATCTTTAAGCATTGATTGGAATATTCCTCCATGCCCATCTGCTGCTTCTTTAATTTTTCCTTCTTCATTTAAAAGCACTTTTCCATCTGTGCTAAGCATAGGTAATTTGCCTTGTTTAAAGAATGTTACTACACTTTCTGGATATCCAAAAAATTTGTGTTCTTTGAAAAAATTAACTGTTGCTTCATTATTTTCTTCGCTTGTCATTATATACCAAGGAATATCTACTCCATATTTTTTTCTTGCTTCGTTTAGTGTGTCTGTAAGAATTTCAAATATAGATTTGTGTGAGTCCAATCCTAAGTCATAAGTTCCTTTTGGTCCTGTATGTCCTAATCTAGTTCCTTGTCCACCAGCCATTGTAACTACAGCTAGTTTACCTTCTTTGATTTTTTCTGTACCAATTTTTTCATATTTTGCATACTCTTCTTTAGATAATTTAGATTTGTCTACAAAATCAATTGGTTCAATTTTTGACTCTGAAAAGTCTTTTGCTTTTTTGCTTGCTTCGTATAATTTTTCAATTTGTGCGAAGTCAATTGTAAGAAGATCATTTAAAAACTCTTCTTTTTCTTTTTCGCCTGGTTGCCTATTATATCCTTGTAATAGTTGCTCCTGGCCATACTTTTTAAGTATTTGTTCAACTTGCTTTAATTTTTCGTCCATTTTAATTCTCCTTTGCCATATTTTATTTAGGCTTCGGCCACGGTAGACACTTCATGCCATTACAACTAAAAATGTAAATTTTTAGATACAATATAATATATAACATTAAAGTAAATTAGTCAATTAGTTTTTTGTGGAATTTTGATGGTCAATTACTTTTTCCATATTTTTTTAAAAAATGTGGAGCTATATAAATATAGCTCCACATTCTACTCGATTACCTTTTCACCAGTAGTGTATAAAATTTTATCACTCCCCTTAATAATGTCTTTCATAAAATTTCTTTGCTGGTCAAAATCATAGCAATTAATAATTTTAGCTTTAACATTTTTCATGTATTTAAGCTCTTCTTTAATATAACTATTCGCCTCCCTTAAATATAGATTACTTCCTCTAAGTATAAATACTAAGTTTTTGCTTTGGTTGATATATGTATTTTGAATATCATTATTTGCATTAAAATTAATTTTATTTTTTATATGATGCTTTGCTCTTGATTCTACCATTTTCATTTCTTCATTAATTCCATCTTCAAAAAATGTAATAATTTCCTTTCTAGCATTTTTTCTTAAGTATTCATATAGTACAACACTTAGATGATACTTACTTGCATAAAAATTGCATACGTTTTCTATCTTCATAAATGTCCCCCTTCTCTATGTGGTAGATTTTACCATTTTATTACAAATGTGTCAAGAATATTACAAAAAAATCGTTCGTCAAAATTCGACAAAATAATTAATTTATTCCATTTATGTATATTTTAAAAATATTAGGTAATAATTTTATTAAATAGAAAATCAAGGTAACCAATTTTTTGTTAATGAAATTTAGCTTTTAAAATATTTAATCAAATAGTCTTGATTTTGAAAGGATAGTGATTTATATGAAAAAATATTTACTTTTATTAATTGTATCAGTTGCCTTTTTATTACTTTCTGCATATTCTTATGTTAATGCTGTAAGTAATAATTTAGCTGATAATGTATTTAGATTACACGTAATTGCCAATAGTGATAGTGAAGAAGATCAAAATTTAAAATACAAAGTTCGTGATAGTCTTATAGGATATATGAATACTTTAACAAATGATATGAATACCAAAGATGAAGTTATTAAAATTGCTGGGAAACATATTCAAGACTTTAAAGATATTGCTCAAAATGTTGTAAAAGAAAATGGATATAATTATGAAGTTAATGTAGAGATAGGTGACTTTTCATTTCCTACCAAAACTTATGGAGATATTAGTTTTCCTTCTGGATTTTATGATGCATTAAAAGTCGAAATTGGTAAAGCAGAAGGTCAAAACTGGTGGTGTGTAATGTTTCCTCCTCTATGTTTTGTAGATGTATCATCTGGTGTCGTTCCAGAAGAATCTAAAGAAAATTTAGAAGCAAATTTAGGAGATGAAGAATATAGCATAATTTCTGATAGTGAAGAAAATGGACTTACTAGTATTAAATTTAAAATTATTGAATTTTTTGAAAATATAGGTACAAAACTGGCAAATAACTAATAGTTACAATTCATAGATTTTAACAAAATAGACAAGTTGAAAAGTTATTTATAAGCCCTTGTAAAAAATGCAATTATGTGTTATAAAATATATGATTTAAAAAGACACAAAAATTGGGGGAATTAAATTTTGGATAAATTTGTAATAAAAGGAAAAACTAAATTAAAAGGTGAAGTAGAAATTAGTGGTGCCAAAAATGCTGCTGTAGCCATTTTGCCGGCAACATTATTAATAGATGGTATAACAACACTTGAAAATGTTCCAAATATAAGTGATGTTAAAATTATATGTGATATATTAAACGAACTTGGTGCAAAAGTTACATGGACAAGCGAGCATTCCTTAACTGTTGATGCTCGAAATTTAAATTGTACAAATGCACCATTAGAAAAAACAAGTAAATTTAGAGCCTCTTATTATTTAATAGGCTCTCTTCTTGGTAGATGTGGCGGAGCTCAAGTAGGTCTTCCAGGAGGTTGTAATTTAGGAGCAAGACCAATTGATCAACATATAAAAGGTTTTGAAGCATTAGGTGCAGTTGTTGATGTAAGCCAAGGTAAAATAACTGCAAAAGCAAAAAAATTGACAGGTACTTCAATATATTTTGACGTAGTTTCTGTTGGAGCAACTATTAATTTAATTTTAGCTTCTGTCCTTGCAAAAGGAACAACAATATTAGATAATGTTGCAAAAGAACCACATATTGTTGACGTAGCCAACTTTTTAAATGCTGCCGGTGCAGATATTCGTGGTGCAGGAACAGACACCATAAAAATAAACGGTGTAAAAAGTCTTAGAGAAAATTGTAATTACTCAATAGTTCCTGATCAAATTGAAACAGGTACTTTTATGCTTGCTGCAGTAGCTTCAAGAGGGGATATTCTTATAAAGAACTGTATTCCTGAGCATATGGATTCATTGACTGCAAAAATTCTTGAAATGGGAGCAACTGTTGAAGATTTAGGAGATAGTTTAAGAGTTTCTTGTAACAAAAGATCTCGTTCAGCCAATATAAAAACTTTACCATATCCAGGATTTCCAACAGACCTGCAACCACAGATGGGTGTTGCTTTATCTGTTGCATCAGGAACAAGTATAATAAATGAAAGCATATGGGAATCAAGATTTCAATATACTAATGAATTAAACAAAATGGGGGCAAAAATAACTGCTCAAGGCAAAACTGCTATTTTTGAAGGAGTAGAAAGTTTAAAAGGTGCTCCTATATATGCAACAGACCTACGCGCAGGTGCCGCACTATTAATTGCTGGAATTATAGCAAATGGCACAACAGAATTATATAATATTCATTACATAGATAGAGGTTATGAACATATAGAAGATAAATTTAGAAGCTTAGGTGCTAATATACAAAGAATAACAGAAGAATGAGGAATAACAAATGTTTAATTTTTGTAATTTATATAGTGGCAGTTCTGGTAACTGCTCTTTTGTTGGAACAGACAACGTAAATGTGTTAATAGATTGTGGAGAAAGTCAAAAGAAAATAAATACAGGCTTAGAAAGCATAGGAAAAGACTTATCTCAAATAGATGCAATAATAGTTACACATGAACATAGCGATCATGTAAAAACATTAGGAGCAATATCTAAAAAATATAATATTCCGGTATATGCAAATCAAAAAACTTTTGATAATATGCCAGATCAAACTAATTTAATAGACGAAAAAAATAAAAAGGTATTTAATACTGATGATCATTTTGAAATAGGAGATTTAGATATTCACCCTTTTCATATCCCACATGATGCAGCAGAACCTTGTGGATATAATATATTTAATAATGATAAAAAAGTTAGTGTTGCCACTGACATAGGCCATATGGAAAATAATATAATAAAAAGATTAGAAGGAAGTAATTTTTTATTATTAGAGTCAAATTATGAGCCTTCAATATTAAAATATTCAAGATACCCATATTATTTAAAACAAAGAATAGCTGGACCAAATGGACATTTATCTAATCAAGAAGCTAGCGATACAATAATTAAATTAATTTCTAGTGGCGTGAATAATATAATGTTAGGTCATTTAAGTAAAGAAAATAATTTTCCAGAGCTTGCCTATAAAACAGTAATGGAAGAAATAATTAATAATAAAATAAATAAAGAATTATCTTTATGTGTTGCTAGCAGATTAAAACCAAGTAATATAATTAATTTATGATTTTATTAAATTAAAAAAATAAGCTTAATATTTTTATTAAGTTTATTTTTTTATCTTTAATAATTTAATTATATATTACTTAATTAATCATTTATTTAATTAATTATTTATTTAATTATTTTTATTATTTATTTATTTTATTATTTATTTATTTTTATTATTTATTTATTTTATTATTTATTTATTTTTATTCTTTATTTATTTTATTATTTATTAATTTTATTATTTATTTATTTTTATTATTTATTAATTTTATTATTTATATTATAATTATTTTATTATTTTAATTATTTTTCCATTTTTATTTTAACCAAAAATATAAATATTTATTTATAAAATGTATTTATATTTTTTTTATTTAGATTAAATTTTTTTAAAATATTTTTTGTCAATTTGATATAAATATAATTTTAAAAGAAAAAAATATTTTATAACTAATAAATTTATTTTAAATAATTTTTTCATATTTTTAGAAAACTAAATCTATTTAAATAGTTTGTCATTTTAACAATTATATTCAATCTATTTATCCAAACGCTAAAGCCTTAAATTTTCATTTTACTTTTCAGTACCAAAATCCACCATTTTTCCCTTTTAAATATAATTATAATCTATTACTAGTTCCTCAAGCAAAAGTCTAATTATTTTCGTTAAAATTTTTCTATAAAACCAATGCTTTAAAATGCAAAAATAGTTTTTTTATATTCCAGAAGAAATTAATTTTCAAAAAATATTGCCTTTTTGTCAATCGAATCGAATCATTTTTTTGTTCATTTAGTATCCGTTTTTTCCTTTTTTTCGACTTTTTTGTGTTAAATTTACGTTTTTTTATACTTTTTTTGCTATATTTTGTTATTCAAAAAGACAAGTATTTTTAAGTAAGCTATCTATCGTCAAAGTAGAATGAATATTTATAAAGATTATGTATACTGTTATTTTTTAAAATCTTTGCCTATACTTTTTTAATATTTTAAAAGAAAACGCAATATTCCTTAGTAATTTTCACAACCCAATCATCTTACTGTATTACTTTTTTATTAAAAATTTCATAAAATAAACAGCAATGATTTGAAAATTTTACATTTTTATTATTTGTCATTTTGTAAAATATTTTTAATTTATTTACAACTTTATAATTTATATAACTTTTTAATAGTTTTTCCATAAATTTTACTTTCAAATTGTAAAAACAATCATATTATTTTATGTTTACTTTATTTTCTTTTTAATTTTGTAACTTATCCTTGTATAAATTATTTTAAATAAATTGTATATATTTTTATCCTCTTATATTTTAATTTATATTTAATTTCTATTTATTTTCTATTTATTCTCTATTTATTTTAATTAATTAATTATTTATTTATTTTTATTATCATCTTTTTATTTATTCTATTATTTTTTATATTTTCTATTTATTTTTTAATTAATTAATTATTTATTTATTTTATTTTTTCTATTTATCCTTTATTTTTATTTTTTATTTAC
>CAKNIU010000011.1 GCA_930980675.1 uncultured Clostridium sp.
TAACAGTTATAAAAAATGGTCGATTAGACTATGTACCACTTGAGGAAGTTGTAGGCGAAAACAAAAAACTTGGCGCAGTTGAGGGTGGCACAAAAGAAAGCAATGTTAGGTTAGTAACGAAGGATTGCGAACTTATAAAAACAGCAAGAGATATTGGAATTAGTTTGGGAGATTAAAATTGCTAGTTGCACAAATACATTAAAAATCGTAAGGATATATTATGAAACAAGTCGAAATTACAACTAGAGTGAAAGATTCTCTAGAAAATATTGATAAAATTCTTATAAATAAAAATTTTGAAATAATTAGAAAAAGCCGAATAGAAGACGTTTATTTGAGCAATTTTAAAAATAGTCTAACGGATAATAATATTAACGATATTTTATCCAAGAGCATTTTAGTTAGATACTTAAATGAGAATGGAAATATATATAAGAAAATTACATATAAGGATAGAAATACGTTAATAATGTTGAAAATTTAGGGTTACTATTAGAGTATGAAAATAAAAATGACTTTGATAATGCTACACAAGAGGTTATTGAAAATGAAAAAATAAATATGTTACAAGAAATACAAACTCTTGGAATTAACGTATCTGATGAAACAGACATAAGAAAGGCATACGAATTGCTAAAATGAAGGCCTTGAGAATAATATATTAAAGATGCCTAAGATAATTGGGTTAATTAATTTAATAAAATGATTGAAAATATAAGTGACTATGTTATAAAAAATTATAGATAAAATTTAAGGATAAAGATATGTTAAAATTAATAGAAAATGAACTAATAAAAATATTTAAGAGAAAAAACTTATATATTTTATTAGTAATAGGAGTATTAATAATAATCATATATAATTTATTTGAAAAATTTTCAAGTTATAATATTGATATAAATATGCAATATCAAAGAGCTTATAATAATGATAGAATGCTTCTTGAAAATTATGATGAATTGAATATTGATGATAGTTATGAAGAAATCGAAGAAAGAATAAAATTGGAAGAATATGCGATAAATAATAAAATTCAATATAATATATTTTTAAATACCACAAATAAGAATGTTCAATTACCATCGGATGCAAGAATAATATTGCTAAAATTATTTGATAATTTTGATATTATAATTATTTTTATTTTAATTTACTTATCTAGCACGATAGTTACTGAAGAATATAGAGTTGGCACAATAAAGCATCTATTGGCAAAACCACATTCAAGAACTCAAATTTTGTTTTCAAAAATAATTACAAATATTTTTATTATCGCCATTGTTATAGGTTTTATAACTTTATTTCAATATCTATTAGGAGGTTTATTGTTTGGATTTGATAGTTATAATTTAGATGCTATTATATATAATAGTTCAGATAAAACAATAGAAACGATAGAACTTACAAAATATATGATTAAATTAATTACTGCAAAAATACCTTTATATATTGTCCTATCTTTAATTAGTCTAACGTTTGGAATTATAACTAATAATATAGCTTTAGATATTTTAGTTTCATTAGGAATCTACATCATATTAAAAAGTTATGATGTAAGTAAATATTTATATAGTTATTTGATAATTATTTATTGTATAACAATAATAATTTTGTTATTATTGTTAACTGTTACATTTAATAAAAAAGATATTAAAAATTTATAATAGAGAGGTCTTATGGAAACTTTAAAATGTATTAAATTAGAAAAAAAGGTAAAAGATAAAATACTTGTTCAAGATATATCTTTTTCAGTTAATCAAGGAGAAGTAGTCGGATTAGTAGGACCTAATGGAGCAGGTAAAACTACCATAATAAAATTAATACTTGGATTAGTAAAAATAACTAAAGGAAATGTTTATATAAATGGGTTGGATATAGAAAAAAATTTTGTAAAAGCAATAGAAAAAGTTGGAGCCATAGTTGAAAATCCTGATTTATATATGTATTTGTCAGGATATGATAATTTGAAAATAACAGCAAATAACTACAAGAATATTTCGAAAGAAAGAATTAATGAAGTCATTAAAATAGTAGGTTTAGAAAACAGAATAAAAGATAAAGTTTCCACTTATTCACTAGGAATGAGACAAAGATTAGGTATAGCAGAAGCAATAATTAATAACCCGCAATTACTTATATTAGATGAGCCAACAAATGGTTTAGATGTCGAAGGAATAATTGAAATCAGAAATTTGATTAAAGAGTTATCAAAGAAAGGCATTGCAATATTAGTTTCAAGTCACAATTTATCTGAAATAGGTAATATATGTAGTAGAATAATTGCAGTGAAAAACGGAAAAATTGTAGAAGATAGTGATATTGATAATTTTACAGATGGAGGTAGATTATCTTTAGAAGATGCCTTTATAAAAAAAGTAGGTGAAAATAAAATTGATTAAGCTAATACAAAATGAACTAATAAAAATATTTAAAAGGAAAAGTATATATTTTTTATTTTTAATTTCTATTATTGCCGTTATAATATACAATTATAAAAATCCTGACCAAAACCCTGTTCTTGGATTTGATAATAATACAAGTGATTATAATATAGAAGCTATAGAAAATACTTTGGATAAAATTCCAAATAACACAGAACATTATATTATGCAAAAAGTTTCGATAGAATTATATAAGGTATATAATTCCTTTGAAGAAGGCTCTTGGCAAAGATATGCATTAAAAGAAGAAACAACTGAAATGGTAATAAATGATGTTAATACAAATTATAACTTAGATATAGAGAAATATTTAGAAAATATAATTAAGCACGAATTAAACTCTAGATATGAAATTAGTGAGGAAACATATAACATATCCAAGACCAAATATAATGAATATTTACAAGCCTTAAATTCAAATGATTGGAAAGAATTTGTAAGATTAAAAATTCGCAATTTAAAAGAACTAAAAGATGTATCTCAAGACGAATTAAATATAGAAATAGAATATTATAATTTACGATTAGAAAATAATATAAACTTTGGTTACAATATTCTAAATCAATATTTACGTAATTATAAAAGTAATTGTTACGGAATATTAACAATGAGAACTTACGAAAATGAATCACAGGCATTTATAAATGAAAATATTAATAGATATAAAGCAAATATGAGTTTATGCAAATATGCCATAGAAAATAATATAAATTATGATATATCAAATAATGATAATTTAATAACAGATAATAAAATAGATGCAAGGATTTCTTTTATAAGAACTTTTGAACATTTTGATATAATAATGGTAATAATTATGATTTATATTTCTACAACAATTGTTACTGAAGAGACAAATAAAGGAACAATAAAAGGTTTATTAACTAAACCACATAAAAGAAGTACAATATTACTTTCAAAAATATTGGCTTGTATTATAACAACGATAATTGCAATGGTGATTGTTTTAATTACACAATTTATTGTTGGCGGAGTTATATTTGGATTTGATAGTTACAAATTAGATTATATAGGATATAATTTTAATAATGAACAAGTATTTACAATGAATTTATTTATTTATAATATACTTGTTGGAATAAGCAAATTGCCAATGTATATAATAATGATTTTGTTTTGTATATTTATTGGAGTTGTAAGTAATCATACATCAATGTCAATGATAGTGACATTAATTATATTTTTAATATCAGATACCGTGCTAAAAGAATGGTCAAAAGTTGAAACTTTTTCTCTAATAACAAGATATTTTATAACTAATAATTGGGATTTTAGTATATATTTATTTGGTGGTATATCTAATATTAGTGGAGTGACTCTGATTAGTTCGATATTTATTTATATTGTATATATGATAATATTACTAGCATTGTCTATTTATAAGTTCAAGAAAAAAGAAATTAATAATGTTCCATAATATCCATAAAATAGAATTAAAGAAAAGTGACACAAAATTTTTCAAGATATATTATATGCTTTATTAAAAATTCTAAATTTTGTTAATATTTATGTTAATATAGTTCTTGACGATTTTAAATAATCATGCTACAATAAATAATATATTTAAGAGTTTACCTAGAGCATAGCTCGAGCGGTAAAGAGTAGCAAAAGCTACTTACACTGTAAGATGAGAAAAAGTCTTACTAAGGAGTCTTAAAGATTTCTTAGTAAGACTTTTATTTCATATATGGTAAAGTCTATTATTAAAATTATTAACGGAGGTGAAAGCAATGAAACTAGTCTTAATATTTGGACCGCAAGCAGTTGGAAAAATGACAGTAGGTCAAGAATTAGCTAAAATAACTGGGCTAAAACTATTTCATAATCATATGACAATAGATTTAGTTTCAAACTTTTTTTCATATAATTCGCCAGAAGGAAGATACTTAGTAAATACATATAGAATGGAAATGTTTGAGACTGTTGCTAAAAGCAATTTAGAAGGATTAATATTTACATTTCAATGGTGCTTTGAAGATATTTTAGATTGGGAACAAACAGAAAAAGTATCAAATATTTTCAAAGAGCAAGGCGGAGAAGTGTACTATGTAGAACTAGAGGCAGATTTAAACGAAAGGCTAAGAAGAAATGAAACTAGTAATAGACTTGAAAATAAACCGACAAAAAGAAATGTTGAGCAAAGTAAAGAATTTTTACTTAGAGCTGAGAAAAAGCATAGATGCAATTCATATCCGGGGGAAATTCAAGAAAAGAATTATATAAGAATAAATAATAACAATATACCTGCAAATGAAGTCGCCAAAATGATAAAAGAAAAATTTGATTTATAAAGATTGCATTTGAATTGAATTAAATTGTATTAATAAGTAATAGTAAACAAAATATAAAAAGATATTTAAAGGAGGACTAAAAATGGAGTATTTTAAAAAGTTAGTAGGTGAAAGAATATATTTATCACCTAAGAGTGGTTCAGATGAAGAGATAAGAAAATTTACAGAATGGTTAAATGATTTTGAAACAACAGATTACCTAGGTAGAAGTTCGCAACTTCTAAGCCAAAAAGCTGAAAAAGAATATTTAGATAGTCATTATAAGGATGAAGCAAACTTTGCGATAGTTACACTAGATGAAAATAAACTAATAGGCTCAATCTCATTAGAGAAAATTAATTATATTGATAGAAATGCTATGTTAGGGATATTCATAGGAGATAAAGATTATAGAAGCCAAGGATATGGAACGGAAGCTATAAGATTAATACTTGATTATGGCTTTAACTATTTGAATTTAAACAGTATTGCTTTGCACGTGATGTCATTTAATGAAAGAGCAATGAAATGCTATAAGAAATGTGGCTTCAAAGAATATGGAAGAAGAAGGCAGTGTGTATTTATTGACGGAAAATATTATGATAAAGTAGGAATGGATATTTTAGCAGAAGAATTTAAGGAGAGCTATATTAGAAATAAGAATATTTAGGCGAATTAATAGCTTTAATTAAGCAAAAACTCTAATAGATAAAACTATTGGAGTTTTTTTGAAGTTTACTATTTTATACAAAATATTATTTATGATATAATAAGTTAGAGGTAAAAAATTATGAGAGCACCATTTCAAACTTTAATAATTTTATATAGAATAGATAAAAAGGAAATTTTATATGGAATCTTTTTAAGAAAAAAAGAGAAGATATGGCAATTTGTTTCAGGTGGAGGAGAAGACAACGAAAATATATATCAAACAGCAATAAGGGAATTAAAAGAAGAGACTGGAATACATATCAAAAAGGATGAACTTATGAAACTAGATTCACAAACAACTATACCAGTTGCAAATATTACAGGAGAATTTACCTGGGGAGAAGATGTTTTCGTTGTTCCAGAGTATAGCTTTGCAATAAATATAGGTGATAGGCAAATAGAATTGTCTAATGAGCATGAAACTATGCAGTGGTGTAATTACGAAGAAGCAATGTCAAAATTAGAATATGATAGTAATAAAACTGCACTATGGGAATTAAATGAAAGATTAAAAAATTCATTGTAAAAGAAGAAATATAATGATAAAATAAGATATATAGATAAACTCAAAATTGCATAAATATTTACAACTTCTTCAAATTCGTGTATAATATAAAAAGTGATTATTTTAGGAGAAATTATGGAAGAAATAAAAGAAATTTTAAACAAAATGGTAGAATATTTAAAAAATGAAATAAATCCATTTGCAATTATTTTATTTGGTAGTTATTCAAGAAATACACAAAATAAAGAGAGTGATATAGATATTGCCATAAAAGGCAACAATATTGACTTAAAAAAGATTTATGAACTAAAGCAAAAATTAGAAGATATATCACAAAAAGATGTTGATTTAGTTGATTTAGATGACATTTCTGATGTGTTTAGATATGAGATTTTAATGAATGGAATAAAATTATTTTGCCAAGATGATTATAAGTTTGATTTATATAAATTAGATATGTGTAGGGAATATTTAGAACTTAATGAGAGTAGACAAGATATAATTCAAAGAGTAAAGAATGGAGGTAGCATATATGGAAAATGAAGCTGTCATATTAAATAAATATGAAACAATAGAAAGATGTATAAAAAGGATAAACGAAGAATATCAAGACAATCCTGATAATCTTGAAGACTACAGAAAAGAAGACATGATTGTTTTAAATTTACAAAGAGCATGTGAGGCAACAACAGATTTAGCAATGTATGTTGTTTCAACAAGAAAGCTTGGCTTACCTCAAACTAAAAAAGATGCTTTTCAAATACTAGAAAAAAATAAAATTATTAATAAAAAGATGAGCTTGAATTTACAAAATATGATTGGTTTTAGAAACATTGCAATACATGCATATAAGGAGCTAAACCATGATATTTTAATTGATGTTATAGAAAATCATTTATCAGATTTGGTAGACTTTGCAAGATTAATATTAAATTTAAAGAGAAATGAGGGTTAACATGGATTTCAAATCATATATAGCAGAAGCTATTTCAAAAGTAACAAATATAAATCAAAAAGAAATAAAATCTTTTATTGAAATTCCAAAGGATGAAGCAAATGGAGATTTTGCTTTTCCTTGTTTTAGGCTTGCAAAAGAACTAAAGCAATCTCCAGTAAACATAGCAAACAATATAAAAGAAAATATTGTGGTAGACAAAGATATTATAGATAAAATAGATGTTGTTAGCGGATATTTGAACTTTTACGTATCAAAGACTAACTTAGTAAAAGCTGTTATTTCAAAATTCGATTCACAAAAAGAAGATTATGGAAAGTCTAACATAGGTGAAGGAAAAACTGTTATTGTAGAATATTCTTCACCAAATATTGCAAAGCCATTCCATATTGGACATTTGAAAACAACTATAATAGGAAATTCACTATATAAGTTATATAAATATTTAGGATTTAATACAATCGGAATTAACCATCTTGGAGACTATGGTACTCAATTTGCAAAGCTAATTGAAGGATATAAAAGATGGGGAAGCGAATATGATTTTTCAACAGATTCAATAGATAAGCTTGCAGATATTTATAAAAGAATAAATGCTTTATGTGAAGATGATGAAAAAGTTTTAGAAGAATGTAGAGAAACATTCAAAAAACTTGAAGATGGAGACCCATATTGTACAGATTTATGGAATAAATTTAAAGACTTAAGTGTTAAAGAATTTGATAAAATCTATGATTTACTTGGAGTTAAATTTGATTCTACAAAAGGAGAAGCATTCTATTCAGATAAAATGCAAGAAATTATAGATATACTTGAGAAATCTGGCAAATTAGTAGAATCACAAGGGGCAAAAGTAGTTGACTTAGAAGATGTAGGAATAAATACACCTTGCATAATTCAAAAGGCAAATGGTTCTTCAATATATGCTACTCGTGATTTAGCAGCAATTATGTATAGAGCAAGAACATATGATTTTGATAAATGCTTATATGTAGTTGGGGAAGAACAAAGCTTACACTTTAAACAAGTTTTTGCAGTTGCAAAATATCTTGGATTAGATGAAAAATACACTAATGGTTTGGAACACGTAAGCTATGGAATGATAAGGCTTCCAGAAGGAAAAATGTCATCAAGAAAAGGAAATTTTGTAAAGGTTGAAGATTTGCTTGATGAAGCAATTTCTAAGTCAAAAGAAATTATACAAGACAGAGATATAGAAAACAAAGATTTAGTTGCAAAACAGGTCGGCGTTGGTGCAGTTATTTTTGAAGATTTGGCTGAGTCTAGAACTAAAAATCAAGTGTTTGACTTGAAAGAAGCTTTAAATTTTAATGGCGAAACAGGTCCATATATTCAATATATGACAGTAAGAACTAACAGCGTACTTGAAAAGGCAGGCTACATACCTGATTCAAGTAAATTAGATTTAAGTAAAATCACAGATGAAAGTAGTATTAAATTACTAAAACTTATTGAGAGTTTTGAAAATATCTTATTAGATGCAATGAATAAAAACGAACCATCAATTATTTCTAGATACTTAATTGATGTGGCACAAGAATTTTCTACATTTTATAATTCTAATAAAATATTATGTGACAATAAAGATGAACAAGATGCTAGATTATACGTAACATATATGACAAAAATTGTTTTAACAAATGGACTAGGTTTACTTGGAATAGAAGTACCAGAAAAGATGTAAACTCTTAATGAATGAAATATGCAAATTTTTTGTGTATGGCTCCTCGTGTTGGACTCGAACTAATGAAATAAAAAGTGCAAATAAAATTTATAAACGTGTAATGAAGATTAAATAAACTGAAAGGTAAATGAATTAATGATAAAAGTAATGTTTATATCAAGTATGGGTGGACATTTAAGCGAATTACAAAAACTTGATTTTAAAAAATATGATTATTCGATAGTAACAGAAAAAACTGAATCTGATAAAGATTTGACTGAAAAATATCCGGGCAAAGTTCATTACTTAGCTTATGGTACAAGAAAAACGCCTATAAGATACTTTTTCATATTATTATTTAACTTTTTTAAAAGTTTATATTTATATTTCAAACTTCATCCAAAAGTTGTTGTAACAACTGGAACTCATACAGCTGTTGCTATGTGCTATATTGCAAGACTTTTTGGTAGTAAAGTAATTTGGATTGAGACCTTTGCAAATAGAAACTCAAAAACTCTAGCTGGAAGACTAGTTTATCCAATCGCAAATACTTTTGTGGTACAATGGGAAGAAATGAAAAAACTTTATCCAAAAGCAGTTTGTTGGGGGTGGATTTATTGATTTTCGTAACACTAGGAACTCAAGATAAACATTTTCCAAGGCTTTTAGAAGCAGTAGAGAAATTAAACTTAAATGAAAAAATAGTTGCTCAAACTGGAAGCACAGATTTTCAATCAGATAAAATGGAAATACACAAATTTTTATCGCAAGATGAGTTTAATAAATACATGAAAGAGGCAAGAATAGTTATAACACACGCTGGAGTTGGAACTATAATTTATGGACTTAACATACATAAAACTATGATAGTTGCCCCAAGATTAAAAAAATATGGGGAGCACGTAAACGACCATCAGCTTCAAATATTAGAAACATTTTCGAAAGATGGGTATATAATACCATTAGAAGACTTTTCTAAACTAAACGAAAAAATAGAAGAAGCAAGCAATTTTAAACCTAAGGAATTTGTAAGTAATAATGCAAATTTTGTAAAACATTTAGATGATGAAATTATTAGGCTGACTACTAAAAATAAGTAGTCACAAAAATAAATTTAGAAAGCATCATAATTATAGAAATAATGAATTTCATTACAAACATACAGCAACTAAATAGAAATACTAGAAATTTTCTTATTTTAACAAAGGAGCAAAATGAACCAGAAAAAACAATTAATGAAAAATACAATAATAATTGCAATAGGAAAATTGAGTACACAAATAATTTCATATTTGCTATTACCTTTATACACATCACAGCTTGACCCATCAGAATATGGTAATTATGATTTTATATGTACTCTATCAATTTTCTTATGCCCAATAATCACTTTATTAATGGAAGAATCTATGTTTAGATATCTAATTGATGCAGATAGTAAAGTGCAAAGAAAGAAAATTATTACGCAAACAATAATTTATACTTTCTTTGGAACTGTCTTATTTACAATTATTGCTGCATTAATTATGGGCTTTGGAACTGATTATACTCCTATGTATATTACAGCAATTATTACATTTGTAATATCAAATATACTCATAGGACTAAGCAATGCATTATCAAGAGGACTTGGCAAAATTAAGCTATATTCCGTGTCAAACTTTATATTAGGAATATCTACAATCATACTTAATATTGTATTTATATTATCACTTAATGCTGGTGCAGAAGGCTTACTATGGGCAAACACCATAGCCAACGCTTTTACGGCAATTGTTATACTGGGTATTTTAAAACTTCCAAAATATATTGGAAAAATCGACAAACCTTTAATGAAGGATATGATAAAATATTCAATACCATTAGTACCAAACAGTATCTCATGGAGCATTATCAATATGTCCGACAGAATAATACTAACACAAATGGTTAGTTCAGCTGCTAATGGTATATATGCTATGGCTAACAAGTTCCCAAATATAATAAATGTTCTTTATGGATATTTTTATACAGCATGGAAAGAATCAGCTGCCAAAATAGTAAAAGAAGACAACAAAAATCAATACTATAATAGCATATATCACGATGCTAAAAGATTCCTATATGCAGTGACAATATGTTTAATTGCAGTTATGCCATTTGCATTTCCTATTTTTATTAATGAAGCATATGACGAAGCATATGTTTATATACCAATTGTTATGATTGCAACATATTATTCAAATTTATCTAGCTTTTATGGCGGTATATTTTCAGCATATAAAGATACAAAAATAATGGGAACAACCACAATAGTTGCAGCAGTTATAAATTTGGTAATCGATTTACTATTGGTTAATTCGTTAAAAATATACGCAGCTTGTTTTTCAACATTAATCGCAAACCTTATTGTATATTTTTACAGAAAAAAGAAATTGAAAAAATATTTAAAATTAAAAGAATTAAAATGGCAAGGACCAATGCTTTTTCTAGCAATAATTTGCTTAGCTTATTATGCTAAATATATACCGGAGGTAGGTAATAATCCAGTTCTTTTATGGACAATTAATGTAATATCACTTGTAATTGCAGTCCTTTATAGCTTACTAAATAACTGGAAGTTTATAAAGGGAATAATAAACACAATAAAAGGAAAATTCAATAGAAAAGATATTAAAGAAAATTAATATTATAGACAAATGTTTATCAAGAAAACACTTTACTTGAGCGCATAAAATAATTATCAAAGAATAAAAAACAATATAAATGCAGAAATTGAAAGGAATATATTTTAGTATGCAAAAAAGTAAAATAACAAAAAATGAAACAAATACTTCAGACACAAACGAATCAAACAAGATATCTAAAAAAGTTAAAAAAGGTATTTTTGGTTATTCATTTTGGCAAATACTTGAATATTTTATAGTATATAGTATTTTGGGATATGTAATTGAAACACTATACGGATTGCTTACAAAAGGAGTTATTGAAAGTAGACAAAGTATGCTATATGGTCCATTTTGCTGTATTTATGGGTTAGGAGCAATTTGCTTACTTTGTATACCTAAATCAGCAAAGAAAAATAATTGGACTCTATTTATTGCCGGGTTTATAATAGGTTCTGTAGTTGAATATGTTGTAAGCTGGGTTGGAGAAGTAATTTTCAATATTAAATGGTGGGATTATTCGAATTTTCCACTAAATATCAATGGTAGAGTATGCGTTTACTTTTCAATATTTTGGGGTATTTTGACTATTTGCCTTAATAAGGTAATTAACCCGACAGTCGATAAAGTATTAGGAAAGATTCCGATAAAAGTATTACATGTATTAACAGTAATTATTATGGTATTTATGGCATTTGATTTTATAATTTCGAGTTTTGCATTGAAAATGTTTGAAACAAGATTAATATATAACTATAATTTAGAAGTACAAGGTGCAGAAGATTATTATGAAAAATACCTAGACATTTACCAGAATAATCCTGGGCTAAAAGAATTTGTAGATAAAGTTTTCTCAGATGAAAAAATGCTAAAAACATTCCCAAATATCAAATTTACACTTCAGGATGGAAGTATTTTATTAGTTAAAGATATTTTGACAGATATTAAACCTTATTATATTAAAGTTTTTGATGTTTAAAAAGCCACATATATTGTAGCCATATAATAATATAAATTAAATTTACAGAAAGGAGCGTACGCGTATAAAAGCGTGCAAAATTAATTATGAAATATTTTGGAACAGACGGAATTAGAAGAATTGCAAATACAGAGCTAACACCAGAGTTAGTTTACAAAGTTGCAAAAGCAGGAGCATATGTTTTATCAAAACATACAAATCATACTCCAACAATTTTAATTGGAAGGGATACAAGAATATCTGGTACACTTATTGAAAGTGCAATGACAGCTGGCTTTTTAAGCTATGGAGCAAATGTTAAATTAGTTGGAGTTATACCAACACCGGGAATTGCATATTTAACTAAAAAATTAAAAGCAGATGCAAGTGTTGTTATTTCAGCATCTCACAATACTTATGAATTCAATGGAGTTAAATATTTTAGTAATAAAGGAATGAAAATTCCAGATAGTTTAGAAGAAGAAATCGAAGAAGTCCTTGATTCAGATAAAATTTTTGAATTAATTGCTGAAAGTAATAAAATAGGTGTATCTGAAAATAGGGAAGACTTATTAGATGAATATTTGTATTTTTTCAGAAAAACATTTGAAGATGATTTTGAAAAACTAGATAAGGATGATTTTACAGTTGCAATAGATACAGCAAATGGAGCTACTTCAGTTATTGCAGATAAAGTATATACAGCACTTGGTATAAAGCACTACATACTAAATAACACTCCAAACGGAACAAATATAAACGAAAATTGCGGTTCAACACATTTAGATATGCTTAAAAAGTTTGTTGTAGCAAATAAATGTAATTTGGGTATTGCATATGATGGCGATGGAGATAGATGCTTAGCAGTAGATGAAAACGGAAATGAAATTGATGGCGATATTATAATGGCAATAGTTGCAAATAAGATGAAAAAAGAAGGTAAGCTTGCAAAAGATACTATTGTCGCAACTGTTATGAGCAATCTTGGAATGAAAAAATACTGTGAGCAAAATAATATAAATTTTGTAGCAACAAAAGTAGGGGATAGGTATGTACTAGAAAATATGCTTCAAAATGGATACAATCTTGGAGGAGAACAATCAGGACATATAATATTCTTAGATTACAACCCAACTGGAGATGGTATTTTAACATCATTAATGCTTTTAAAAGTTGCTCTAAGTGAGAAAAAGAGTATATCAGAGCTTGCAAAAATAATAAAAATTTATCCACAAGTTTTGATAAATGCAAAAGTAGCATCAGATAAAAAATATGATTTTGACAAAAATCCTGAAATAAAAGAAAAAATGGCTGAACTTGAAAAAGAATTTTCAGGTAACGGTAGAGTTTTAATAAGAGCATCAGGAACAGAACCTCTTGTTAGAGTAATGATAGAGGGAGAAGACCAAGAATACATTACTAAAAAAGCTAAAGAATTAGCTGACTTTATTGAAGAAAAGTTGAAATAAATGTTACACTTCACTGATTAATTTCTTCAACAACGCTCCAATATACATTTCTCCGCATTTACTTCGAGGTTTCGCTATCCGCGAAAACTCTCGCACGCTCCGACTGCGCTTCTAGGCTAAAGACTTATGTATATCGCGCCCTCAGTCAGCTCCGCTCGCTAAAAGCTCCGAAACATATATTGGAGCGTTGTTAATAAACTATTTGTGAATTGTAACGCTGTAACACAATTGTAACAAAAACTTAATATAAATAGTATTGAAAAACGAGTAAGAATATTATATTATTAAAGTAAATTAAAACAAAGGAGGAAGTATTTATGCCAATAATTAATTTTACAAATCCAATACATGTTGTAGTAGCACTTGTTTTAGTTCTTTTATGTGCTTTTTTAGCACAACAATACAAGAAAAATACAATTCCATGTATAGTACTATTAGTCTTTTTGGCAATATTAGTAGGACACACAATTGAATTATCAGCAGTAAGCAATGCAGCAGATATTATGCCATTCGCTGTATCAATTGCAGTTGATGAAATATTCATTTTTGTTTCATTCTTGTTCTTCATTTGGCTTGATAGAATTCAAGTTGAAGCAGCTAAGACTACTAAAGACAAAAAAACTAAGTCTGGCAAAAAAGACAAAAAGACAGGAAAAGTTGACGATAAAGTTATTGAAGACGATGGCTTAGATGTACTTTGGAAGAAAGTTTAATGAAAATTATAAATGATTTTCGAAAATCGCAAGAGTTACTCTTAAGAAGAATCCTATAAATTGTAGGGTTCTTTTTTCTTTTTAAATATAGACTGTAAATGATGTGACTAGCTTTAGTTAGTTAAAAGGTCTTAAAACACATATTGAAACTTTTTTGATATAAAAATTGTAACCAAATGATTTAAAATGACACTAAATAGGTGAAAGGAGAAAAGTTATGCAGAATATTGAAGAAATTTATAAAAAATATGCAAAAATCGTATATAAATATGTGTTCTGCCTAACAGGTAATAAAGATATTACAGAAGAGATTGTCCAAGAAACATTTCTAGTGGCAGTTAAAGATATAAACAAGTTTAGAGGTGATTGCAAAATATCTTCCTGGCTTTGCCAAATAAGTAAATACATATGGTATAAGAGATTAAAAAAAGAAAAACGATTAAATGAAGTTCCTTTTGATGATTTAAAAAAAGCTATTGAATTTGAAGAAACACTTGATGAAAAACTTTACAAAAAAGAAATGCATTTTAAAATACTTAAACAAGTGCAAAAATTAGATAAAGATACAAAAGATGTTATGTATTTAAGACTACTAGGAAATTTAAAGTTTAAGGAAATAGCGCAAATAATGGGCAAGAGCGTAGATTGGGCTAAGGTAACATTTTTTAGAGGAAAGAAAAAGATAAAGGAGGGCTTAAATGATGAAAAATGAATGTGATATTGTTAAGGACTTATTAAATGGCTATGATGAAGGAACTTTGTCTGAAGCATCGAAAAAATTTGTAGAAAATCATTTGGCTGGGTGTGAAAGTTGTAAACAAATTTTAAATAAAATAAAAATTCAAAATAATGATGCATCAATACAAGAAATTGATTACTTAAAAAAGATAAGAAAAAAGATAAGCATAAAGAATTTTATAACAATTGTTTTAAGTATTATAATTTTACTTTTAATATTATTAGATGTATTATTATTTTATAATTATTATAAAAAGATGAGTATTATTAATCAAAATAATGCTATTATTAGCAGTTTGAAATTAAATGTAGAAAAGTATGAAAATTTGGATAATTATAGTTATACGTTAACATTTTCATCAAATCCACAAAGCATTACTAAATACTATGTGCTTGGAAAATCATTTGCATCAGAAAAAGTAAGTTATACAGACGAAGGAAAAGAGATATATGCGTATGCATATTATCCAGGGATTGATGACGACATAATTTATGTAAATAATAATGGTCAAAAATTAATATCTATATATGAAGAAAACAACTCCTACTTATTTGATGTTTCACCTTGTAAGCTAACGTATCTTGGTAATATGGTTTATAATCAAGAAATAGTTGAAATAGAAGATGATACACCTGATAAAAACTATTATACTATAACTTCTACATATGATGTATATGCATATAATGCATATAAAGATCATAGAAAATATATCGCGGAAAAAGATACTGGAATAATTGTAAAAGCTATTTCTGATAATTTTACATATAGCATAGAGTATGAGATAGGAAATGTTACAAATGAAGATATTGATAGAATTGCAAACATTTTGAATGTAGATGAAAATACTACTCTTAGGGAATATTTAGATTGAAAAATATTATTGAAGCGTTAAGCTAAAATAATAATAGCTGTAAATTGTAACGAAGCTTTTATACATTTATAGAATATTTTCAAATATTTAAAATTGGTATTGACATAATATTTAATAATTGATATAATTTCATTGTTACTTGATAGAAAAAATCTAATTTTTAGCTTTAATTAAGCTGAATTAGTTCTTTCAAATGTATTAGTTACTGCTTTGTCAGTATTCTAATAAATACATCATTTAAGGGGGATTGCATCATGGATATGCGTACTGCGGGTAACTAATCAAATGAACGTGATGGCTAATCTACATTTGTGGATTAGCCATTACTATTATTAAAAAAGGAGGACTTTTATATGTTAAGTAAAAACTACACATCTGTACGGCTTGAGGTTACATCTCATTGTAATTTGAATTGTGAATATTGTCATAATTCAGAATATAGCAATCGAGATAATGATATGTCCACTGAGGAAATATTACAATTAATTGCAAATCTTAAAAAACGGTATGATATTAATAAAATTCTTATTACTGGGGGAGAACCTCTAGTAAATCCTGACGTTTCCAAAATCATTCAATTCATTACACAGCTTGGAATCAAAGCTGATATGGTAACTAATGCAACGTTATTAACACCTAAGTTAGCAATTGAATTGGAAAAAGCAGGATTAAAAAGGATTAGAATTAGTATTGATGATGTACAAAAAGGAACATCTTTGAGGGGAGAATTTGAGCCTAACTTTTTATGGGAAAAGGCAAGAATGATTACTAATTGTACCTCAATAGAAGTATGCATTCATACTGTATGTTCTCCTAGCAATGTAAATCAGCTTTTTGAAGTGTATAAAAAGGTGATTGAAGTTGGAGCTAGAAGATGGAGAGTCTTCGATATAGGTTTTCAAGGCAATGTACTAAAGAATTTAAATAAATTTAAGCTTGAGGAATATTACCAAAACATTATTGATTCAAGTAAAAAGATTATTAAAGATTATCTTGAAAATGGATATAAAACCGTTTTAGATATCGAAATTAATAATATTTTTAGAACAATTATGTTAGAAATGCAACCTTCTTTAAGCTATGATATTAATAGTGCATTACAAAGAAGATTAGAATTATCACCTTGTGATTATGTAGCAGATCATCAAATTTCCATTCGTAGTGATGGAACAGCAACATTATGCCAATATTTCCATAACACAATATTTGATTTTAAAAAATTCAATTATGATGCTATTGAAACTGTAAGGAATGCTAGGATGGTTGATGAATATGAAATTTTAATGAAAGATTTGGATTACTGCTCAAGATGTAAATATTGTTTGGTTTGCAATAGTGGATGTAGAGCTAGGGCAAAATTTTTAACTGGTAGTATTAAAGATGCAGATCCAGGAGCTTGTTATTTAACTAAAATGGTCCATAAAGAAATCATTCCTTTATTACCATTAAATACACAAAAAGCATATAATCTTTGCCTGAACGAAAAAGGAACTCCACCTAAATATACTATCACTGATCTTGAAACATTTTTAAAAGAAAAAGGGCTGTGAAAATGATAGGTTTTAGGTTGCCAAGGGAAATGATATGTGAAACTCTATTACAAGATTACTTTAAAAACTTTGACTTTTTAGAAATAAAGATAGGTGATAGCATATCAGACAGTGAATTAGAAGAGTTAATAAGACTGTTGTTGAAAGATACTAAATTTGCAAAATTTTCATTACATTTACCTAAGAATTCACTATATGATTTAGAACAATATGAAACTTGCATAAAAATTCTCAAAAGAATTGCAAAATACAAAATAAAACAAATAAATTTAGTTGTTCATTTTGTATTTTATGATTCTACAATTATAAAGAGAATAGTATATCTTGTTTCTATTTTAAAGGAGCAAGAAACTTTATTAATTGAAAATATATGCCAGTTTTCAAAAAATAATAAATATATAAGTGAATTAGAAGATGCATTGAAAATCGTTGATTCATTAAACCTTGGATTTTGTATGGATTGGGGACATTATCTTTTTGGAACTTCTAAAGAAGGTGTTGAACAAGGAAAAGCAATTGATATACTATTAAATCATACAGAATTAATAAAAAAAATAAGGGAGTTACATATTCATGATTTTAATCAGCAAAGGGATCATTTGACCATTGGAACTGGTAATATGAAAATTGATTTAATTTTTAAAAAGCTTTCTATTAACGTTCCAGTAATCATCGAAACAACTGTTAAAAACCCAAAAAAAGATGGAATAGACCAAGTTATGAGCATACAAACTGCAAGGAGTAAGGCTTATGCAAATTCATAAAATTGAATCAATAGAAACAATCCTCAAATTGCACAAAAATATTTTCGGAAAGGAGTTTCCTATAAACAGTTATTATAAGAAGAAAGAAAAAGATGATTTATTGATTTTTGTATATGAGGAGGGGAAAATTTTAATTGGTTATAGCATCGTAGTTGCACAAACATCACTTTCAAATTTATATGCTTGGTATGGAGGTGTTTTGCCGTCATTTCAAAATCAAGGGATTACTAGAATATTTCTTCAATATTTAATTGAATATGCGAGAGTGCATAAATTTAATTCCATAACTCTTGCCAGTTCTAATCTGAGACCACATATGTTACGATTGGCTATAAAATTAGGGTTTGACATTGTGGATATAAAGAAGAGAACAGAAGGAGAAGGAAATAAAATTTATTTTAGGCTTGAAATTAAGCCTGAAAGTACAGAGTCTATTTCTTTAAAAGATTTTGAAAAATCAGAATGTTTTACAGAATTAGAAAAGATTGCTGTTAAACAATTTAAAAGTAACTGTAGTTTGGTTTATGTATTAAATCCATTTGCAAAACCACTTAGATATTTTATCATGTATCATAATAGTTTTGCAAAGCAACCACAAATTATTGTGATAGGAGGCAATGTTGAAAATAAAGAACAGTTAAAAAAAGAATACAAAGGGACGATAGTTTTTAAAGAATAACATATAATATGTCAAAATAAGTAGCAATGCTATTGCATTGCTACTTATTTTTATGCTAGAATAAAATAAAGGAGGGATTATGGATAATTATACTATTTTATATTTGATAAGACATTCATTACAATTAAAAGAACTTGAAAATATAATAACTGATGAGAGTTCTCAACTTAAAAACGAAAAAATAATATTATCATGCGAAGGTGAAAAAAAAGCTGAAAAGCTTAGTAAAAATGAGGAACTAAAGAATATTTCAGAAATTTGGAGTAGCTCTTATGTTAGAGCTATGTCTACCGCTAAATATATAGCACAAAAAAATAATATATTGCTAAATATTGATCAAAGACTAAATGAAAGAAAATTACGGTAATTTAAATGAATTAAAAGAGCTTGGACAATACAAAAAGAGAGCTTATACAATTGAGCAAATTCATGATCCTAATTTAAAATGCAAAGATGGAGAAAGCATGAAGGAAGTTCAAGTAAGAATGGAAAAAAGTATATTTGAAATTTTGAAAAAAAATTGTGGCAAAAAAGTTGTTGTAGTAAGCCACGGTGCAGCTATAAAATTTTTTTTAATAAAATGGTGCAAATTAAATAATGATAAATTATATTATAACAAAAAAGAGATAAAAGTTAATTCCCCTGGGATAATTAAAGTTAAATTTTTAAAAAATGAGCTACATAGTATTGAAACTATATGCTAAAAAGTATCAATTAGCCAATAGGTTAATTGATACTTTTTTAAAGTAGATTTTATTTAACTCCTAGTAAAAATGAAAGATAGTTATATTTATCAGTAATAAAATTTTTCCAAGGAAGATATGAAAGTCCTAATATTTTTACCAAATGTCCAATAATAATCATATTTGAAGTTTTCAATGGTAAATTATATTTCTTTATTTTTGATTGTAAATCAATACGGATTATTTCTTTCGACATATTAGCACCTTCTGTAAATGGTGCTAATATTTTACCAGAAGAATTTAAGCGATCATCAAAATGTTTGTATTCATTACCATCAAAATCCACAATATAATCTGCACATTCAATAATCGGTGAATAAATTGCTTCTGTCCCATATCTTACTTCGGAAATGACACTACCACCACGTCGCGAAATTCCATGAATATCCGAGGATATTATATTATAATCAGTAGATTCAAATAATGTGGTACAGAAAATTGAACTAGCATATAAAACTCCATTTCCGCCTTTTCCACAGAAGATGATATTGTTAATCAAATTATCCACGACCTTTCAAAATGCATTTTCCTTTTGCTATTAATACAACTAAAGAGTTTTGAGATATTGCCCATTCTAATGAATTAGTAGTCTCAATTAATGAGAATGGATTGAATTCTCTGATGTTTTCTATGTTTAAAGCTTGCAATAATTTAAAGATATCTATTGGTTTAGAATAATCATTTTGAAGTGTTTTGCCTGTTCCTGGATTGTCTTGTAATCCAGTCATTGATGTACTTTTATTATCAAGTACTACAAGAATAGGATTACTCTTGTTATATATAACATTTATAAGACTTGTTATACCAGAATGAAAGAAAGTAGAATCTCCCATAATTCCAATCACTCTCCTTTGGCTAATTCCTTGAATTGATAATGCTTTTTGAATTCCATGCGCAATTGAAAAACCACCTCCCATACAAATAGCAATATCTTTTACATAATACGGTTCACCACCACTCATAGAATAACAACCAATATCACTGCTAATAATTAAATTTTTGTAATTGGATAATACTTTAAAAAAAATATTGTAAAAGCAACCATCGCAAAAAGCCTTGGATTTATTTTTATTAGTAGCAACATAATTTGATTTATTCATAAAAGAGAAGTGAGAAGGAATATTAAACGCATTACGTATAATTTGAGGAGTTAAATCCATTACTTTTGGGACGATTTTTTTGCCAATGCAACTAATTCCAAAAGCTAATATTTGTTCTTCTATAAAAGGATCTAATTCTTCAATTACATATAAATTCTTTACATTGCCAAGGAAACGTTTAATAGTATCATAGGAAATTGGATAAACCATATTTAATTTCAATATAGATACAGAGTTACCAAAAACTTCTTTAACATAATTATAACACACGCCAGAAGTTATAATCCCTATATCACTATTATTATTTTCTTCTTCAACTAACGGATAATTATTAGTGTTTTTAGCAATATCCAATAGTTTTTGCTCTAGAACTATATGAAGTCTTCGTGAAATACTAGGGATAGGGTCGAATCTTTTTTCCTTATTGATAGGAAGAAAATTTGCCGTTCTATTTTCGTTAATATAGACTATTGATTTGGAGTGACAAATGCGAGTTGTTAGCCGAATGAAAATAGGGATTTTATAAGACTCGCTTATTATGAAAGCTAGTTTTACAAAATCAAAACATTCTTGTGAATTCGAAGGCTCTAACATCGGAATTTTAGCAAACTTAGAATAATTCCTATTATCTTGTTCATTTTGTGAAGAGTAAATACCAGGATCGTCGGCTGAAACAATAATGAGTCCAGCATTAACTCCTGTATAAGCAAGAGTAAATATCGGGTCAGAAGCCACGTTAACTCCTACGTGTTTCATTGCAACTAGAGAACGAAATCCAGCATAAGAAGCCCCTATTGCAGACTCAACAGCTACCTTTTCATTTGGAGCCCATTCTGAATACAGACCTTTAAGTTTAGCTATATTTTCTAGAATTTCAGTACTTGGAGTACCAGGATATCCAGATGCAAATTGACCACCATAAATAAAAAAGCCATAAGCAATAGCTTCATTACCTGTAAAAAATTTTTTCATAAATTTCACTCCCTATTTCAAATATTAAATCATTTTCATATATATAGAAATTAAATAAAACCCCTCCTTTTTACAAAATAGTTATTTTGCAAATGATTATAATACTTGCAATAAATAAATTATATTATAAATTCGAAATTATGTCAAATTTTATTATAATACTTTACATTTCAATTAGATAAATGATATAATAATATTCGCTTGAATATTGACAAAAAAATTGCCAATAATAAGAAAAGTGGCTTCGCCACATGCCACGAGCTTCGCTCGGGCTGCCTAAAGTAACTTTATCTTGAAATATAGGCAAAATCTTCGGTTTTTCCTATATTATAAGAAAAGTAGCTTTGCTAAATATCACGAGTATTACTCGGTTAGCAAAGAAACTTTTTATTGAAATATTCAAATATGATTGGAGGTAATTTTTATGATTTCAAAAAGAAAAGTGGTATTAGTTGGTACAGGCTTTGTAGGAATGAGCATGGCATATGCTTTAGAAAACCAAGGTGGAGTTAATGAACTTGTACTAATTGATGTTTTAAAAGACAAAGCAGTTGGTGAAGCAATGGATTTAGCTCATGGAATTGCTTGTGCACCAAGTAGCAGAATTGAAATTAAAGCAGGCGAATACAGTGAATGTAAAGATGCAGACATAGTTGTTATAACAGCAGGATTAGCACAAAAACCAGGACAAACAAGATTAGATTTAGCCAAAACAAACGCCGGCATCATGAAAGATATTACAGAGCAAGTAATTGCATCAGGCTTTAATGGAATATTTGTAATAGCAACTAACCCAGTAGACCTAATGACATATGTAGTAGAAAAAGTTTCAAAATTTCCTAAAAACAAAGTTATAGGTTCAGGCACAATGCTAGATACATCAAGACTAAGATACTTAATAGGTGAAAGATTAGATATATCTCCAAAAAACGTACATGCATATATTATGGGAGAACATGGAGACTCATCATTTGTAGCATGGTCACACAGTTATATAGGTTGCAAACCATTAATGCAAATATTAAAAGAAAAAGGCAAAGATGAAAAAATACTTGATGAAATTTACACAGACGTACAGCAAGCAGCATATGAAATAATAAATAGAAAAAAAGCCACATATTATGGAATAGGCTTAGGACTAGCTAAACTAGTTAGAACAATATTAGATGATGACAAAGAAATTTTAACAGTATCAACATATATAGATGGCAACTACGGTCATTCAGGATTATATATAGGTGTTCCAGCAATAATTGGACACAAAGGTGTTGAAGATATATTAAACATATCTCTTTCAGAAGATGAACAAGCTAAATTTGACGCAAGCTTTGAAGTTCTTGATAAAATGAAAGAGGATATAGATAAAGTTTTATAGTGACGAAAAATAAAAGCAGAAGATTAATATTTAATATTAAATAGTAGTTAATCTGCTTTTATTTTTGTTTTTATTTTACGATGGGGACGGTCCTTTTTGTAAAAAATTTTACTTTGGGGACGGAGCAAATCGTAAAATTTTACAAAAAGGACCGTCCCAAAAGTAAAATTTTACGTTTAGGTCCGTCCCCAACGTAAAAAGAAAGGAGTTTTTATTTAAAATGGAAGATTTAGAATTTGAATCTGAAAAGGAAAAATTAAAAGAAACAGTACACAAGTTTAAAGAAACTATTTCATACTATGAAGAAAGAGCAAAAGCAGTTCCAAAGCTGTATAAAGATAATGACATTATGATTGAAAGTCTCATCAATATGTATGATGAAAAAATGAGGCTAATTTATAAAAACATAGACAAACCATATTTTGCAAGGATTGATTTTAAAAGGGATAATGAAAAGAACTTAGAGAAAATCTATATAGGCAAGGTTGGAGTTACAGATGAAGAGAATAATATTGTTACGGTTGACTGGCGTGCTCCTATTTCTTCAATTTATTATGATAGCAATATAGGAAGAACAAAATACATAGCACCAGAGGGCATTTGCGAAGGTGAGCTCTTACTAAAAAGACAATTTAATATAGAAAATCAAAAACTCATAAGTTACCAAGATGTTGATACTGTTGCAAATGATGAATTATTAAAACCATATTTATCATCTAGCGCAGATAATAGGTTAAAAAATATTGTATCTACAATTCAAAAAGAACAAAACGAGATAATAAGAGAGCCATTAAATAAAAATTTAATTGTTCAAGGAGTTGCAGGTAGTGGTAAAACAACAGTTGCTTTACACAGAATAGCGTATTTAGTATATAACTACAGGGATACTGTCAAACCAAATCAATATCTAGTAATCGGACCAAATAAATTCTTTGTAAGTTATATTTCAAATGTACTTCCTGATTTAGATGTAGATAATGTTAATCAACTTACTTATGATGAACTTTGCAAAGAGTACATAAATGAAGATTTTTTCTTGATTAGTGAAGATGAAAAAATTAAACAATATATTAAAAATCCTAATTCACTTAATTTCCAAAATTTAAAAGTTTCTATGGAGTTTAAAAATGCTTTAGATAAATATATTGAAGAAATAGATAAAAACATAATTCCAAATAAGAATATAGAAATAAAAGGCTATGTTATATTTTCTTCGGAATTTATTAAGAATACATATAATTCGATTGAAAACCCTGTTATTTATGACAATATTGAGAAAAAAGTTAATAGAACAAAACTGTTACTGCAAAAGTATATAGAAGATAATTTAGATAATATAAAAGAAAGTTTGCAAAATCAGTTTAAAGAAAAGACTAAAGATGTGTCTAATGAATTAAAGTATAAAGAAATGGACACTTTGTCTAGCATTGAAAAAGAACTGTCAAAAGGATTTAAACAAAGATTAAATAAGTTTTTCAATCCATTGTTACCTAATATTTATAAAACATATATTACCTTTCTAAGTAGAATAAATGAATATATAGATTTGAGTAATTATAGTATAAAAACTGAAGATGCAAATTATAATATTAAAAATTTAAAACGTAAAAAAGTTGAATTTGAAGACTTAAGTAGCCTTATATATTTAAAAACTTGTATTAATGGTGTAGGAGAATATGCAAACTACAAGCAAGTTGCAATAGACGAGGCACAGGACTTTGGAGATTTTAATTTTGTATCATTAAAGAAACTATTAAGTAATGCAACATTTAGCATTTTCGGAGATTTAGCTCAATCAATATACCAATACAGAGGAATTAAGAATTGGGAGAGTGTGCAGGAAATAGCATTTAATAATAAATGTGAAATAAAAAATCTGCACAAAAGTTATAGAACAACAACAGAAATAATGAATTGTGCAAGTAATATAACTAAACATTTAGGATTAAATATAGCAGAACCAGTTATTAGACACGGTAAAAATGTTGAATTTATTAATTTTAGCGGTGTAGATAAGCAAATTAAAACGATTGAAAATATATTGGAAGAATATTTAAAAGAAGATTTTAAAACAATTGCAATTATTTGCAAAGATGAAGATGAGGCAAACCAAATAAGTAAAAAGCTTAATAAAAAATATAATGCAGTTAATATTACAGATTCGGACACAATGTATAATGGCGGAATATGCGTTATTACAAGTTACTTAGCAAAGGGATTAGAATTTGATGGGGCTATTGTTTCAAATGCTTCAAAGCTAAAATACGATGAAAATAATGATATGGAAATGAAGTTGCTTTATGTTGCTATGACTAGACCGCTTCACGAATTGAAAGTGCTATATGATGGAAAAATGGCTGATTTCATTGACGTTAAGGCTTGAAAATGATATAATATATTATGTAAAATGCTATAAATTTTATTGAACATGTAAACTTAATTTTTCTATTTAATAAAATAAATAAAAAATGAATTAATTTGCAATAAATAATTAGGAGTAATATATGAGTGATTTTACTTTCTTAACAGAAGAGCAATATTTTGGAGATGATAAATTAGACATATTAAAAAAAAGAGGAACAAAAACAGCAATAACAGATTTTTCTATTCTTTTAGGTGCGTATGTTTCTAATTATCATATAGATAATGATAGTTCTTTAGAGGGAAGAACGGGATATTATTGGACAAAATCAGATGACGGAGATAATGACGCGCGCGTGGTTCTCGCTAGTGGTGCTAGAAATTCCTGCAATGTTGACGTACGCAGTGGTGGGGCTCGCCCAGCTTTACCGTTCTCATCAATCAGCTCAATCCCCACGAACGGAGAGAGTGGGAAAAGAGCAAAAGATGGTGTGCTTGAAGTAGAATATGGATATTACCCACAAAAAGCAGTATCAAGAGATATGCAAGAAAGATTAGAAAGAGCATATAGGAGTGGAAATATATCAAAAACAAGAAATAATTATACCACAGATTCTGTCGCTTATGATGAGTACGACACATCATTTCAACCACAAACTCATCAAGAATATGAATATAATGGAAAAAGGTATGTAAGAGTTAAAGCTAATTCATATTATGATGGTGGCGATTTTACACTTTCAAATGGTGAACAATATAGAGATGGTGATGATGTTTGGGTGGAAGTGCTACCAGTAAAATGGCTTGTTGATGAAAAATCTCGTATGATGATAACTGAAAAATTAATATTTGCAGGGGTGCAATTTAATAAAGAGAGGAACTACCACACAAGAGATTTTGACAGAACAGATATAAAAACATTTATGGATAGATACTTGTCAAGAGATTTAGTTCAGTCAAGAGGTATAGCAGAACAAACAAGAGTAAGTTCAAAGGCAACAAAGAAAAACAAAAATCCATACAATTTTGATTTTACCGAGGCCAGTGATGAAGATATAATAAAAGGAGCTTTAAAAAGTAATGTAGCAATATTTTTACATGGAAAGCCAGGTTGTGGTAAAAGTGATAGAGTAAAACAATTAGACCCAGACTTTATTGAACTTAATTTGAGCCATTTAGACCCAGAGTTATTAGATGGACTAGCTGGTGAGAAAGATGGAAAAGAGGTACATATAAAACCACCATGGCTTGAAGAATTAGAAGAAAAATGCAAAGATGAGCCAGATAAAATACATATATTATTTTTAGAAGAATTAACAAATGCCTCACATGTAATGCAATCGAAAGCTTATGGAATAGCATTAGACAAAAAGGTGGCAGGAAGGTGGAAATTGCCTGAAAATGCAAGGGTAGTAGCAGCAGGAAATGAACTTGAAGACTCATTGGTAGCGAATGAAATGGCAGAGCCATTATATGATAGATTTGCACACGTAAACATAGAAACAACAAAAGAAAGCTGGCTAGAATGGGCAGTAACACCAGAAAGTTATTATTCAAGATTGGACTATGTAAAAGAAGAAACCAAAAGATCTAAAATACATCCTGCAATATATGGGTATATTAGTTTAAAGGGCGATGAAGTATTAAGAACACCATATAATAAAGAACATCCTCAACCACACGCAGATCCAAGAAGATGGAAAATGGCATCAGATATGTTGTATGCAAGCAATAATCCAAGCACATTAAAAGCAATAGTTGGAGAAGATTTAACAAGAGACTTTATAGCATTTTGTCAAATACCAACTATATCAATAGAAGATGTATTAAAAGGAAATTATACCGTAGAAGAAATAAAAGAAATGGACATAGCAATGAGACTTGCAACAATATCTGGCTTAGTTGCAGTAGATACTGAAAATATGCCAAAGATAAGAGAATTTGCAAAAAAGCTAGGACCAGAAATGTGCAAAAAGTTTGAAATACAATGGACACATGGAAATGAGGATAGACTAGAACAATTGCAAGAATTAATTATGCAAGAAAAAGATATAACAACAGTAGATGGACATAGTACTGATGATAGGTAAGTAGTTTAAATAAAAAAATTATATGACTATATGCCTTAGAAAGGATTAAATAATTAATGAATAAAGAGCAAGTAAATTTATTAGGTGAATATATAAAAGCTAGAAGTTCAGTAATTTTAATAGAAAACATTCCTGAAAATGTAATAAAAAAAGGAGCAGTTGTAATCAATAGCGATTGCTCAAATACTGAGCTTATGGGAAGTTTTGAAAACTTAGAATATAAAGCTCCAAAATGGTATAATAAACTAATTGAAAGTTCCAAAAAACATATTCCTGTTTTAGTAATAAAAGATATAAATAAAATTCCAGAAAAAGAACAAAGAAAATTCATAGAGCTTTTAAAATATAAAAAAGTCTATGTTAATAAATTGCCAGATAATTGTATGATTTTTATAACATACTCTAATTTGAGTGAAAATTCAATAGATGAAGAATTATATTCATTTATGGTACAGATTTAATTTTGAGGGGAATGACTTATGAGTGACTTTACATTTTTAACAGCAGAGCAATGCTTTGGAGAAAATCAATTAGATATATTTAAGAAAAGAGGAAATACAGCAGCACTAACAGATTTTGCGATTCTTTTGGGGGGTTATGTTTCTAATTTTTCCAACAGCTATAATGATAGAACTTTAGCTGGAAGAACAGGATGTTATTTTACTAAATCGTGTGATGAAGATTATAATCCTCTAATAGTTAATAATGTGGGTAAAATAGTGTGGGAAGAAACCAAAGCACGTAGTGATGGAGCTCGCCTAGCTTTGCCACTCTCTAGTTTAGATGATATACCTGTAAATGAAGGAAGTAAAATAATAAAAGCAAAAGATGGAATACTGGAAGTAGAATATGGATATTATCCACAAAAAGCGGTATCGAGAGATGTTCAAGAAAGATTAGAAAGAGCATATAAAAGTGGAAATATATCAAAAACAAGAAATAGTTATACCACAGATTCTGTCGCATATAGTGATTACAATACATCATTACAACCACAAACTCATCAAGAATATGGATATAATAGAAATAGCTATGTAAGAGTTAAAGCTAATATATTTTATGTTAGTAAAGTTCAACTTTCGAATGGTGAGATATATAAAAATGGTGATTATGTTTTGGTGGAAGTGCTACCAGTTAAATGGTTAGTTGATGAAGACTCTCTTATGATGATAACTGAAAAAATAATATCTGCGGGAGTCCGATTTAATGACCAAAATACTGAAGATTTTGACAAAACAGAAATAAAAAAATTTATGGACGAGCATTTATGGAGAGATATGTTCCAATATAGGGAAAAACAAACGACCGTAAGTGCTCCCCATGCTAGAACAAGGAAACCATACGATTTTGATTTTACTGAAGCAAGTGAAGAAGATATAATAAAAGGAGCTTTAAAAAGTAATGTAGCAATATTTTTACACGGTAAGCCGGGTTGTGGTAAAAGTGATAGAGTAAAACAATTAGACCCAGACTTTATTGAACTTAATTTGAGCCATTTAGACCCAGAGTTATTAGATGGACTAGCTGGTGAGAAAGATGGAAAAGAGGTACATATAAAACCACCATGGCTTGAAGAATTAGAAGAAAAATGCAAAGATGAGCCAGATAAAATACATATATTATTTTTAGAAGAATTAACAAATGCATCGGCTGTAATGCAATCAAAGGCTTATGGAATAGCACTAGACAAAAAGGTGGCAGGAAGATGGAAACTCCCAGAAAACGCTAGAGTAGTTGCAGCAGGAAACGAACTTGAAGACTCATTGGTAGCCAATGAAATGGCAGAACCATTATATGATAGATTTGCACACGTAAACATAGAAACAACAAAAGAAAACTGGCTAAACTGGGCTGTAACACCAGAAAGCTATTACTCAAGATTAGACTATGTAAAAGAAGATATAAAAAGACCTAAAATACATCCTGCAATATATGGGTATATTAGTTTAAAAGGCGATGAAGTATTAAGAACACCGTATAATAAAGAAAAACCACAGCCACACGCAGACCCAAGAAGGTGGAAAATGGCGTCAGATATGTTATATGCAAGTAATAACCCAAGTACATTAAAAGCAATAGTAGGAGAAGATTTAACAAGAGACTTTATAGCATTTTGTCAAACACCAACTATATCAATAGAAGATGTATTAAAAGGCAATTATGCCGAAGATGAAATAAAAGAAATGGACATAGGTATGAAACTTGCAACTATATCGGGCTTAGTTGCAGTAGATACTGAAAATATGCCAAAGATAAGAGAATTTGCAAAAAAGCTAGGGCCGGAAATGTGTAAAAAGTTTGAAATACAATGGACACATGGAGATGAAGATAGACTAGAACAGTTGCAAGAATTAATTATGCAAGAGAAAAAAGAAATTGATAGATAATATAAAGTTTGGAGGATATATGAGTACTGAAACAGACAAAATAAAAAGAAAACTTCTTGTAAAATACCCTACATTTGGTAGTATAATTGCAAATTTAGATTTTCAGCCAAGCAATAGTATAGATACAGCAGGTACTGACGGCAAAGTACTTTTATATAATCCTGATTTTTTAAATAATTTAAATGAAAATCAGCAAATTTTCTTATTTGCCCATGAAGTGTGTCACGTAGCCTTCGACCACATATTTAGAAGTGAAGGAAAAGACAAAGATTCATGGAATACAGCTGCAGATGCTGTAACTAATGCACTGCTAGTTCAAGATGGGTTAACTATGATTGATGGAGTCGTTAATATTCCAGAAGCAATAAATTATGATGTAGAAGAAATGTATAATAAATTATTAAAAGAGAAACAGCAAAGTCAAGGAGCGTCAAGCAGTCAAGAACAACAAAATTCACAAGAAAGTAAAGCAACTGCTAATTCTCAAGCAAGTCAAAAACAGCAAGGCTCACAGGAAAATCAAGAAAATCAAACATCTCAAAAAGGTCAAGCTCAACAAGATTTGAACGGGCATACTGAACAAAATGAAAAAGCAGACGTTGGACACGATACACATAGTTTGTGGGATAAAGCAATAGAAGATAGAAAAAAAGAGCTGGAACAAGAGAAATCAGAAGGAGAAAAAGGAGATAGAACAGAGAGTTCCGACACAAAAAAAGAAAGTTCCAATCCAAAAAGCGAAGATGTAAAACCGGAAGAACAAAAGCAAGAAAAAAGTAATGATGATTCGAATAACAATCAAAAAGCAAAAGATAAAAAAGAGCAAGAAAAGAAAGTAAAAGATAAGAATAAAGCAAAGGAAAAGAATGAATTTGTTAAGCAAGGTGAAAGAGAAACATTTAAACAAAATAGAATAGAAAGAAAAAAGAGATTACAAGAATTAAGCAAAGAATTAGCCAAACAGTCTTCACAAGAGGCAGGAAATGAAATACAAAGAGAAGGAAAAAAGATTTCAGACATAGGTATATCTCTACCATTAATTGACTGGCGAAGATTATTAAGACAAGCAATAAAATTTGATGAAGAATGGACTAGAAAAAATGCTAGAATGAGAGATGGATTTTTTAGATATAGATTAGAGCAAATTCCAATTCCTGAAACAGAAATTGTATTAGATACAAGTGGCTCAGTAAGTGAAATTTTATTAAAGAATTTCTTAAGAGAATGTAAAAATATTTTAGAAAATTCAAGAGTGAAGGTCGGATGCTTTAATACAGAATTTCATGGATTTACAGAAATTAAACACATCGAGGATATTGATAATATGCAATTTCCAATCGGCGGAGGTACAAACTTTGACGCTGCAGTTAAAGCATTTTCAAGAAGAGCTTGTAATAAAATAATATTTACAGATGGACAAGCACCTATGCCAAAAGAAACAGTAAGAAATGTTATATGGATTGTTTTTAGCAATGAAAAGATTAAACCTAAAGGTGGAAGAGTTATTAGCATTACTGGTGAACAATTGCAAAAATTATGTACTTTTGTAAAAAAAGATGTAGAAGTGGATAGGTAATAAATCTTATATTAGGAGAATCTAATTGAAAAATTTTAATGATTTTTTAGGAATAAAAGAGTTTGAATATGGAAAAATATTTACAGTAATATCATCACCTAATAGAGACATTTTATATGCCGGAAGATTTTATTATCCAATTATTGCAACAAATATAAATAATAGTATTGTTATTTCAT
>CAKNIU010000012.1 GCA_930980675.1 uncultured Clostridium sp.
TTATTTTTTCTAATATTGCTTTGTCTTTTGTACACACTTAGTATATATTTAAAATGGTTCGTTGTCAATTGAACTGACCAAAGATTTTACTTTTGCACGGTCCTTTTCGTGAAATTTTACGTTTTGGTCCGTCCCCATCGGAAAATATTATGAAAAAAAAGAAGGTCCCGAAGGACCTCCCAATGAAAAAGCTTGAAACCTTGAGTAAATTCTATATATCATAGGATTTACTGCAATCATTCTAGCACCCATTTTCGAGTTTGTCAAGTGGTATTTTAATTTTTTTACACACTCATGTAATTTATTTTATGTATTAGTCATTGTCGATTTCTGGAGCTCCAACTGGGCAAACAGAAGCACAACTTCCACATTCTATACATTGACTTTTGTCAATAACATATTTATTTTCGCCTTGTGATATGCAGTTTACTGGGCAAGATGCTGCACAAGCACCGCATTGTACGCAAGCGTCTGAAATTTTGTATGCCATATTTTTCACCACCTTTCGCTTTACTTTATTTTAACTTGTATATTATATTTATTGCAAGTTTTTATATACTTCAAAATAGTTTACATCTCATCATCATTTGACGAGCTTATTTCCATTTTATCCATTTGTTCCATTTGCTCTAGCTCTTTTAAGTCTTCTTCGCTAACTTCTTGTTCAACTTCTTTCTTGCCATCTTTTATTACTTTTACATCTGATGCATTATATTTTTTATAATAGAAATTGTCTTCATTGTCTTTTAGCTTAACTTTTAATACTTCGTTTAAAACTTCTATTCCTTCAACTGTACCTTCGCCTTCATCTGTGCTTACTATTGCACCAAGTTTAGGCAATTTTTTTAGTTTGTCTTCATATACATTTTGCTCATATTTCAAGCAACACATTAATCTGCCACAAGAACCTGTAATTTTTGATGCATTTAAAGATAAATTTTGTTCTTTTGCCATTTTTATTGTTACTACATCCAACTTTTTAAGAAATGAACAACAACAAAGTTCTCTACCACATGGACCATTTCCACCCATTCTTTTTATTTCATCTCTAACGCCTATTTGTCTAAGTTCTATTCTTGTTCTAAATACACTTGCTAAGTCTTTTACTAAATCTCTAAAGTCTATTCTTCCATCTGCTGTGAAGTAAAACAATAATTTTGAATTGTCAAATAGGTATCTTGCTTCAACTAGGTTCATTTTTAATTTATGTTCTTTTATTTTCTTTTGGCAAATGTCAAATGCCTTTTTTTCATTTTTTAAGTTTTCTTGCTGATGTCTTCTATCATCTTTATTTGCTATTCTAAGTATTTTCTTTAATTCTTTTTTTACTTTATCATCCGGTAAATTTCTAGAATTTACTGTTACAGTGCCATATTCTTGTCCTAAAGCTGTTTCTACTATTACTTCGTCACCATTTCTTACGTCTAAATTTCCCGGATCAAAGAAGTATATTTTACCTGGTTTTCTAAATCTGACTCCTACTATTTTTACCACTGTGCTTAGTCCTCCTTTCTCGCCTTTTAATATTGTTTAATCAAATAAATATTATTGAATATATGTTTGAAACATTTCTGCAAACGTAACATAAAAATCTATTATTTATGCAATTCTTCCCATATGTGCATTAGCATATAGTCTATACACATATCATAATTATTATTTGCTAATATTTTCTTTTTAGTTTTTTCTATTATACTAATTGCTTTTGAATATTTAATATTTTCTTTTGCCTTTTCAAAAAATATTATATTTAAAAAGTCAAGCAATGTCATTATATCATCTTTTGATGAATATAACAAATCTGAATTATTTAATACATCTATTAAGCTATTTTTGCTTAAATAATCTGCAATAATTTTTAGCTGTGCAAACATTTCTCTTTTTTCAGAAATAGTATCTGCTTTTGCGACACTACCTTCGCATAACCTTATTATATCTTGGTCATTTGTGTGAAGTATTTGTGATATTTCTTCATTTGTTAAATCTTCAAATCTTATTATAACACATCTTGATTTTATTGTTTGCAACATTCTGTTTTCATTAGATGCAATTAAAATAATCATTGCATATTCTGGTGGTTCTTCTAAAGTTTTTAACAAACAATTTTGGCTTTCTTCTGTCATTGTGTCTGCGTCATCTATAATGTATACCTTTTTGCTTGAACTTATGGGCTTTTCTACAATTTTTGCTTGCAAGTTACGTATTTGCTCTATTTTTATACTTTTGCCATCTGGTACAATGATGCTAAAGTCAGGATTACTATTCGCATCAAATTTTATGCAAGAATCACAGTTGTCAAAGTCAAGTTCTAAATTATCATTTGCAACATTATTATTTTGAACCTCATTATTCTTAACACCGTTATTTTGAGCACCACCATTACTTCCAAGGCACATTACTTTTTTAGCCAAATCTTTTGCAAAATTTTTTTTGCCTACCCCAGCTTTTCCAACAAATAAATAGCTATGTGATACATTGTTAGATTTTACTGCATTTTTAAGCGATTCTTTTATTTTATTATTTCCAACTATGTTTTCAAATAATTGCATTTTATTCCTCACTTTGTATTTTTCTAAAAAACCTCGAAGTAAATGCGGAAGAATATATATTGAAGTGTAAGTATAAATTATATTGTAAATTTTTATTCTACCTTTCCGAATTTATTAAGAGGCCAAAACCTAATCACAACCTTACTTTCTATTCTTTCAAGAGGTATACAGCCAAATGCTCTACAATCTTTTGAACCTTCTCTGTTATCTCCCATTGCAAATACAGTATTTTCTGGAACTGTAAAATCGTTTAGTACTCCTGTAGGCTCTGTTATTACATCATCTGTTAAATATGGCTCGTCTAATTTTTCTCCATTTATATATACTTTGCCATCTTTTATTTCTACATGCTCTCCTGGCAAAGCGATTACTCTTTTTATATAACTTTCTTTTCCTATTTCTAAAACGTGATATGTAAATTTTCCCCACCAAGTTGTAGGCTCATTATCATATTTTGCAATAGGATTATCTATCTCTTCTGCAGTTAAACCAGTAGCTTTATTACTTGGTGCTTCAAATGTAATTATATCTCCTCTTTCAGGCATTTCGCCAAAAGTTCTAGGTAGTCTATTTAATATAAGTCTATCATTTTGCTCCAACGTTGGCCACATTGAAGTTTGCTTTACTATAGTTGGAGTGCCTACAAAGTATTTTATTAATATTGCAATAACAACTGCAATTATAATACAATATATCCATTCCAATATATTTTTTACTTTATCATTCATTGTATAAATTTGCCTCCAAATTACTTTGTATTATATTGGTGTTTTTTTATGCTATTTATGCAAAAATTAACAATACTTATGTTATTACTTGTATTTATTTCTTTTTTACAGGTATTTGTATTACTACTTCTGTTCCTTCATTCACTTTACTTTTAATATTTATACTTCCATTATTTTTTTCAATAATTTCTTTTGCTATGGATAAGCCAAGTCCAGTTCCTCCAAGTTGCCTTGAACGTGCTTTGTCCACTCTATAGAATCTTTCAAATATTCTTTCTAAGTCTTCTTTAGGGATTCCTATACCTGTATCTTTTATTTTTACATACGCATCATTATGTACAAATCCTACATATATATCTATTTTTCCACCGTCTGGTGTATATTTAATACTATTACTTAAAATATTTAATATTACTCTTTCTATGCCATCTTTATCTGCATAAACATAAGGAACATTGGCTGTTACAAAACAATTTACTTCTTGATTTTTCTTCTTGATTTCTATATCAAATTTTTCTTTACAAGCCTTTGCTAATTCTCCCAAATCAAATTCTGTTGGCTTATATGCTACCCTATCATTATCGTATTTTGAAAGTGTTAGTAAATCTTGAACTAGCTTTTCCATTCTGTCAGCATTGTCATCTATAACATGTAAAAAGTGCTTTTCAGTTTCTTTATCGCAATCACCATCAAGAAGTGTTTCTGAATAGCCTTTAATTGATGTAATAGGAGTTTTTAGCTCGTGAGATACATCTGCGACAAATTCTTTTCGCATATTATCTAATTTAACATGCTCTGTAATATCCTGAATGACAACCATTACTCCTGCTGGCATATCCAAGTCATCTCTATATGGAATAAAAAATAAACTCATTGTTCCTTGTTCATTTTCTATTTTCTTTTCTGATGATGTCCAACTGTCTAAGTAAATTATTTTTTCCATATTTATATCTGAAAATTTGCCAAATATGGATTTAAAAGTTGTATCGTTATTTTTTATGCCAAGTAGTTGTTTTGCAACAGGATTTATATATGTTACTTTTCCGTCCATATTAAATGTTATAACTCCATCAGTCATATGCTTTAATATGGTTTCTTTTTGCTTCTTTTCACTATTTACATCTTTTAAGTTTTGTTTTAATTCATCTACTATTTCATTAAATGACTCTGTAATTTCATCTCCTGATGAAATTGTATTTAAGTCATTTATATCTGCACTGAATATAGCTTTTTTAGCACCTTTTAACATTTTTGACATTGGTTCTATATATTTTTTTACTTCTATTATAGCTATAATTATTGTAAAAACAGAGAACAAAATTAAAGATGTTATTGATACTGTTTTTATGTTAGATATGTATTCGCTACTCACACCTGCGTTTATTAGTATACGTGAAAAATATATTGTAAAAAAGCAGATTATTGCTATTGTAACAATATATAGTATAAGTATTATTTTCATTTGAAAATTTTTCACGAATTATGCCTCCAATATACCTATTTATTTATTTTGACTCTATGTAATATCCTACTCCTCTTTTTGTAATAAGAATTTTTGGATTTGCCGTATTTTTTTCTATTTTTTCTCTTATTCTTCTAATTGTTACATCTACTGTTCTTATATCGCCATAATACTCATATCCCCATACTTTTTCAAGTAAGTCTTCTCTTGTAACAACTTGTCCTGGTTTTTGTGCTAAGTACCTTAATACTTCAAATTCTCTTCTTGTTAGGTCAGTAACTTTTTGTCCCCTTACTTCAACTTCAAACTTATCGAAGTCTAGTTTTAAGTCTCCAACAACAATTTTATTGTTTCTAACTCCTGTTACACTTAAGTCATCATTTTGTTCAACTTTACGCAAATTAGCCTTAACTCTTGCAATTAGTTCTCTAATGCTAAAAGGCTTTGTCATATAATCATCTGCACCTATTTCTAATCCTAATATTTTGTCTATTTCTTCTCCTTTTGCAGATAGCATAATTATAGGAGTTTTACTAAGTGTTTGTCTAATTCTTTTGCACACAGTAAGCCCATCTGCTTTTGGAAGCATTACATCTAATAATATTAAATCTGGGTTTTGTGAAAGTGCAAGTAATACTCCTTCTTCTCCGTCACTTGCTGTTATTGTTTTATATCCTTCTTTTTCTAAGTTAAATACTAATAAATCTTGAATTGATGGCTCATCATCTACTATTAATATTTTCTTTTTTGAATCATCATATGTATTTGTGTTTGTTACGGTATTTTGCACAAAAGTCCCACCTTTCTAAATTTTTAGCAAATTTTATTGCTTTGCTTTAAGTGTATTTTAATAGTTTGTTTTAAGGTATACACTAAGCCGATTTTCTCATAGCTATATTTATATCACAAATATGGGAATTTATCAATCAAAAATTGAAAGTTTTTGAGAAACTTGTTGGACTGTCAAAAAGGAACGTCCCAATTGACACGTCCCAATTGACAATTAACAACACTAAAACTCCACTTTTACCTCAAACTCTCCTTCATCTTTTAGCTTTATTTCATCTACTTTTTCTCCGTTTAAATACATTTGAGGAGTTTCATTCATTCTTTCATACTTAATATTGTACTTCGCGTTTTTCCACCTAAACACTACTTCAAATTCATTCCAATCTTTTGGCACACATGGTTTTACTTTTAACATTCCGTGATGAATTTTTAGTCCTAATATATATTCTGTTTGAAGTGTAAACATCCAACCACTTGAGCCGGTATACCAAGTCCAGCCCCCTCTGCCTGCAAATTCATTTTCGCCATATATGTCCGCTTCTACTGCATATGGTTCTACTTTGTACTTGATTGCCTGTTCTTCTGTTTTGCTGTGTTCTATTGGATTTATCATTTTATAAATTTCTATAGCTTCTTCTGGTTTATTTAATATGGCTTCTGCAATTGCTCCCCAAATAGCTGCGTGAGTGTATTGTCCTCCATTTTCTCTCATTCCGGGGGCATATGAAGCTATATAACCAGGTTTAAATTCTTCATTTTCAAAAGGTGGTGTTAGTAATTTTACTAAATTGTTTTCTTTGTCTATTAAATATTTCTCCATATTTTCCATTGCTATATATTTTTTATCATTGTCTCCTGCATTTGATATAACAGACCAACTTTGAGATATACCATCTATTTTACATTCCTTATTTACTGCACTTCCAAGAACTTTTTTATCATCTGTGGTTGCTCTTTTATACCATCTGCCATCCCAACCTTCTGTATTTAGATTTTTTCTTAATTTTTCTGCCACTTCCATTAGTCGTTCATATTCGTCAGATTTCTCATCAGTATCTATATTTTTAACATCCACATTTTTCTTTGATGCTAGCATTGCTATAGTTGTTTCTTTATTTGCAAATCTTGTTATATATTTTGAATATTCTGCAAATTTTATTAGTATTGAATATAAGAAAAATCCTAGCCAAACACTTTCACCTTTGCCTTTTACTCCTACTTTGTTCATACCATCATTCCAGTCTCCACCCTGAATTTTCGGAAAATATTCAAAATCTAGTGATCTATTTATCGCTCTCATGCAATGGTGATATATACTTTCCTTTTCCTTAGTTGTTTTAAATTTATCCATATAGTCGTGTTCATCTTCTTTAAGTTTTCTACCCTTTACAAACTCAGTTTCTTCATTTAATATTCCAAAATTTCCCGTAAATTCTATATATGTGATGACTGCATAAGGTAGCCATAATAAATCATCACTATATCTAGCTCTTATACCAATGTTTTTATCGTTATGCCACCAGTGCAATACATCTCCTTCTTTAAATTGATGTTTAGCATGAAGTAAGATTTGATTTTTTAAAATATTGCTGTCCAAATATTTTAAATTCATTGCGTCTTGCAATTGGTCTCTATATCCTATAGCTCCTCCTGATTGATAAAATCCCGTTTTAGCAAATTTTCTTGATACTATAGTTTGATATATTGTCCACCCATTTTGCAAAATATCGAATGATTTTAAAGGCGTTTTCGCCTGAATTATTTTTACTTGGTCTAGCCAATATTTTTTTACTTCTTCTAATGCCTCTTTTTCCCTTCCTAAATATTTGGCTCCCGCTTCCATACATTTTGTTTCTGTTTCTTCTGCACCTAGTATTAATGTTATTTCTTTTGTTTCTAAAGAATCAATTTCTACATCTATTTGAACTATCTCATCTTTATAAGTTATAGGCTCATTACTTGTTATATATGCATAGTAGTTAGGCTTTTTATTATTTTTTATTAATAATAAATTGTAGTTTTCTTTAAATAAAGAATTTATAAATCTATCTTTTGTTTCGTCAAGTACAAAGTCAATTTTATAAAATATTTTTATTTTTTTCTTTTTTAAGCTTGTATTTTTTAAACTCAATTTGCTTATTTTTAAACTATCTTTTACTGGAACAAATATGGTTAACTCTTCTTCAATGTCATTATATATATGCTCGTATTTTGAATATCCAAATCCATAAGTTATATGATAATTTCCGTCATCTGCTAAAATATTGGGGCTAATTGAAAATGATGCATTGTCATTTATTGTGGCTTTATCTTTTTGTATATTGTTTTCAGAGTCCTGCTCTTGCATTATTATTATTTCAGATGGTTTGTCTAAATGTGCATCATTTGAAAATTCTGTTATTCTATTTGTTTTACAATTTTTATACCAAGTATACCCTCCAAGTCCTTCTGTAACAACTGTACCAAATTTATCATTTGCCATTATATTACTCCATGCAACTGGTGTCTTTTTATTTTTATCAATTATTATATGATATTCATTTCCATCTTCCGAAAAACCGCCATATCCATTAAAATATAATAATTTACTTGTGTCGATTTCAATGTCCTTTTTTGATTTTCCTTGCTTACAAATAAGTTCATTTGTTTTTATAGTTTGTTTGTTAGTTGAATAGTCTTGCTTTGTGCTATTTAAAAGTTTTCCATCTTGCCTATTTTGTTCCATTTCTTTAGCTTTCATTTGTACTGATATTGAGCCAAGTTTTGAATCTAATATTAAATTTGCTCTTGCCTCTATAACCCTTCTATCTTCTAACGGTATATTTATTAATTTTTTAAAGTCTGTCTGAATTTCATTTTTTGAAAGAACAACTATATCTACCGGTATATTTTTCATATCAAAAAATTCTTTTGCTTTTATTAATTCATTTAACAAATACGTATCATTTTTGTCTCGTAATTTTGCTAATAAAATTGGGTTATCTCCTGAAATTCCATACTTCCATAGTCTTTCATTAGAAAGGTCTAATTCAAAATTACACTCTTTATTATCTGGGAATAATAATTTTTCAATTATCTTTTGGTATATGTCTATATCTTTTCCTTTAATGTTTAAAAATCTTGCTTCTGCAAAACTGTGATTTTTCGATAAATCAAAAATTGTATTTAGTCTTTCTGATTTGGTATATTCATTTAAATTATCTACTGCCTCATCTCTAGTATCTCCTGCTGAGTTTATAAGATAAACATTTTTTACTTCATCTGGATTTATATTAACAAGTCTTCTCATTGCTACTATTGGTTGTATTGTTTGAACAACCTTTTTTGATAATTGCGTAGAATTTACTACTGCCTCTGGAATCTTCACATTACTATTTGCATTCTTCAAATTTATTTTATCATCGTAATTACTTATTAAAACTTTATTTTCTGTCTCAAAATTTCCTCTTTCCACAAATTTTTCTTTATCTATTTCAAACTCCAAGTCACCTTCATCATAAACTAAATTTGTCGCTATAAAAGTTTTTTGTCTCTTTTCCTCTCTACGTCTTCTAGTTAATAATATTCCTTCATCAATTTTTTCATAATCTATAAACATTTTATTAAATGTTGGGTGAGCATAAAATCCTTTAAAATCTGCAAGCAGTATGTCCATATAACTTGTTACTTCAAGTGTTAAAGGTGACATTCCCGTATTTTTAATACTTATTTTTCTAATTTCTATAGGTAAATTTGGAGCAATTGTAATTTTCATTGTTATCATCAAATTACCATCTTGTATAATTACTTTATCTTCTGATGTCGTAAATAATACTTGATTATTTGTATAATTTATATTGTTTGTTTGATTTATACCTTGCCTATTTGAACTATTATCATTGTTCGTTTCAAATACTGTATCATAGATTTTTCTTGAATTTACATCTTTAATATAAATATGAATATTATTGCTTATAATATCATTTCCAAATTTGTTATAACTGCTTCCGTCGTCTTTCATTACAATAGAATATTTTTCATTTGCTAAAACATTTATTCCAGAAGTTCTTTCTGTATATTCTTCATAATCTTTATATTTGATTTTCTCCACTTTTTCTTTCCTTTCCTTAGTTGTAATCATGTCTTTTGGCATTTTTTCTTCTAACAAAATTTCTGCACCTTCTATTTCTGCATTTTGCATAAATCTTTTTTGAAATATGTTGTCATTTAGCAAGTTATTTATTGATGTTAGAATTAAGCCTTGATGATGTGCCATAAATGTTTTATTCACTGCTTTTTTAGGCTTATAATCTATGGATTCATAAAATCCATATTTTCCTGTACCTAAATTTTTATCTATTGTTTTTAAATTTTCTATTGCCTCATTTGGATAAAATGTTAGTGCCATAGCAGTAGCATAAGGGCTTATAACTACTTCATCGTCTAAATCTCTTTTTAGCCCAAGCCATGGTACTCCAAAGGTTTTATATTGATAATTGCCTTTAAAATCTTTTGTATTATATGCTGATTCTGAAATGCCCCAAGGTATTCCTAGTTTTTTTGCATATTTTCTTTGGCTTAATATAGAAAATCTACAAGATTCATCTAGCAAGGTTGTTTCATATGATGGTATATTTACTGTTGGCATTAAGTATTCAAAAGCGGTTCCACCCCATGAAATTAGTCCTTTATATAGTCCCATAGTTGTTAAAAGTCTTGAACAATTATTCCAATGTTTACTTGGTACATCTCTTTTTGCAATTGCTATAATGCTGGTTTGTCTTGCCTCAGATGCAAGCAAATCATAGTATGAATTTATTAGAGTATTTGTTTCTAGGTTATATCCTATTGAAAATAGTCCTATTTTGTAATCGTACAATTTGCTGAAATCTGTTTGGTGAATTAATGTGTCTATTCTTTTGATTAAGGAATTTATTTCTTCTTTGTTAATATTTTCTATCTTTTCATTATCTTTTGATATGTTTTCTTTTTCATTAAGATTCAGTGTATTTTCTTTTTCATTAACTATAGAGGAGCTATTTTGCTTTTTATTTATTATCTCTATCAAAAACTGCTTAACAGTATATAAATACCCTACCAAATTTCCACTATCGACTGATGAAATGAATACAGGCTTAACTGCTTCTAAAGTGTAAATGTTGTACCAATTATATAAATGTCCATTCCACTTTGGTAAGTTTTCAATAGTCGTTATAGTTTTTTCAATCATTGAAATAGTTTCATCTAAACTTTCAAAATTCAAGTCATATGCAGAAACCATAGACATTAAAGCTAATCCAATGTTTGTTGGAGACGTATTTTCAGCTCTTTTTACTTTTCTGTCTGGTTGATAATTGTCTGATGGCAAATTATTTACCATATTATCCTTGAAATACTGCCAAGTCTTTCTTGCTTTGTCCAATAAAAATTCTTTGTCATTTTCAGATATTTTCTGTGATAGGCTCTTTTCGTTTTTTATGCTTAACTTGTACATAATTAATGGTGCAATTAGCCAAATTACAGCCAAAGCTAAGAAAATAATACTAAAAGCTACCCCCCTCCCTTGAGACCAAAGACTTCCATTTAATCCAATACCTTCTACTAACACGCTGTTAGAAAAATATGCTACTAAAGTAAATATTAAATATCCTCCTGCTAAAACTGCTAGTAAAATTCCTAAAATAACATTTGGAATCATTGATAAATAATAGCCCTTTACAGATTTTTGACTATTTTTTTCCGCATCATTTGAAGTAGTCCATTCGAGCATAAAATTGTGAGAAATTTTCATTCTGTATAAACTTTTTATAAAAGCATTAATTTCTAAGTAAGCCATATCTGGCAAAATGGAAAGCTTAATAAAAAATCTATATATACTTCCTTGAATTTTTGTAAATTCTTTAGAAATCAATTTTTGCTCTTCAGTTTTGTAATTCATAAAAATGTCTAAAAGTTCAAGTATACTAGAAAAAGCTAAAAATATAATTGCTAAAGTCAAAAATAGTCCTGAATTTGCTTTATTTAGCCATGCTAAAGCAAAGCAAATTATTATTATTAGTAACTCAAAAAAATCTTCTAAATCTCTGGCTAAATTGTCTAAAATTTTATACTTAGATAATGTGTTTAATGTAGAATTTAGCCAAGGTATGATTTGTACGTCTCCTCTAATCCATCTGTGCTTTCTTTTCCTATATGAGATATAGTTAGAAGGATAACCATCCATTAAAAGTATGTCAGAAGAGAGACCGCATCTCAAATAATTTCCTTCTAATAAATCATGGCTTAGTACACTATTTTCAGGTATTGTATCTTTAAGCACATCATAAAAAACATCTACATCATATATTCCCTTACCTGTGTAAATTCCTTCATCAAAATTATCTTGGTAAACATCTGAAACTGCATTTGCATACAAATCCGTTCCACCAGAACCTGCAAAAAGTCTAGAAAAAATTGTTTTTCTCTCATCTTTAATTCCAATTCCAATTCTAGGTTGAATAAGAGCATGCCCTGAAACAACAGTATTAGTTATTCTATTGATTTCTGGTTTATTTAATACATGTGCAATAGTTCCAACTAACCTCTCCGCTTGATTTAGAGATAAACTTGTATCACTATCAATTGTAATAACATATTTAATCTTAGGTAAATCATTACATGTATTAACCCAGAATGGATTTTTACCAGTTACTAAATATTCATTTAGCTGAGTTAAAATTCCTCTTTTTCTCTCCCAGCCCATAAAACATCTTTCACTGCTAGACCATTCTCTTTTTCTGTATATAAAATTAAATATATTTCCATATTTGCCATTTAACTCTTTAACGCATTTTCTACCTGTTTCAGCAATTTTTTCATCAACACTTTTTCTTTCACTCTTCTCACTTGTGCAATCACCAAGAAGAGTAAAATATAAGTTATCACTTTTATTAGCTAAATAATACACTTCAAGTTTGTGCATAAACTCTGTAACATCATTTTCATCTTTTAAAAGTGCAGGTATAACACACATAGTTGCATATTTTTTAGGAATTCCATTATCCTGAAAATCTAGTTTAGGAAGAATTTTAGGTTTTACAGCTTTGCTTAAAACATATTGTAGAAATTTAGTTACAACATTTTGAATAGGTATAAAGCATAAAAGTCCTAAAACCCATGATTTCATGCACAATAATATTGTGATTGCAATTGTTAATAAATAGACTCCTGCCACATATAATTTTGCCTTTGTACTGTTAGAAATAGTTTTCACTTTTCTGTTTAATAATTTACTAAGTAATTGTAATTTTCCCTCCGCTATAAGGTAATAGCCGACGTGAGATTTTTTTTGATTATTAACAGTATCTCTATTGTACCCTTTAGTTCCATCAAGCCCTACACTGTATTTATTATTATTAGTTTCTTCTATTAAAGTATTTTGTTTTATATTGTTTTCATCTATATTTGAAACTTTTTTAATATCATTCGTCTTTAAATTGCACAAATCTACACATTTCTGAGTAATATAAACTTCTGAAAGCTTAGCCTTTTTTGAAATTTCTTCAATCGCATTTCTGTAATTTGCTTTACTCTGGTAATCCATTTTTTTATAAACTTTATCTGTATTAAGCATTTTTTCAACAACACTTGTATTTTCAAAAATAGACAAAATATCCATTCTTGAAATTGCTTTTATACTAAGAATAGAATTTTGCATAGAAACTCTTTTCAAAGCAATATCAAAATGTTCCTTATTTATAACATCACTTAGAGTCATTCCATTCTTTTGAACTTGCTCCTCTAAAATAGCTAAAAATGGAGCCGCTTCTTTCCCATAAGTTTTTAATCTATATGCCATATATTCAATAAATGAATATAAATCTACATCTAATTTAAGCTTTTTAACATCTTTATTTTCCAGTATTCTTTGCACCATATTTTCAACTTTGAACTTTTGCATCTGGGAAATAAATATTTTTTCACAAATACCTCTGATTTTTTCTATAATCGAAATCTGTAAAAAAATACCTATATTCCATATTTCATTCATATAAAGATTTTTCTGTGTTTGATATGCCTGAATATACTCAGTTGTCTCTCTTTCATCAATTCTACCATCTGTATTCATAACAATTTCATTGCATAGCACAAAAATCCTTGCAAAACCTGCGTTCACTCCATTTGCAATTCTAGGAAATTTTTCATATTTATTTTTTGATAAACTCTTTTGTAGAATTTTTACTGTATTTTCTATTAAATAAAAATTATCTAAAAGCCACTCGCCTGCTGGATGTATTGGTATTCCAAGTTTAACGTGCTGATTTAATAAAGTATATATCAAAGTTATATACTCAAAATTATCCAAAACCCTAGGAATTGGATAAGTGTCAAGATTCGATTTTTCTTTTATAATACTATCTGCCGCTAACTTTGCTAAATACTCTTTTAGTAATTTTTTATCTAGTACGATTTCTTTTGTATTTAATGTTTTGTACATAAAAAATTCCACTCCCCGAATATGTTTTTACACATATTGTTCCCGGTTTGTGGATAAATTATACTTTTAAAAATTCAAAACATATAACATCTAATATTGTAATATTTTGTTATATACCAGTGATATAACTCTACAAAGTCCAATATACATTCTTCCGCATTTACTTCGCGGTTCGCCTATCGGCGAAGACGCTCGCACGCTCCGACTGCGCTTCTGGGAGAAAGACATAATTGTACATGAGCCCTTTGTCAGCTACGCTACGCTAAAAGCTCCAGAACATATATTGGTCTATATTATATCATTATTTGATTTTTAAGTTTCTTAATTCATCTTTTTGCTCTTTTGAAAGTCTGTATGATTCTATTGCCTTTTGAATAGATTTATTATATGTAAATTTATCAATTTTTATTTGCCTATCATTATTTTGCTTTGAATTTTTTGCTAAATCCTTTTCAAAATGTTCTTTTGTCTTATCATAAAACTTAACAAAGCAAATTGAATATGCCCAAGCAACTGCCATTTGTGCATAGTAACCTTTGTGATTTATTTTAGAAAGTATTTTTAGGACTTTGTCTATGTAATTTGCATCAATGTAATATTGTAAAATAATATCAACAGCAAATCTCACTTCAAATTCCTTTTCAGATTTCAAGTACTTTTGGATGAATTCCCACATTTGCTCTTTGTTATTCTTTATCTTTTTCAATCCATTGCAAAATGTATCACAAACAGCCCAGTTATTTATTAATGGTATAAAATTCTCTATTTGCTCAAAATTTAAATCTTTTTCTAGCCCAATTAGCATTCCTTTAACCATTATTTCTTCATAATATTTAGTTGGAACATCTGCTACTTTTACTGTTTTACTGATTTTTTTTGCATACTTTCTAAGCTCAGGTAATCTAACTCCTATTATATTATTTACTCCTGGACATAATTTTATTTGAAATTGCCTATATTCTTTGTCTTGTAATTCAAATAAATCTTTTTCTATGTTCATTTTTTAGTTCTCCTCTTTTTTATAAAACTTGGCCGAATTTATATACTTGCATAATTTTTTACAATATCATACATCACATATCCGCCAATTAAATTTTTAACTTTAAATCCATTTTCTTTTAAAATTCTGCAAGCTATATAACTTCTAAGTCCGCTATGACAATGAACTATTATTTCCTTTGTTACATTTGCTACTTCATTTGAGCTCTCATTTGTACTTTCTAAAATTACATTTGAGTTATCCGCTTTATTGGAGTTATTCTCTTCATTTGGGCTATCCTCTTTATCTGAGTTATCCGCTTTAATTTGAGCCTTTTTTTCTAATTCTTTTAAATGTTCTCTAAGTTCATCTAAAGGAATATTTATTGCCCCTTCAATGTGACTTAAATCATATTCTGTTTCAGTTCTCACATCTAAAATAATGTATTTATCTTTATTTGAATATTGCTCAAAATTTCTTAAAAATTCTGTTACAGAAATTGTATCTACTAATCCATCCATCTCATTTTCAATGCTATTGCCAATAATATTTACAGGACTTTTTGCAGATGAATATGGTGGAGCATAGCATAATTCAAGTTCAGACAAATCTTTAGCTGTCATTTTATTCCTAATTGCAGTGGCTAAAATATCTGTAACTTTGTCTATTCCTTCTTTTCCAAATACAGTGGCTCCTAAAATTTGTCCTGTGCAATTTTTAAGTTCGGTGTTTTCATCTTCGTTATTTATATCAGCTTTTTTCTTACCTGCTCTATAAAGCACTTTTATTGTCATAACTTTAGCACCTGGATAATACTTTGCATGAGAATATGGCGAAATAATCATTGTTTTATATTCTATATTTTGCTCTCTACATGTTTTTTCAGATAGTCCAGTCATTCCTAAAGTATAATCAAAAATCTTTAAAATACTGCTTCCTATAAATCCTTCATATTTGCTTTCCATTCCCATAATATTATTTGCTACAATCCTAGCTTGTCTATTTGCTGGGCCAGCCAAGGCTAGAGGAGCTTTTCTCCCAGTAATTGCATTCTCAATTAAAGCTGCATCACCAAGTGCATATATATTTTCATCACTTGTAAGCATTTTTTCATCAACTATTATATATCCTCTTTCATTTACAGCTAATCCTGCTTCCTTTGCAAGAGTAGATTCAGGCCTAATTCCTATGCATAATATAACCATATCTGCCTTTATTGACATATTTTCAAGTTTAATAAATAACTCGTCACCTTCAATGATGCTCTCTACTCCTTGATTCAAAAATACCTTAACTGAATTTTTAATGAGTGCTTTATGGACAAAGCTAGCCATATCTGCATCAATTGTAGGAATTAGATGACTAGATTTTTCAACTATTGAAATGTTTAAATTTTTAGATTCTTTTAAATCAATTTGCATATTTTCATTTGTAATACATTTTTCTCGTGAACTTAAATGACTTAAATTTTCTGCCATTTCAACACCTATATATCCGCCACCAACAATTACTACATTTTTCACATCATTTTTTGATATATATTCTTTTATTTTGCTTGAATCATCAATAGTTCTAAGTGTAAAAATTCTCTTACTATTTAAGTCCTTAAATGGATTTATAGGCTCTGCACCTGGAGATAAAACAAGTTTATCATATGTCTCAGTGTAAGTCTCACCAGTGCTTAAATTTTTAACATCTACAGTTTTATTCTCTTTATTAATACTAATAACTTCTTGCTTAATTCGCACATCAATATTAAATCTATCTTTAAAAGCCTTTGGAGTTTGAACTAATAAGTCCTCCTTTTTGCTAATCACATCACTAATATAGTAAGGAAGTCCACAATTTGCAAAAGAAATATATTCCCCTCTCTCAAATAGTATTATTTCATTATTCTCACTCAATCTTCTTAATCTTGTGGCTGTTGTAGCGCCACCAGCAACTCCTCCAACAATAACAATTTTCATTATTTAAATTTCCTTTCTTGTAAGCTTAGACTTTTTTATGTATTTTAATAATGCTGTACATCCTTTTAGAATGTCATCATAAGCTTTCGAAAAATTGCCAGTATGCCAAGGGTCAGCTATGTCTCTTGGTTCATCTGTATAATCTAAAAGTTTATGAACTTTTTGTTTATCATCTCCATCACATATTTTGTATATGTTTTGAATGTTTTGCTCATCCATACCAATTATATAATCAAAATTTATATAATCGCTCTTTGTAAGTTTTCTAGCTCTGCGCTTTTTGTATGGAATGCCCTTTTCTTCTAATTTTAATTTCGCTTCTTCATGCATATCTTGCCTAAAAGTCTCATATGAAGTAGCTACTGACTTTGCTAAAATAAACTTCTCAAGTCCTTCCTTTTTTACCAAATCTCTAAAAATAAATTCAGCCATTGGTGACCTACATATATTACCTAAACATACAAATAAAACTTTAACCATATTTCCCTTTCTTTTACCTTTAAATATTATGCAATATTTTATCACGTATAAGTAAGAATATACAAGAGTAAAAATCCTAAAAAAGAGAGAATTAAGAAAGTTGAATTAATCTAGCTTCAATGATACAACAATTATGTAGACTTTGTAAAAAAGAGACTTACAATGAATAGCCCTTATGGATTGTTGTGGTTCATTCTAATCTTTTTGGCCATCTACCTGATTTTTGACGCCATTTTGGTATGGATTGTAGATGAAGAATTCAGTATCTTTGAAACAGGTGTCGGAATTGTAGCAGCGTTTGTATTGATATTTATTTTGGTCGCTTCTTTCTTCTCTTCAAAGCTCATCAACTGGCAAAGATATCAAAGTATGATAGAGATTGAAGAACATGATGAAGCCGATTTTGCCTCAGATGTTGCCTCTTCTACTAATATTGCTAATCTGGCAGTAGTAGATGTAGAAACGGCCAGAAATGTTGGGGATAGAACTTTGGCAAACATTCAAAATCCATCTTGGTATGAAGTAGATTCTGAATACAATCTTATTTTGTACCAAGGTAAGCAGTATCGGATTTCTCCGGTGAACTATGGAGGCATTTTCAAGTATTTCAGCGCTTCTTCTACTGGACTTCCTGGTTATGTCTTGGTTGACGCAGTAACGCAAGAAGCTCAGCTTGTACAACTTGAAGAGCCTGTACGCTATTCTCCTTCTGCCCTGTTCGAGTATAACTTGAGAAGACATTTGAGAAATCAATATCCTAGCGCCATCTTTGGAAAGTCTTTCTTTGAAATTGATGAAGAAGGTAATCCTTATTGGATTACTTCCGTTCAAAATCCTCATATTGGCTTACTTGGTGGTATGATGGAAGACTCTTTCATTATTACAGATGCCTGTACAGGAGAAAGCACTGAGTATACTTTAGAAAATCTTCCAGAATGGGTTGACCATGCATTTGATTTAGATTATTTGATGAGACTTGTTGAATACAATCACAGTCTTGTGAGAGGTCTTTTCAATTTCTCCAATACAGATGTGTATCATACATCTTACCAATTTAGGAGCAATTCCGAAGAAGACGGATATTTTGCGGGTTACAATACAACTCTTTCAAAAGACGGCATCGTCTTTTTCAGTGGCGTAACTCCTGCAAACAATTCCGAATCAATTATTGGATTCATCCTTGCGAATCCAAGGACTGGAGTCGTCAAATTCTACTCAAGTGTAGGTGCAGAAGAATCTTCCGCACAAGCTGCTGTTGAAGGTCTTGTATCTGACTTAAAGTATACGGCAACATATCCTACCATTATTAACGTGGAAGGAAAACCAACATACTTTATGACACTTAAAGACAATGCTGGATTGATTCAGCGATATGCACTTTGCAATGTTGCTAATTATTCAATTGCAGTACAAGCACCTACTGTGGAAGAAGCACTTTCGCTTTATTTCGAGAGGATTGGTGTTAGCACCGAAACTCCTGAGGAACCACAAGAAGTTGAAAAAGAAACCTATACTACTAGTGGTGTAATCAGCTTCTTGTCACAGGTAGCAGTTGATGGAACAACATACTATTGTATCCAACTCGAAGGAGACAGTAATTTGTATATGTCTTCTATCAAACTGAATCCAATGCAAGTTCTTATGACCGTATCGAGTACCGTAAACATCGAATACCAAGAAACTGAAACTGAAGCAGTTTACTTGGTAACAAACATTGAGTTGTAAATAATGCAACCAGTTAGTTAAGCGACATGCCTGTCGCACCAAAAAGGCCGAATTGAATCAATCAATTCGGTCTTTATATTATTTTAGAACAAATCGAAAACCTAGAATTTGTAATTATTTTAACTTTTCTTTGGCTTTCCGTAAATCAAAAAGAATTACTTCTTTATTTTTTACTAATCTTTTAAAATTCTCGCCATCTTCCTTTTTACCAGCCACACTTCCATAATGAGTTGGAACCACTGTTTTTACATTTAATACATTTGCTAAATCCACTGCCTCTTTATAGTCCATTGTATAAGTTCCGCCAACTGGTAAAAAAGCTACATCAGCTATAATCTTTCTTATCTCGGGGATATTATCTGTATCTCCAGCAATGTAATATTTTGTGCCATCAAGCTCAATAATATATCCAACCCATCTGCTGTCTTTAGGATGGAAAGGCTTATCCACATTAAATGCATAAGTTGTGGAAAAACTGATATCATCAATTGTATAATTTTGATTTGGTTCTACTATGAAAACATTTTCTTTTCCAACTAGTTTTTCTGCATCAAGTTTAGCATCTTGAACAGTTACAATTTTGGTATCATTTTTTAGAACCTTTTTAATATCCTCTGGCGAAAAATGATCATAGTGAGAATGAGTGCAAAATATATAATCTGCATCATGTGTTTCTTCTTTTATTTCATATGGGTCTATGTATATTTTTTTACTTCCAATAAGCCTGATACTGTTATTACAGTTAACACTGAAATTCATTATATTGTACAACTCCTTTTTTAATACTTACCTTTCTCATTTACGCAACAATATATGTTCTTCTGCATTCGCTTCACGGTTTTACTTACATAAAATATATAGTTTACTCAGACTTGCCTTCATTCAAAGCCTTTAACTCATTTGCAGATTTGTTCATCATTCTTTTAGCAATTGCACAAATTATAGGATTTGTAGCTGAAACAGCTTCTAAATTTTTCTTTAATCCTAACTCTTTTAGGCAAGTATCTACATAATCTACTGCCAAATCTACACCTGAAATAAAAGATGCCATTTCCGAATTCAAGAAAACCATTGGGAAAGCCATTTCATCTGAAGTAGCAAGTCTTCCTGCTAAACCTGCCTCTGCAATTAGGCCTTCTTCACTTCCTACCATGTCTTGGAACTCTTGTTTCATTCCAGTATCAGTTGAACCGGGCATTACATTATTTATTCTAATACCTTTTTTAGCAAAATTTACAGCTTGCTCGCAAGCAAATTGTGAAAGGCATCTCTTAGAATACATATATGCAAAAGTAGATGGTGCTGAATTAGCAAGCTTTTTAGTAGCCTCTTGAACCTCTTTCCAAGTTGTGCAATGTACAACCTTGTTTTGCTCTCTTTTAAATCTTTTCCACTCTTGTCCAGCAGTTGATGTGCAATAAACAATTGAGCCACCTTTAGTCATTCTTTTTGTTAAATATTTTAAAGTAATATACATATTTGCTGTGTAGTTGCAATCAAAAGTTGTTCTATAATCAGTTTTTGCTCCTGATAAACCTGCTACTCCAAAGAATGAATCAACATGGTCTGGAATTATCTTAAAAGCTTCATCAATATCTTTTTTATGTGCTAAATTACATTTTATAAAAGATGTAAGATTTTTAACTTTTGGAGAATTCATATCTATGCCATATACTTTTGCCCCTAAACTTAGCAAAACTTTAGCAGTAGCCTCTCCCATTCCACTTGAAACACCTGTTACAACACATACTTTGTCTTTGTATCCAAAATAATCTTTCATTTGTATTTCCTCTCTTTCTTTAGTTTTTGTTAATAGTAAATTCATTTCATTAATTATATTATAAATAAATGCCAAAAGTAAAGTGTAAAAATTTATAATTAGATATTTTAATTTATTTTTCCACCTTTTTTCCAAATAGGCATTTTCTCTCTAATATTATTTATGTAGCCTATCATTATCTGCTCTTCATCATCATCTATATCAAAATTATCAGAAATCATCATTTTTAAGACTTGTAATGCTTTCCTTTCATCTACTTGAGCAATATCTGAATACGATTGAATAAGCTCTCCCCTTAGATTTTCATAATCATTTAAATCGTATCTAAAATTGTTTTTTAAATAGTTTCTAAAAGATTTATATTCTTTAAGATTTTTCATATAAGTTCCGTCAGCCATAGATTTAAAAAATTTTAAATCATATTTTTCTAGTTTTATTTTCCTATTTGCTAGTTTACTAATTTGATCTTCGGTTAATTCTATATTTGCCAACACCATTTCCGGACTTTTAAAATATATCTTATCTAATTCCATATATGCTGTAAACAGAACTATAGAATTAAATTTATTAAAATTAATTGGAATTTCATTGCTGATATACTCATAGGCTTTTTTCATGTCAATTACTCCATAAGTATAAACCATACCTTCTAAATATATAAGTAAATCATCATAATAATCTAAATAAAAGTTTCCTTCAATATTTCTTATTTTATTTTTAATAAAATTCGGCATATGAATAATTGTCTTTTCGTTTTCTTTTTTTGCATAAATTAATCCTAATAAATGTAATTTCATCATAATGTCTATCGAAAAATTATTAATCTCACCTAATTCAAAAGTCGAAAAGCCATCATCATTAGCTATATTTTTAATTTGCTCCATTCTATTATCATTCATATATTGGAAAACTGATATTAGCTGAGTATCTATTAGATTAATTATTTTATTAATAATATTTTCCTTTGATTCTCCTTTTATCTCTTTAAGCTTATCAATATCATTCATATTTCCAGCAAGATAATATCTACCATATATTCCAATTAGCTCGTCTTTTGTTTTTTCCTCTAAATAATCCTTCAAATCTTTTTTTTCGTCTAGTTTATCTTTGTATCCTTCAGTAAAAATATCAAAAAGTTCCATTTCTAAATCACCGTTCATTTTTCTTTTATGCCATATTTTAAAATACAACATTTCCTCCTTTCTTGGATAATAGACTATTCCTATTTTAGTTCTATGGTTTATTAGCATTTTTTATAATAGCCTATGCTGATTTTAGTTTGGTAGTTAGTTAACATTTTTATTGTTCATAATTATATTAAAATTTTTTTGGGTTGTCTAGGCTTACAACTATTTAATATTCCACTATTTTTCAAAATTAATAAAATGCAAAAAATCTTTTGAATTTCTTTTTATAGCTTCCTTTAGTTTTATAGGCACAAAATCTATGTTATCTAGCTTGTTTATATCAAACCACAAAAACTCAAGTTTGCCCTGTTTTTCAGGTTCGATAGGCATAATTTTTTCTTTAAAATATACTGACTCGTCTTTAAATTTTAACTCGTGAGTAACTAATAACTCGTGATATAATTTTCCGTCCATTTCAAAAAAATTTTCAATAAAAGAAAATGGTCTTACATATTCAATATCTAATCCCATTTCCTCTTTCATTTCTCTTTTTAATGCTGTAACTGTTGATTCACCATCTTTAACTCTGCCACCTGGTAAAGTATAATGGTCTTTGTTCAATCCATGATGTAGCAATATTTTGTCTCCACATCTAAAAATAGCAGACACTCTATAATTGAAAAGTCTCTGCCCAATTTGAATAGAAATATCCTCCATAAAATACCTCCCTATTACTTTATTAAATTAGAGTTTTGCATAGATTTAAAATACATTTTTAAAGCTTGCTATCTCTGTACAATTTGTACTTAACTATATTACACCATTTTAAATGCTTTTGCAATAGATTTTGTATATTATTGCCAGAAAATTATTCATATTTTTATTATTTTTTGTTATCTTCGACAAATTTCGACAGCATTCGACAATATTATGTGTTATAATTATGTTAATTTAAGTTAGAAACTTAAATTACTCTTCCATAAGATTCATATAAGAAGTGTCAGTATCCCCCAATTAATTCTAATACCGGCACTTCTTCTCATATTGAGTATTTTTGTTTAATACTTTCCTCTTGAATTTTTCATTTAGAATTTTGCCCTATTATTTTGTTTGTAAAGCAATTATATTCCTTTTTCTTCATTAATATAATTCCATAAGCCTAATTTGCCTTGGGTTTCTATTGGATTATATCATATTGGACTTTTATTAAAAAACACTTTCATATTCTAATGGTACTATATTTTCGTATAATAAAACATACTTTGTGTCAATTTGTTTATTATCATGATAATGTCCAAAATACCATTTTTTGAAATCACATTTTTCAGATATTTCTTGCAAATAATCTGTTAAATAATCCTTCTTATATTTTCCTCCACCGAGTAAAGCTTGCACATTTGTTGGAGCACAATGAGTTATAATATAGTCTACTTTATAATTGACTTTTTCCAAATTATTTAACCCATTTTGCATTTCTTGGTTTGTTGGGAGTTCTAAATCCCACCAAGAATAATTTCTTACTCTAAAAAATGCTCCCCTTTTCCTGTATGTATATATTTTTTCTTCTTCGTTCATATTTAATATTCCGTCTTGAATATCATGTGACTTGGCTCCTCCAAATGTAAAGAATTTTTTATTTTCTATATCAAATATTTCTCCTCTCGCTAAATGAAATACTGAATCTCTTATTTTGTGAACTTTCCCATTTTGCCAAGTTTGGGTTGGATAGTTATATAATCGAGTAAAATTTTCATGATTTCCGTCTACAAATAGTGTAGTAAAGTTTTTGTTATTTAACCAATCAAGCCAGTATTTTTCTTGATTGCTTTCTTTTTCATATGACCAAACTCCACCAAAATCTCCACAAATTATAACATAATCGTTTTTTGTCATTTCTTTTTGAATTAGAAATTTATCTGTTGAAAATCTAGTAAAGTCTGCATGAGTATCACCTGTAATATAAATCATAGTTTTTCTCCTTTTTGTGGTTTTGGGTTTTATGTGTATATTATAGCATAAAATTGTTGCGAAATATAGTTTATTTTGTGAATTTGTTGATTATTTGGTTTGTTTGGTTGATAGCCTTCGGGTTATGAGCGAGACTTGACCACTTTTTGTGAGTTTGTGAAAATTAGAGTTTTTGTTGGTAACTCAGTATTTACAAGAGTTTTGCTTTGTAGAACATTTGTGCATTTTTAGGGCATTTTTTGAACAGATTTTACCCAATTTTTACCCAATTCATATAGTACGTTTGTTCTTAGAGTTTAGGCTCTTGTAAAGAATATTTTATTAATAAAAATTTTAATTTTGGAGGATTTAGATTATGAATAATTTTAGAGAAGTTAATGATGATATTTTAAAAGATTGGTTAAGTTTTAGAGAGGAAATGGTTTTAGGCACACTTACTAAAGAAGATAGAAAACATTATATCTATTTTGATGAGATTGCTGAAAACATTTTAAAGAATGTTCCGAAACAAAATCAAAAATATGTAAAGAATCAGTTAGATAGACTTGATAAGAATTTTATGGATTATATTTGTTATTGGAATAAGAAGTATTATAGGAATGGATTTTGTGATGGAATAGAATTAATTAGTGTTTGATTATATTAATAAAGGGAGTCCTAAACTAGGACCCACTTTTGCTATTTTTCATTAAGCCTTAGTTTGATTATTTGTAATTCTACTAAAATCTAATATTAGGTTTCATCCCGCTTTCTAAAAAATCTATTTTTCTTAAATTATAAAATAATTCATTTAGATATGCTAAAATTGTAATATTATCATAGCATAGTAAAGCTAAATCACAAAGGTATAATTCTATAACGCTTTCATTATTTCTATGTTTATCATAGAAATATATTTTTTGAGTACTACTGTTAAAGTCATATGTATAATGTGCAATTGCATTACGTACATTTCTATTTATATTTATGCACTTACTAAATGGTTCTTCAGGTATTAAAGCTTTCAATCTTTGTGATTTTCCAAGATTGTTATAAGAATTAAAATTTGAAACATTAGATTCATCAGAAAAAATATTAAAATTTCCTCTAATAAAAATATTATTTAGTCCTATAGCAATAGTTAGCATATCTAATAATAATTCATAAGTATCCTTATAAAAATTAATCATATTCTCAAAGCTTATAGTTGCAATTCCATAATTTTCTTTATTGAATTTTTCACGCAAATTTCCCAATGAAACAGTTACTATTGGTATATATTTTTCAAAATCATCTATCCATCTTGAATATATTTTTATTATTCTTTTTAGTTCAAAATCAAATTTTCTATTATTTTTTAGAAAATTCACAAATTCTTTTACTTCAGCAATAGTTTCCTTTCCCATAATTTTGCTAGAATACCCCAAAAAATTTTTAAGACTATTAGGTGCTAATATCTTATTCATTCCAATAATACTTGACTGGTGTAAAGCCATTGCTGCATCTAGCTTATTATTTACTGTGTAATGTGATGAAAACTTTAAAATTGGCTCTTGTATTAAATCTATTCTATTACCAAAATATAAATCATAGAGAGATTTTAATAAATTCCAATTATTTACTTTAAAAAATATAAAATCTCTTATTGATTTCATAACATGTATATAATCTTGTTGTGTTTTAAACAATCTCATTATATCCATAAATGGACTAAATCCGTCAGAATACATGGATTCAAATGATATATATTTTTGAATTTTTCTATGTGGAAGCTCTACGGATAAATCTATATAATATTCAGGTTCTACTTCTTCTATTTGCATAGCATTATTTAATTTCAAAGTATAATCTGAGCTAACTTTTCTAAGTCCATTAATATTAACATTACAATTTGGACAACAAAAACTAAATGGAATATCAAATTCTCCCATTTGAAATCTTAAAAGTATATTTGTTTTACAAAAATTACATTTTATATATATTCTATTTATCATAATTGTGTTCCTCCATATTTATTTTATTATACCTTATTTTCAATAATAATTCTACATATATCCTATTAAAAATGTCTATAAAACTGACATGACGCCTGTAGAAGAATTACTTAATCAACAATAAATAACTAAAAAAGCAGAAGATTTTTTCTGCTTTTTTAGTTTATAACCTTTTCAAAAAGTCCAATAATCTATCTAATTTTTCTTGATTGAATTCATTGTCAACATCTTCACTATCATATAATTTATATATATCTTCTTCTACCATTTTTGAATGTGTAAGATTCTTAAAAATATTCTCTATTTCCGCATCTTCAATAAAAATATTATTCTCTTGTAATTTATTAATACAATCTTTTATCGTAAATTTATTATTTTCATATTCAAAAATAAAGTCCTCATATTCTTCAATATTTTTTGATTTATAAAATTTTTCTTCACTATATTTAAGCAATTCATTTCTTAAGTTTGATATAAATTTCTGTATTTCATTATCTTTAATCTGAGTTATATACTGCAAATTAGCTAAATTTAAATTACTAATATCTCCTTCATATTTTTTCTCATACTGTTTTAATTTTTCAGTTTTATTATCTCTCAATAAATAATCAAAGTCAGCAATCATATACACTTTAACATTTATTTTTTGAGCAATTTGAATATACTTTTTAAAATTATTTTTACCATTTACACTAATTATTGAAATATTATTATCATCAAATTTTCCATCCAAATAATTTAAATTTAAAAATTCTAATAATAGTTTTTCTTTTCCTTCACATAGAATAATTTTATCCGCAAAAAATATTTCTTTATTGTCATTTCTTAGTATCACCTCTCTACACTGATCTAAATTAATTTCATGCGCAACACTTCCAATTTTATTATCCTTAGTAATTTTTATAATCTTTGAATTTTTATTTTTTAATTCTATAAACTCTTCTGCATGAGTTACAATTATTGCTTGATTTTCTCCTGCATCTAAGAATTCATTAACTCGATTTGAGATCATTCGTTTTCCATGTGGATGCAAGTACAGCTCTGGCTCTTCCAAGCATAATAATGCATTTTTTACTTTAGATATATTTTTAACATAATATGTATATAAACCAATAATTATCGCACTTTGTATTCCAGCTCCCTTAAGCGAAATATCAGACATAAATCCATCATCAACAAATATTTTTGTGTTTTTATATAGTTCTGATTTTTTTCCTTCCAAAAATCTAAAATACAATTCCGTATTTGGAAATGCAATTTTTAAAGTTCCCATATTTATTTCTTTTGTTACTTCGCTAAATATATCATTTGATACCTCTGTAACTTTACTTGATACATCCTCATATTCTTTCCACTTCTCCTTCGATACACTTTTAGTAAGAGCCTTCATCATCTTTCCATACCAAGACCATTGACTTAATGATAGTTGTTGAGAAGGTTCTCTAAAAGCTGGAATAATAGCACTTTGTAATAATATATTTCTTAATTGTCCGTTAAAAAATACAGTCCATTTTTTTAATACTTCATTATATACTAAAAATTTCAAGTCTTTTTCAATAGTTTCTCCACTAATTTTAGCTGTAAAAAGAAAAGCAAACTTATTTTTATTTCCTACCTTTTGAACAAATTCATCTTTAAAATTATTATTTTTAAAATATAAATTTGACCATCTTTCTTTTTTATCTTCTTTTTCTCTATCATAGTAATCAGAAGTATTATAAAGAATTTCTTTATTTTTTATAATATCATCTTCTTCATATAAATTATCTATATATTTGCCATAAAATTTATTACTTTTTACTTCTTCAACATCTATTTTTTCATTATCATTTTTTTGAAGTTCACAGAAAATCATTATATTATTAGCAGATTCTGAATTATTAGAATAGAAATCATTCTCCGTTATGTTATTATATTTAGCATATGTTGGAGAGCTCTCTCCTAAAACTATGTCTATTGCTTTTATAATATTGCTTTTGCCCGAATTATTTTTTCCAACTATAACATTTTTTCCTGAATTAAAACTTAATGTTAAATCTTTTATTGAACGATAATTTTTTATTATAACTCTACTAATATACATATTCTTCTCCTTTTCACAAAAAGCAAAATAATTCTGTAATTTTTAATTACTCTCATACTTTGCTTTTCTTCTGTAAATTTATTCTAAATATTCTTTTAATCCATCCACTATTTTATAAACTTTAGTCATTGGATTTTTTCGTGATGCTTGTCCATCTTTATTTAATTCTTCCATATATTCGCAATTCTTTATTGCAGTATGTAACTTTCCTTCACTTGTAACTTTTTCAAATATATTTGTATCGTTTTTAGTATAATCACCTAAATCTTTTTTCTGAAATTCTCTACTTAATTCTTGTAATACATTGTCTTTTGAAATATATCTGCTTACTTGCTTAAAATGTGATAATAACCACAATTCAAAATTAGGATTAGACCAAGCCACATTATAATCACAGGTTTTAATTGCTTTATCAAATTGTTCATCTGAGTAATCATCTTTATCAAATACAACCCAAACTTGTCCATATCTTTTATTTGAATAGTTTACAAATTTATCTGTATATTTTACTAAAGCTGTGGTATTTTCACCTGTTCCTTTTATTTCAATATTAGGAATTAATACATCAACTTTGCTTCCGTACTTTTCATTTATCTTTTTCTTTAATCCATTAAAATAATTTGGTTCAGTTTGCTTCCCTTCACATACAATTAAGTAATTAGCTGGTGCAAGCCTCTTACTTTTTAATCTGTCTTTTCTTGATATATTTTTATTATTCTTCATGTATTATATCAAATTCTTCCAATACTGGAATAGCACCATATCTTCCAGTTAAATAATCTTTATTGTATGTTGCATCATTTCTTACTTTTTTACCTGCATTTTTATCATCTTCTAATATATAGTCAGACAATGCATATATTTCTGATATGCCATCTTTATCTTTTTCTGCAAACCATATTTCATCTCTTCTAAATGTTTCTTTATTTAAGTTTACCGTATCATGTGTTGAATATATTAACTGTCCATTTCCTATATTAGTCTGACTATTATGGAATAAGTTAATAATATATCTAGTTAATAGTGGATGTAATTTTGCATCTAATTCATCAACAAATAATACCATTCCATTTTTTAATGCATCCATAAAGAAATCAAATAAGTGAAACATTTTTCTCGTACCATTAGATTCTAAATAAAATGGTAATGCTTTTAACTCTCCATTTTCTCCTCTGTGAAGAACTTCAATATCTATAATACCATTATTACTTTTAACAGCTTCTAATGAATCTGGAGTAGTTTTTATTCCTTCAATACCAGAATCAATTGTCTTTATAAATTTTAATAGTTCTTTTTTATAATTTTCATCACTTAGTATTTTTAATGAAACTCTGTTATTAATAAATCTTTCAAAATTTGGATTACCTAAATCTAAATACATACTATTCACAAACCAGTCATATACATTACTGAAATCTTCATTATTTCTATCTATTTTGCTATATATATTTAAGAATAATGTTCTTTCATCTATATTCACTAAATCTGAAATTTTATTAGGTTTCATTGATACATTATTATTTTCTCTTTCGAAAATAGCATAAAATTTATTTACTCTTTTCTCAAATAACCACTCTGAAATAATTGTATCCTTTAAAACTTCAAAACCATATTTATATATTTTATTATTTTTAGCTAATATTTCTACTTCTAAAGCAATTGGGTCATTATTTATCATAAAACTATAAATATTTTCTTCATCTATTGGAGAATTCTTTTTAGAGTCATCACTTACTAATATTCTTTTTTTCATATAATCAAAAGCCTGTAACACATTAGTTTTTCCACTAGCATTGGCACCATAAATTGCAGATACTTTCAAATATTCACCATTTTCTGTTTTAGCCACATTATATTCATGTTCTTTTAATGATGTTGCTTCCATATCTAAACAATTTTCATTTTTAAAAGATTTGAAATTTTTAAAACTAAATCTTATTAACATTTTAAAATCCTCCTTTTCTTTATATATTATATGCTAAAATTAAAAAAATATCAACATTTTTGAGATATTTTCTCAGATTTTATTGATATTTTTGTTTTTTACATGTTATATTCCCATAAGCTTAAATGACCTTTTGCATCTATTGGATTTTCAAATACTTCAACATCTGAAACTTGCCATCCATAGTTTTCTTGAAAAGAACTTTTAGTATAAATATCACTATTTTCTTTTAACAATAGTTCTTTGAATTCTGGAGACATCTTTATACAATCTACTAATTTTACTTTCCCTAAAATTTTTCCATATGGTAGTTCTTCTGGAAGATATTTTTCTAATCTTTTCATTGCTTCTTTATCTATGCCTTTACCTGCATGTATTAATAAATCTCCTCTATATTTTGTTTGCCAACTTCTAAATTCAAACCTTTTATCACCTTGCATTATTAAAGTTGCCCATGGTTGTTTAATTGTTAAAGCTTTCATCTTTAGCTAACTCCTTTATCCTATTATTTTCCCATTCCTCATATTTATTTTTATATTCTTCTTCATCACTTGCTAATATTTCTGTACCATCATCAAAAATAATTAGGATTTTATTAAAATCATTTCCACCAAAATGTAAATAATCTTGTCCACCATCAATATAACAATTATTACATTTGCAAAATACTAAGTTATGCGTGAATTTAGATTCTATTGTATCATTACAGCATAAACATTTTATTTTCATATTATTCACCTATTATTCATTTTTATTAGATTTTCTATACTTTTTATTAATATAGTTATCTATACTTAACTTCAATTTATTATATCTATCATTTATTTCTAACATATGTTCTCCTGAATCTTGTTTATTTTATAAAAAATTTATTTGTAAGCCTTCCTCCCCAACGAGGATTACTATATAAAATAGATTCTACTTTTATAATCTCATCTATAATAACTTTCTTAAAAGTTTGATTATATTTATTATTTTCATCACCTATTAATTTATGATTTTCTTCATCTAAATTATCCCATGTCCATAAAAATATATTATCATGTAGCTTATGACCATATAAATTTATATCACGTTGAGTAAATGAATCTGCAAAACCAACTATTTCACTTCCATCTTTTAAAGTACATCTAGTCATCATTCCGTTAATATGACATAAATTTTCATTCGTAAGTTCCTCAATTTTAGATATTTCTCCATTCAATTTATAAAATATAATTTTATTATTCATATATTCTTTCCTTATAATTAATATTCTCTTACGAAACATTCGTTAAATATTTTTATTTTAATATCCATAATCAGCTTCTAATCCATTTTGTT
>CAKNIU010000013.1 GCA_930980675.1 uncultured Clostridium sp.
TTTTGGTTACACTAATATTACATACTTTTTGAGCTGGTAGCTGTGAATAGTAACAATTATAGACGAGCTTTTGCAAAATTTTACAAATCCCCACTTGACAACCACACGGCAAATAATGTATAATTATTAGGTATTGAGGGAGATATCCCAATAATCCCATACAATAGTGAATAGCTGGAAGGAGGGGATATTATGTCAGAGGTTAAAGTTAATAATGGAAATATAGAAGATGCCTTAAAAAGATTTAAAAGGCAATGTGCCAGAAATGGTGTTTTACAAGAGGTTCGTAAAAGAGAATGCTATGAAAAACCTAGTGTAAAAAGAAAGAAAAAATCAGAGGCAGCTAGAAAAAGAAAGTTTTAATTAAGGGGGCGTTTGTAACGCCCTTTTTTGCATAGTGTTGAAAAAGAATTGCGGCTTTAGGAAGGAATAATAGTAAAAGTGAAAAACATATTAAGTTTTGTAAAAAAACATGATAACATATTTGTACTACTAATAATAGCTATTGCAATACTTGCAAGAGTATACAATGTAGGCATCTCGAATACCGATGAAATGTACAACTTTTTAAATTCATACAAATTAGCAAATGGGCTAACAATTTATACAGACAACAATGTAATAATAACTCCATTATTTTTTTACATTTCATCTATAATTTTAAAAATATTTGGAGAAAATATATTTGTATTTCGAACTTTAAATTTAATAATTTCTAGCATAATGTTTTTCACATGTTATATAGTACTAAAAGAACTAAAAGTAAATAAAAGATTTTCATTATTATACACATTACTAATAATTGCACTCATATCAAGTATTATAGGAGGAGGGGCAAACTACACAACATTAGCATATAGCTTTTATTTATTAGGATTTTTACTAATTTTGAAGATGAAAAAAGGAACGGTTAAAAGCCTTGTGCAAGGGCTAATGCTTTTCTTGACCTTTCTAACATATCAAAAATTAGGAGTAGCTTATTTTATAGCGATTATAGCATATGAAATTACAAACAAAGATATTAAATCACTATTTAAAGAATTGCTTACAGCACTAGTTTTATTATTAGCTTTTTTATCATATTTGTATACACAAGGTAATCTATTTGATTTTATAGATTATGCAATATTAGGCATAGGGGAATTTGGAAGTAAAAACTGGAAAGCAGAAGGAAATTTTTTTAGTATCTTATTATTTTTACTATTGCCTATTATGACTTTAACAGCTATAATAACTACAATTAAAGCAATAAAGTCAAATACGAATATAAAAATGGAAAAACTAAGAAAAGAAAAATCTAGTTCAGAAAAAGAAGAAAATAACTTTAAAAAAGTGGAAGAAATAAAAAAACAAATACTATGCATCTTTGAATTCTCAATTTGTGCATACATAATAGTAATTCCAATATTAAATAATTATCATGTATACTTAGCAAGTATATTAATGATAATAAATTTAATGTATATAATAGATTTTTTAATAAAACCAATTATAGAAGAAAAAAGTATAAAAAACATAATAAATATAATAATATTATGTATAATAATATTGCTCTTTGCATATAGTGCAAAAGATATGTGGGATTATGCACATTTAATTAATTGCATACCACAAGATAGCCCATTTTATGGAGCAACAATAGATCCAAAAATGAGAAAAACAATAGAAGAAGTAGCAGACTATGTACAAAATAATGATAAAAATACAATAGTACTTTCAACATATGCACCACTAATTTCACTTTATTTAAACGATTTAGATAATGGAGATTATGACTTACCTCTAAGAGGTAATTTGGGCAGCAAAGGCGAAGAAGGATTAATAGAACAAATAAAAGAATTAAGCAATACACAAATTTTACTTTTACACGAAACTGAAGAGGAAAAAGAAATATATCAATTTGCATATGATGTTACAAAATATATTAAACAAAATTACACATATGTAGGACAAATAAATAAATTTGACATCTATGAAACGAAAAAATAAAAACAAATTGGTTAATCAATTAAAAATAATAAAGGAAGGAAGATAATATTAATGCAAATAACAAAATTACAATCAAATAAATTTAAAACAAATTTAGTAGCACTTTTTATAACAGTGCCACTAACTAAAGAAAACTGCACAAAAAATGCACTCTTAACATCAGTCCTTAGAAGGGGAACAAACAATTTAAAAACACAAGAAGAAATTTCAAAAAGACTAGAAGAGCTTTATGGTGCCGGTTTTAACTGTGGTGTAGATAAACTAGGAAATTATCATGTGCTTAAGTTTTACTTAGAAACACTAGAAAACACATATACATTGAATAGCGAAAATTTATTACAAGAGGGAATAAATTTATTATTAGACATAGTTTTTAACCCGCTTGTGGAAAATAATGGATTTGACAAAGTATATGTAGAACAAGAAAAACTAAATTTACAAAAATTAATAGAATCTAGAAAGGACAACAAGGCACTTTATGCAAAAGAAAGATGCTTAGAAAGTATGTTTGCCGACGAAAGCTATGCTTTATATAAATATGGTTCAGTAGAAGATTTATCAAACATAAATGAAATTAATTTATATGCATATTATAAAGAATTATTAAAAAACTGCAAAATAGATTTATATGTAACAGGAAATAATATAGACAATATAAAAGTACCTGAAATATCAAGCAAAAATTTACCACAAATTGAAAACTTACATGTTGCACCAGAAAAGCCAAGCATTGTTAATGAAAGTCAAGATGTAACCCAAGGAAAGTTGATAATAGGATTAGATGTAGGAAATAGTGATAAGGCAGTAGTGTCAATGTATAACACAATTTTAGGCGGTGGAGCAAACTCTAAATTATTCCAAAACGTACGTGAAAAAGCAAGTTTGGCTTATTCAGCAGGATCATCATACATTAGAAGAAAAAATGTAATACTAATTCAAACAGGTATAGAAATTGAAAACTATGACAAAGCAGTAAAAATAATAGAAGAACAACTACAAGACATGAAAAATGGCAAAATAAGTGATGAAGAATTTGATTCAGCAAAGCAATTAATAACTTCATCAATAGAACTTATAGAAGAGTCAAAAGAAGATATGATAACATTTTATTTTGATCAAAATTTATTTGATGAACATTTGAATGTAACTGAATATAAAGAAATGATAAAAAAGGTTACAAAAGAAGACGTAATAAAAATAGCACAAAAAGTTAAAGAAGACACGATTTACTTTTTGACTAATAATGCAAAATAGAAAGGAGCAAATTAATGCAAATAATACAAAATGATAAAATTAAAGAAAGTGTTTATATAGAGACATTAGAAAATGGAATGAAAATTATGGTTATTCCAAAGCCAAATACGAATAAAAAATATATCATTTGGGCTACTAAATTTGGTTCAATAGACAATCACTTTATAGAGCCAAAAACAGGCAAAGAAATAAAAGTACCAGATGGTGTTGCTCATTATTTAGAGCACAAAATGTTTGAACAAGAAAATGGAATAGATAGCTTATATAAACTTATGTCATTAGGATTAGATGCAAACGCATACACAACAAATGATCATACAGCTTATTTATTTGGAGGAACAAAGAATTTCTACGAAGGGTTAGATGAGCTTATGGACTATGTTCAACATCCATACTTCACTGACCAAAATGTAGAAAAAGAAAGAGGTATAATAGGACAAGAAATAGGAAGATATGACGATGAACCTGCTTGGAAGTTATATGTTAATTTAATGGATTGCTTATATAAAAATAATCCTGTAAAGCTAGACATAGCAGGAACTGTAGAATCTATTAGCCACATAACAAAAGAAACACTTTATGATTGCTATAACACTTTTTATCATCCATCAAATATGACAATGTGCATAAGCGGAAACTTTGAACCAGAAAAAATAGTAGAAGAGGTAAAAAAGAGACTACTTCCAAAAGAAAAAATGGGAGAAATAAAAAGAATATATCCAGAAAAAGAATATACAATAAACAAAAAAATAAATGAGCAAAATATGGAAGTAAATATTCCTTTATTCATGATAGGATATAGGGATATACTTGAGAACGAAGACAATATAATAAAACAAATTGCCATAGAAATAATATTAAATAGTTTAATAGGCAAAAGTTCAAAACTATATCAAAAACTTTATACAGAAGGTCTACTAATGGGTCCACTTGAGTTTTATGATGAATTTGCAGATGAATATTCTCATGTCGTAATTGGAGGACAATCAGAAAATCCAGAAAGAATAAATGAAGAAATTGTGAAAGTACTAAAAACAGAAAAGGTAACTGCAGAAAATTTTGAAAGAAATAAAAAAGCTCTTTATGGCGAATATGTATCAGAATACGATGATGTTGAAACAATAGGCAGAAACTTTTTACAAGATAGTATGAAGGGTATTAACTGTTTAGATTATATTGATGCTTTTAACAAAATTACTTTAGATTATGTAAATAAAATACAGGAAAACTTATTTAAAGAAGAAATGTCAGCACTTTCTATTGTTAGAAAAAAGTAAGAATTTCTAAAAAACTTCTAAAAAACTTAAATAAATTATAAAAAAATAGGCTTGCATAAAGCCTATTTTTATAATATAGGAAAAATCGAAGATTATGCCTATATTTCGAGATAAATTTTACCTTTTATTTATGATAAAGTATTAACGTTCTCTGCTAAGTTTCTAACTATTTGTAATATACCTGTTGCTGCGAATAATAGAATAGCACCTATTACATATATAACAGCAGATTTCTTTATTTCAGCTTTACCTTCTGGTGAAGCTGTTAAGAATTTAATACCTACAAATATAAGCATAATAACAGCTGCTGCAAATGCTATAATTTGAATTATATAAATAACCCATCCAGCTACAGTATTTACTTCATTAGTACCGGTAGAAGGTTGTGTACTAGAAGGTATTGATGGACCTGAAGCAAATACCATGCAAAATGCACTTAATATAGTTGTTATTATTAATACTGCTGATATTATTTTTGACATTTTCTTAATATTCATAAAACTCCTCCTCTTAATAATACTATAATAAATTATAGAATAATTTCAAAAACTTGTCAATATTTTTTACTATTTTTGACATAATTTTAGACTAAAATAGCAATTTTGGAGCATAAAAATAGCATTAAAACTGTAATAATGCCTAAAATTAAAAAGAATATGAGATTAATTTTTTACAGCTTTTAATTTTTTCTCTCTATAATACCTTGCAATTAATTCGTCTAATTGAACACTAATTTGATAAATTACATCATAATTTTCGCTTCTAAGTATAGCGTTATCTAATTTTTCTCTTAATTCATTTATTTCATTATTTAACATATAATTGACCATTCCTTTCACATAAAAAAATATCTAAAATGTTCAAATTTGCTAGCTTTTTAGCTAAAATTCTTTATTAATTTGCAACCCTATAATTAAAATACCATAATTTTACAAAAATGTCAATATTATTTTGATGAATTTTAGGGACTTTTGTCATACTTAATTCGACAAATTATGACAATGTCCAAAAAAATTAATTTTTAAAAAGAAAACACCGAAAATACTTGCATTATAATAGTAAAAAATTGTATAATAAAATAGATAGAAAATATGTAAATATAAGGAGACTTAATAATGGGAACAAAACCAAAAAAACTACTTATAAAAATATCAACAATTATTGCATTAAGTTTATTATTAACATTTGCAAACACAAATGTATATGCAGGTATAACATTACCTTCTGGTATGGAAAACATATATACAACACAAGATCCAGTAGTTGAATCAATTGGTGGACAAATTATTTGGGTGGTACAACTTATCTTTTATGCTGCTGCAGTTATTATAGTTATGTTTGCAGGACTAAAATATATGGGAGCAGCTCCAGAAGCAAAAGCAGAATTTAAGAAAAAACTTATATATATGGTAGTAGGAGCAGTTATATTATTTGCAGCAGGTTCATTAGTTAGAATAATTGGTGGATTGGCTTTGAATAATTTAAATACTTTATAGACGGTTAAATATTTTTGAAATTTATATGAAATAAATGTCTTATAAAAAAAGCAGTTATAGACGAAAGGATTTAATTTTATGAAAAAACTAGTCAAAAAAATAGTGCTAACAATTATACTCATTTCTATGATAATGTTTAACAGCAGAGCATTAGCACTTAGCGATTTAAAAGATGAAGCAGACAAATTTATAGATAGTGGAAGTGCATCAGCACCAATAACAACAGATGATGCATGGGAAATACTTAGACCTATAGCACAAATATTGGTTGGTATAGCATCAGTAGTTTTAGTTATTGCATATATGTATTTAGGAATTCAATATATGATAACAGACCCATCAGGAAAGGCAAACATAAAACAAAAACTTATAGGGTTAGTAATAGCTACAGTGCTAATATATGGAGGTATAGGAATATTTACTATTATTATTAATTTATTTAATTCGATATTTGGTTAATCAAAGGAGGAAAATTATGGGGAGTTACTATATACCAAGTAACAATTTAAAAGGTGAGAGCAGAATATTATACATATTTACTGCAAAATCTTTAATATTTACTGCAGTAGGTGCATTTATTGGACTAATATTTTATTTCGTTTTTGGAATGATATTAGGCATACCAATTTTAGGATATATATTTATAGCACTATTTGCAATTGTTGGCTATGTTATAGCAACTGTTAAAATTCCAACAGGAGGAAATTCAAAACTTGCAAAAAATGTTGGAGGAGATTCAATTGATGATATAATTAAAAGATATATACTATTTAAAAAAAATAAAAAAGTATATACATATGCAGTAGAAAGGCAGGAACCTGATTATAGTAGTAGCTTAGATAGTTTTTCTTTAGATAATATAATGGGGAAAGTTACAGGAAATCAAAAAAATGTAACTACAAAGAACAATACAAAGGAGGAAAAATGATATGGATACAGTTCAAATGCTTAACTTAATTTTAATAGTTATTTTAATTCTTATTTTAATATTGGGTTTTATTGCAGCCATTTTAATATATAAAATGAGAAAAAAGAAAGAACCTCAAAATACAAACGACATACAAGTAAAAAGTCAACCACAGGCTAAACAAAATTTGATTACAAGAGATGGTAAATCGATAGATTCAATTTATAAGTTTATGGAATTTGACGAAGTACTAGATAATATGATTGTTAGAAAAGGCAGAAAACAATATGTAATGGTTATAGAATGTAAAGGTATAAACTATGACCTGTTATCAGAAGATGAGAAAAATGCGGTAGAATCTGGATTTATTGAATTTTTAAATACATTAAGATATCCTATTCAATTGTACGTTCAGACACGCAAGCTTAATTTTGAAGATTTAATAAAAAACTATCATAACAAAATTCATGATGTAGACAATCAAATTGCAAGACTAAATACACAAATAGAAAATGCTAGAAGAAATGGAAACAGAGATACTGTTAGCAGACTAGAATTTGAAAAAAACAGAAAACAAAATATACTAGAATATGGGGAATCAATTACAGACTATACTGAAAGATTAAGTGAAAGCAAAAATATTTTACAACAAAAAACATATATCATAATTTCATATTATACATCCGAATTTGGTGATACAAGTACTTATTCAAATGACGAAATAGATGATATTGCTTTTTCAGAACTTTACACTAGAGCTCAAACATTAATTAGAGCGTTAGCCTCAGCAGAGGTAACAGGAAAAGTACTTAACTCAGAAGAACTAATGGAACTATTATATGTAGCATACAATAGAGACCAATCAGAAATATATACCCTTAGAAATGCTTTAAATTCAGAATATGATAAATTGTATTCTACAGCTAGAGATGTAATAGAAGATAAAAAGAACAGAATAAATAAACAAATAGAAGATGACGCTGCAAAATTAGCAGCAAATAGTATTATAAAAGCAGATAGAGATGAAATAGAGAAAAGAAAAAAAGAACAAAAAATAAGGCAAAGGGCTCTTGAAATGGTTGAAGAATACAAAGAAGATATGAGCAAATCATTATATGAGGCATCAAAACAAAATGTTCAAAACGCTAATGTAGAAGAAGCCATTAAAGATAAGCCTAAGAGAAGGGTTATAAGAAAAAATGTGTAACTAAAGAATAGGAGGAATTTCTAATTATGAAGAAAAAAAATAATCAGCTAAACAGTTCTATGACAGATAATACAAATAAAGAGAAGAGCTTTATTGATAATACAAAAGATTTAAAAGATCTAATTGCACCAGCTGGTATAGATGCTACAAGTACAAATAAACTTGAAATAGTATCATCAACAAGCAAATATGCTAGAACAATGCTAGTATCGACACTTCCTAGAATGTGTACTTTCCCTGAGCTTTTAAGAGGTATGTATACATTTGGTGATATAAATGTATCAGTATATATTACTCCTATAAGTGAAGCAAAATCACAAAATGAACTAAATAGAACAATTAACGAACTAGAATCAGAAAGAATAGTTGCACAAGAAAGAGGACAAATTAACAGAGAAAGTTCACTGGCACAAAAAAGAGCAGAAGCAGAAGAACTTAGAGATGCTATAGCAAGTGGTTTGGACAAACTTTTTGAATCTTCTATAATATGTACACTATTTGCATATAGCATAGAAGAACTAGATAAACAAACTGAACTTTTATCTTCAGAAATGGCAAAAACTTTAACAGGAATGAAAACCGCTTGGGCAATGCAAGAAGAAGCGTTTAAGTCAAATTTACCGTTAGCGGAAGATAAAATACGAAAAGTACATACATTTGATCGTAGATCAATGGCAACAGTATTTCCATTTATCAACTCAGACGTAGGTCATGAAAATGGTATACCAATAGGATTTAACAGACAAACCGGTCTACCAATACTTTATGATAATTTTAGTCCATCTTTAAGTAATTACAACATGGTTATATTCGGTAAATCTGGTGCTGGTAAAGGTGTTACAATAAAAACACTAATAGCAAGATCAGCGGTACTTATGGGAATTGAAAGCTTAGCACTAGATGCAGAAGGCGAATATGGAGTTGTTGCAGATGCTCTTGGAGGACTAAATGTAGTAATATCTCCAAGTTCAAATACAATAATAAACCCATTTGATATAGAACCAGAAATAACTAGAGACGAAATAACTGGACGTGAGAAAGTAGTATTAAACGTAGAAAACAAAGTAGAAGACGTTACACAAATATTGCTTACAATGGCAAGAGGTAGTACAAGGTCAGAAGATGTAAACGAAGTAACGAAGCAAATCATTGCTGAAGCTGCAGCGGAAGAATATTCTGCACTTGGAATAACAAATGATGTTAACTCACTATATGAAAGAAATATAAACGGCATAGTTCAAAACAATTATTTGGGAAGAACAAAAAAGAAAATGCCTACAATAGGATCATGGTACAGAAGATTACTAACTAATGCTAACCAAAATACAAATCCAGACTATAGAGTACACTATAGCTATTTAGTAAAGGTAATGAAACAATATGTTAGAGAACTAAATGGACAAATGGCATATTTTGATGGACAATCAACATTTGACTTATTAGAGGGAACTTCATTTATTAATCTAGATATATCAAACCTAGAGGAAAGATTTGCAAGGCCACTAGCTCAGCAAATACTATTATCATGGATTTGGGAAAAATATGTTAAGAAAAATAGTGAAGACAAGGCAAAAGCTGGGAAAAAACGTGTACTTGTTGATGAAGCGTGGATGTTACTTCCATATCCAGAAGCAGTAGATTTCTTAAATAAAATGGCAAGACGTGCTAGAAAAAGAAATGTTTCACTTGCAGTTGTATCACAAAGATTTCAAGACTTTTATGAAAAATCGGAAGTGCAAGCAGTTTTAACATCATCAGACACAAAACTATTTTTAGCACAAGACAAATCAGAAATACAATATATAAAAGAAGTATTTAAGCTAAGCGAAGGAGAAGCCTCTTTCTTAACCACTTGCAGTAGAGGACAGGGATTATTTAAGGTAGGAGAACAAACAGCAATAATAGAAATAGTTCCAACTAAGAAAGAATTTGAATTTATAGAAACAAACATAAATAAACTAAAAGAACAGCAAGCATAACATGGGGTGTTTTAATGGTAAAAAAAATAATATTAACACTAACAATTTTAATAACTATGATAACACTTATTTTTCCTAAGAGTTCTACTGCAGATGATGGAATAATAAATGTGCCACAAAGTGCAACAGATCCAGAAACTGGGTTCAATCAAATATTGGGTGGAGAAGCAACTGTTACATCAAATGGAGACAGTTCAAATATACAATCAGAAGTTGTAGGAATAGGGTCAACTGAAAATGAAGAAAAAACTACAGCTGGTGGATTTGCATCTTTAGGAACACTTATTTTAGGAACTATAAATAAACTTCTTGGAGCTGTTGCAACTGGCGGAGCCAATTTAGCAGATGACTCAGAAATAAGTGAATATTTTACAATACAAAATTTGTTGACAAACAAATATCCTATATTTAATATAAATATGTTTGAAAATACTCCAAGCGGAGAACTATCGGATTTATCAAATACTATAAAAAGTAGTGTATCAATTTGGTATACTGCAATTAGAAATTTATCTGCAATAGGTTGTGCTATAATACTAATATATGTTGGAATAAGACTGGCAATTGCATCAAATGCAGAAGATATGGCAAAATATAAAAAGATGCTTATTAGTTGGATTGTAGGAGTTTTATTACTATTTTTGATACATTATATAGTACTAATAATGATAAGGATTTCAAATTTATTTGTAGACTTTATTGCTAGAGCCATAGAAGGAGATGCAGGAACAACAAATATGGAAGAAAGCCTACTAAAAGGTATACCAATAACTTCTAGAGAAAACATTAGTTGGGGCTCAGGCATAATATATTTAATACTAGATTGTGTTTTAGTATTTTATGAAATAAAGTTCTTTATAATGTATCTATTTAGGGTACTACGTATATTTATCATGACAATCATTTCTCCACTAATTTGTATAACATATCCAATTGATACTATTGGTGATGGGAGGGCGCAAGCTTTTAATAAATGGTTTAGATTAATTATGACAGATATATTTATACAACCTATTCACCTAATTATATATGTAGTATTTATATATTCTGCAGGAGAAATAGCAAAGACAGCACCTATACTAGGAATAGTATTTATTATTGCATTAGATAATGCAGAAAGAATAGTAAGAAGTGCTCTAAAAATAAAAGGAAAGGGACTAAGAGATATAAAATTAATAAAAGGAAAAGGTAAGTAAAATATATGAGAAAAAAGAGTGTTATTGTAATATTAACAATAATAATAATTATTGCAATAATAGCAATAATTATATCTTTAGTAAATAATAATAAACAAAAAATTTCAATAGATGATTTTTCTTCAATTAAAGAACTAATTGAATATGATGGTCATCAATATATAGATATGCAAAATTCATCGGAAGAGGGATATGAAAAAGATATATATCTTAAGTTTAGTAAACAACCAATTAATACTGATGGAACAACAAATAAAAATCTTTATGAAATAGTTATTAGCCATGTTGCAGGAAAGCTTAAAGGTCAAAACTTTAGAATGATTGATCAAGATAATAATGTCGTTATAAAAATACAATTTAATGAAAATCAAGAAGTATCTTTATATACAATAAACGATGACAGCAAGTATTGGGATCATATAGAAGCAAATTATCAAATAGAAAATTATCAAAATGAAACAATGTCCAATTTTACTATAACATCACAGCTTATCGCAGATATTGTAAATAATAACTGGATATATAATAACATTAATTTAGGAACAAAAGAAAGTACAGTAGATAATTATGATATATTTTTTGATGAAGGATACAAAATTAGAAAAATTGGAAGAGAAATATATAATATTGTATTTACTAAAAATTACACAAACGAAATCATACAAGGAATATCAACCACAACTAGTGTAGAAAATGTGGAAAACTTACTAGGAAAGCCAAATTTTGAAGATAATATAAATAATATTATTGGGTATAAAAGTCAATATTTTTATATTTTCTTTACAGGGGATGAAATATCAATATATCCTCCAGATAAGTATAATGAAGAAGATAGCCAAAAATTTGGAGAGCTTGTGACAGAACTTAACCAAACAGGAGATATGAATACATTTTTAAATAAGTTGACAGACCTTTATCCAGATTATTCTTCATATAATGCACAAAATAACTATGTAAGCATTATATATCCATTAAGAGGATTTTCAGCAACAATGGGAGCTAGTAGTCAAAATGGTATAACATTATATAGCAATTTTCAAGGATACATCACAGACAGTATAACAATAGATGATTTAAAAGCAAATAAACAAATTCCAGCAAATGTATATACAAATCTTGATACAAACTTAGTTGCTTATGATGAAACAAATAGAGTGGAACGTGATTATATAAATAGAACACCATATGATGAAGCATACTTGGCTCAAACTGATAATTATACAGTAATAAATTCCGAAAATAAATATACATTTTATTCAAGAGACAAGAGTCAAATAGATTCCAGCATTATTGTAGATAATATGACAACGATGGCAGTATATAATCAAACTACATTTATATATGGCGTAAAAGATGATGGAATATATATGTATGATGCACAAAGTATGAATTTAAGGCAAATTGTAAGTGGACAAGGTGATTTTGAAATAAAAAATTTGGAAAACAATACAATATATTATGATAATACATCAATAAATTTATAGGAGGAGTAAATGGACTTATTAAAAAAATTTTCAAAAAAAATAATAGTCAGCATATTAATAGTTCTTATAATTTGTGTTACATTTACTCCACAAATAACATATAGTACAGAACAAGAAGGTACAGAAAGCTCAGAGAATACTGCAGAAGGAATGACAGAAGATGAGCTTAGAGATAAGTTTGTAAATGACATAGTTGATTTTTACAATAGGCATGAAAGTCAATGCTCATATGACTACAATTTTGGACCAGGAAGAAGAGCCACATATGAAAATTCTCTAGGACCTGAAGCTGGTAGTTATTGTTTTGACTGTGTTGGTTGGGTTAGCTGTGCTTTTCATTGGTTCTTAGGCTTAGGAGGTAGTTCATTTACTTATTTTGTTGATCCAACGTCACCTACTTATATAGATGACCCAACACATTTTCAAAGGATAGATGATGTTTCACAAGCTAAAAAGGGAGATGTGCTTGTTTCTATTGATAATCACGTAGCTATATATATAGGAAATGGTCAAGTTTTAGATATGTATAGAGATGAGACTGGTGGATTAGGTATAAGAAATATGAATTCAACTTATACTTGGGACTTTGTAGCACATTTATATAGCTTTGAGGGAGTAAAATTTAATGAAATAGAAGGAGGCATTGATATAACACTCCCTGGCACTGGAAATTTTGATGAAGATTTTGTCGATTTAGATAAAATAGCAGATCAATTTACTTTTGATGGGATGCCTGTAACTATTACAAAAGAGCATGAAGATGTAAATATATTTAAATGGTTTTTTGATGGAATAAGCGGCTTTATGGATTATTATGCAGGTATAATATTTACAGTAGCAATAAAAGGACCAATTTTAAATATAACAGAAGGAATAAAAGCAATAGTTAATGGATTTTTAAATAATATAAGTGGAACAGAAGGAATAGATTACAACATTGAAAGAATTATATATAATGAAGTGCCTATATTAGATATAAATTTCTTTAGCAATACTGCAGCGGGAAAGGTGGTGTCATCAGACAGTGCAGTAGCATTTATTAGAAATGCTGTTGCAACATGGTATGTCTCTTTTAGAAATTTAGTAGTTATAGCAATGGCAGCTATTATAATTTATATAGGAATAAGAATGGCGCTATCTACAATACCTCAAGGAAAAGCAACATATAAACGAATGTTAATTGGATGGATACAGGCATTAGTAATAGTATTTGTTATACATATGGTAATGATACTTATTATAAATACAAATAATAATTTAGTTGACATATTTAAAAATAGTTTGTATCAAACAGAGGGGCTTGTTACTGCAGAAGGTTCTTCAAACCCTGATGAAACATCAATTTATGATACAATAAGGACAAGAGCATATGACTTTAGAATTAGTGTAGGATTTTCTGGAACAATAATATACATGGTACTAATTATCACATGGCTAAGATTTTTATGGGTATATTTAAAAAGAAGTTTTACAATAATTATTCTTGTAATAATAGCACCTTTTATTGGAGCAAAGTACGCAATAGATAGTGCACGAGGAAAAAAAGGAACTTCATTTAGTAGTTGGCTATATGACTTTACATTTAATGTATTAATACAAACAGTTCATGCGTTAATATATGTTGTAATAATGAGTAGTGTAATAAATTTTGCTTTTGACTCAGTTGTAGGATTTATTATATCATTAATATTCCTAAACTTTATGATAAGTGCAGATGAAATATTTAGGAGCATATTTAATTTTGGTGGTAGATCTGCATTATCAGAAGATACAGCTAAACAAGAGGGATATAAAGAAGTTGTTGAAACATTTACAGGAGCAGTATTTGTAGGACAAGTAGCTAAAGGTACATGGAATTTTGCAAAAGGTGCAGGAAAAGGAATAACAGGTGCCGGAAAAGTTGTATACAAAGAAGTTACTAAAAACTTTCCAGAAGTTAAAGGAAATGTCAACTCAAAGTTAGACAGCATAGATGAAACAATAGAAAACAAATTTCCACAAATGCAAGAAGATAAAGAACATCCAAATTCAGCGAGAACATATAAAGCAAGAATATCAAATTTAATACACTATAATGCAAAAGTTAGAAGACTTTCAAGAGCAAACGGTATTATAGGTGTTAAAGCAAGAAATTTGAAGAAGAGTATATCTTCACATACAAAGAAGAGATATAAATCTAATTTCAAGATTGTAAAAGATACTATTTCAGGTGTAGGAAGTGTAGTATTAGCAGTGCCATTAACAGTTGTTAATACTACTGCTGGTGTAGCACTTATGACAAATGGTGTACTTAAATTAAAAAAATTTCCTAATAAAAAACATTATAAAGTTGAAAAAGAAAAAATGAAACAGCAATCTGACTTAGAATATCAAAGAGAAAAATACACTAAAAAGAGAGATAAAATATTTGAGTCTATTGATTTACTTGAATCAATTCAAAATCAAGAAGACAACATAAGAGAAGAGGTTGAAAAGAAAAAAACAGACGGCAAACATAGTGATAAAGATATAGATAACTTTAAAAAGGCTAGTGATAGTATATTGGTAGATGCAAGTAGTAAAAGAATAAGTGATATAATAGATGATTATATTAGTAGAAACGATATAGATACTATTGATAATTCTTCAGTAAATGATATAATAGATGAAGTAGCTGAACAAATTGGAATAGATATGGATGTTAATAGTACTACAAGAAGTATTGTTGGAAGTAAAGCAAAGGCAAGAATAATTTTTTCAAGTCAAAAGAAAAGGCAAGAGGCACAAAAGAATTCTAACCAACCTGTTGATATTAAAATTACAAAAGATGATATAACAGATGCAATACAACAAAGTTTTGTAGATACAACGGTAAAAGATGATTTTAAACCAATAACAAGAGACTTAATAAAGCTTAATAAAACAATTAAGAAATTCGAAAAGAAAGCGAAAACAAAATATAGGAAAGCAAACAAATTCTTGGAAAACCTATAAAAATAAAAGAGGTGAAACATGAGTACTACAATTTGTGATAGAAACAAATTTAAAAAATTAAGATTTCAAAAAGTACTAGCTATATTAATATTAATTTTTACAATACTAACGATGTTGAATGCAAATAGTGTATATTCTGCAACAGACGAAGCATCAATATTAGAATATTTCGAAATCATTTTTCCAACATCAGAATACGAAGTTGAGGTAAAATCGATTTATGATGCAATAATGGGTACAGGAGTTATTGATAGTATAGAAGTACCAGAAGGTGGAGGAGTACTTTTACATCTTAAAGAAGGTGTTACAACTGAAGATTGCAAAACTTCATTAACTGAAGCTCTAAAAGGAGTGTTTACAGAAGGCAGTAATGCAATGATACAGTTAAAAATACAAAATGTAGTAGATAAATTAACATATCTACCTACTGATGATCCAGAAAATGTAACAGAAGGAAATGCTACTCCAGAACAAAGAAAGGAGCAATTTAGAAAAATATTAAGAGATCAAGGATATACTTTTTCTGAAAATGCCATAAACACATTATGGCAATGGGGAACAGATAATGATATATTAAATCTTACAGGGCATGCCCGTTCAGTAGACTTGATAGAGGATGAACATAAAAATATTACTGGTGTAGAATTACACCTTACTGAAGAAGAACAACAATATTTATCTCAATGGGAAGACTTAGAGCATGATGATCCTGTCACAGATAATAATGGAGGAGTAGTAGGAACTTTCTTAAATGGAGTAGCAGGTGTAGTATTCTATGTTTTAAAACTTATGCCAATGATTGCAGGTTGGTTATTAATGAGAATTATGGGATTTGCAATAGGTGGAGTTAATGGAATACAAGATGGATTTCCATTAGATAAAATACTATTCAACGATATACCTCTTTTAGGAGTAAACTTTTTCAGCCAAGTAGATAGTAGCGCTGTTGGTGCAAATATGATTAATCAATTAAGAACACAAATATCTATTTGGTATGTTGGAATAAGAAATTTAGCAGCTATAATACTTGGAATAATGGTTCTTTATGTTGGTATAAGAATGGCAATATCTTCTGTGGCAGAAGAAAAGGCTAGATACAAAAAAATGCTAGGAGATTGGGTTGTAAGTCTTGTGCTACTATTTGTATTGCATTATATAATGATATTTATAATAAACATAAATGATAGTTTAGTAGCAATATTAGCAAAAGCTAGAGATGATGTAAGTAATGCAAATACAATAATGGCTGAAGCTTGGAATGGTGCTATGGGAATAGATAATGTATTCTCATTTACTAAACAAGTAGGGTATATGATAATATATGTTATGCTTGCAGTAATGGCATTCATATTTTTTGCAACATACGTAAAGCGTATGATTACAATAGCATTCTTAATTATGATAGCACCTATAATAACAGTTACATATTCAATAGATAGAATGGGAGATGGAAAATCACAAGCATTAAATACATGGTTTAAAAACTTCGTATATAATATTTTATTACAGCCATTCCATTGTATTATTTATTTAGCATTAGTGCAAACAGCCATAAAAACAATGGATACAGGTAATATTTCATCTATTATAGTTGCAATTATAATGGTATTCTTTATGTACCAAGCAGAAGATATTATTAAGGATATATTCCACTTTGAAGGCAAGAGTGTTGCAAATACTATTGCTCAAGCAGCCTTAGTAACTAGTGCTATAGGCTTAGCATCAAAGGCAGCATCAAATAAAGGACAGGTTAAAGGATATATGGGAAGAGGAAAACCTTCTCAAAACAATGGAAGAAAGCCAAGAACAACTAATCCACCACAACCAGGAAATCCACCACAACCAAGCAATCCGCCACAACCTGGCAATCCGCCACAACCGGGAACCCCGCCACAGGGAGGCAATCCACCACAAGGAGGCAATCCACCACAAGGAGGCAATCCACCACAAGGTGGCAACTCACAAGGAGGAAACGGTGGAAACAATACTCAATCACCTGCTGGAGGAGTCCTACGTACTCTTGGAGGCATTGGAAAAAGAGCCGGTATTGCAACATTAAAAGGTGGCTCTAAATTAGCAGCGGGTATTGCATTAGGTGCAGCAGGATTAGCAACAGGAAATGTTGCAAATGCAATTACAGGATTTAATACTGGTGCAAATGCAATGGGAGGCGCCATTGCTAAACATGAAGAAAAAAATAACCTAAGAAACTTTGCAAAAGATTACAATAATATTGTAGGAGCAAATGGACAAAACATATATGATGGAAAAGATGATGATTGGATTAGAGAACATACAAAAGACTTATTAAATGGTGATGTAAAAGTAGAAGACTATGAAAAAGATTATTATGATGTAATTTCAAAAGAAAGAGACAGGTATATTAGTCAAGGATTATCTGCAGATGATGCTGTAACTCAAGTAGAACAAAATGTTGCAGGTGTACAAGGTGGATATATAAAAGAAACCGGAGTAGTACAAAGATTCAAAGGAAAAATAAAAAATAGAAAAAATAAAAAAAATAGGTTTAAGCCAAATCCATAGCAAGGTAGGTGAAAATAGTGGAACAAGAACAAGAGAATAATGTTGCTACTTCTGGAGCGGACCAAGAGGCAAGGAAACAGGCAAAACAAGCAAAAAGACAAAAAAATCGTAATCCTGCTGAATTAAAAAAGAAGGCAGATAGAATAAAAACTATAGGAAAATATTTACCAGCTATATTACAAGTACTTTTAATAATTTACATTATAATGGTAGTATTGGGAGTTATTACATTATTGATAACTATGCCGGGAACATTTGTTGAAAATATATTGGATTTTGGTAGTAAAATGTGGGCAAGTATAATAGGTGTTTTTAATGGAGATAATATTACGGCATCTGTTACTCAAAAAGATCAATTAGAGCTTGCCCAGAGAATTCAAGATATGGGTTATGATATAGTTGGATATGGATTTGCTGATGCAAAATATGAATATGATGATCAGGCAAATGCTGATGAAATAGACGGTTTCACTAATGGAACAATTACAAGTGTAACACCACTAGCAAATTCAAAAAATTATTTGCAGGCATATATAGCACAAAGTGAAGCCACTTATGTATTATCCACATGGAGCTTTTGGGGACGTTTTAAAGAATTAGAAAATTACGCTAGTAATGCTATAAAGCAAATAGGAAATTGGTTTTTTGGTATGTCAAATGACTTAGTGATTGAAAATGATGCAAAAGCATACTCAGAGGGAATGCTTAATGTAGATATTCCTGAAGATGAAAATACTGTTACCGTATCAGTTGATCCCGAAAATAAATTGTTAAAAATGAGAATCTTAAGGTCTGGTATTACAAATATATTTTCAAAGGGAGATTTATTTTACTTTGATTTATCAGATTGGACATCAGTATATGGCAAACCTTTGGAGTTATCTTTATCATTGCATTTAGCAACAATGATGCCTGATTTATCATATGAATTTGCTACTGCAGATTGTTTTAACACAAAAGTTAATATAGATTTACAAAAAGTACAGTCAACATTTAAAGTAATATTAAAGAATCCAGATGGAAGTGAGATTCAACAAGATGACATTATAAAGACTTATTTGCAATATGTATGTAATATTTCTGAAGAGATAATTAATAAATTTGTTGAAGCAGGTAAATTAAATGAGTTTTTTCAAGCTGTAATGGAAAAAGTGGAAAATGTTAGAGTAGATTTAATTAATTTGGTTAGCGGAGGATCTTATTATCCATCAGCTAATGGCGTTGAAACACATAGTGCCATAAATTTAACGAAACTAGAACAAGATATTTTAGGAACACAAGAAGGAGAAGAGACATATAAACTACATGATGTTAATGTAATAAGAGAAGAAGAGACAACAAATGATGAAGGAGAAAGCGAAATTGTAGAAACAACAAATGTAGAAGATATGGATCAATATGTAAGTGTAACAAACTTAGAAAATGATGCAGAGAAAGCTCAAGCAGGAGTTGCGCTAACATCAACCGGTTTATCAAATTTTACAATAGACCAAGTAATTGATATTGCAAAATTAATGCTAGATGGAGTAAGACCAGCAGATACATATTTACCAAGAATATCAAGTGTGACTAAACATTGGTTTTATAATGACATTATTTTTGATTATGGAACTGCTGGAAAAGCAAAGAAAAAAATACAGTATGTTGTAGAAGATGAGGATGATCCATTATCTGAAACAAACTTAAATGGTGCAACTATAGTTCTAGATACTACATACACAAGTGCATCAGGTGTTTTATATCAGCTTGCAGAACCAGAAGCTACTGGACCAAATGATGCAATAATTGCCTTGTTTAAAGGCGGAAGTGGAACCTTTGATGGAGTAGGATATAATTTTCCTGGAGAATATTATAGATATGATGGAACTCGAGATACTGCACTTAAAATTGCAAATGCAAAAGCCAAAGATGCAGGAGATTCAGAGTTTACATTTCAAGGCGAAACACATATTACAGATACAAGCGAAGACAGTGTTTTAAATATAACAAAACAACCTGTTACTTTTGCAACAAAAGATGAAGATGGGAATGAAACGTTTAATGATGCATATACAGCATTTTCTATACTTGAAAATGTTCACACATTGGAATCAGAAACAGTTTATAGATTACTTAAAGAACTTTTAATTGAATTGGAGTATTTTACAAAAGAAGATTTCCAAAAACCACTAAAACAAGTACTTTTATGGCCAGTTGAAAGAGTCGGAAGTGATACCGAAGAATATGATAGTAATGCAGATGAAGTAACTAATGGAATTTATAGAGATGATTTGCAATATGGATTATTTTTAAAAAATGGTGTAGCAGTAAATGCAGGAGATACGCTAATAGCTCCTGGAGATGCTACAGTAGTAAAAGTGGATGGAAATTCTGTAACTCTTAAATTTAAATCAATATCAGAAGGACAAGCTAAAGCATTAGAAACAAAGTTTGGTGAAGACTATTCTAGTGTTGATAAAGATATTGTACTTGATATGGAGATGACAATACAGGGATTAACACCTCATGTGTCGGTTGGACAAAATGTAAATGTAGGATCAACAATAGGTGTTGCAACTAGCGAAGATACTAGGATTCTAATGTATAATATTGATAAATCATATGTAGAAAATATTGAAACATACATGTATCCAACATATGAAGGTACAAGACAGATAATTGTTTTACCAGAAGATGTGTAAAGTACTGTTAAAAATTATTAATAAAACGGAGAGAATATATGAAAAAATTTTTAATAGGAATTATTATTATTTTAATAATTTTATTACTTGGGCAATTAATATACTTTAATTTTAGAAATAATAATATAGCTCAAAATGCACAAGAAAATATTAGCTCTAACAATGAAAATAATAACATGAATAATAGAAATCAAATTATAAATTTTATAACAAATTCAACTGGTAATGCATTACTAAATCTTAATGAAATTGTACCGATAATTGAACCAACTGGAATTGATACTATTATTGAAAATTATAGTGGAGATATTAGAATAAGTGAATTAGAGGAAGAGTTTTATAAATTTATTTATACAGATGTAAGTCAAATTTATCAATTAATACAAAAAAAGAGTGTGAATCAAATTTTGCAGATTTATGACTTAAATACTAATCAAATAAACTCTATGCATATATATTCAGCTGAAGATTTTCTTGAAATATCAAGACAAGTATTACAAGTAGGAAGTTTATATACAGATAGTTATATAGACTTAACTACTTATAATCAAAATGAAAATGGATATACAACTTTTAATGTATCATTTACGTATTCAAATTATAGCCAAATAACTATGAAAGTATATGTTGCAAATCAAAGCTCAACTTCTCCTAACATAATGTTTGGAAATGCTAATTAGTAAAAATAAATAGTTTTAAGAGGAAAGAATATGAAAGAAAAAAGTAAATTAATATATATTATATTAGCAATAATTATATTAATATTAATTGCAATTAATTTGCAAGTGTTTATAAATAATCAATATCAAGTTTCTCAAAGTCAAAATCAAGTTATAAATAATGCTGTACAAAATCAAGAAATTAATACAAACTATAATTCAACGTCTTTAGAAGAAGATGAAGAAAATAGAACCAATAAACTTACCTCACTTACAGAAAGACAGCGTATGCAAACTTATTTTGGAACATATATTTCATATATAGAAAACGGAGATTATGAAAGTGCATATAATTTATTATATGATGAATTTAAACAAAATTATTTTCCAACAATCGATGATTTTACTACATATGCACAAAATAATTATCCAAGCAATATTGTTTTAGAATATACAAATATAGAAAGAGAAGGCACATTATTTATTCTTACAGTAAAAATAAGAGATGCATTAAATGATAATAGGCAAACGGAGGTAAAAGATACACAAGTAGTTGTAATGGAAAATGGGATAAATGATTTTAAACTTTCATTTGAAGTGGCAGAACAATAATTTAGAGTTTATAGGTAATCTTTTATAAAAAACCTAAATAAAGATAAAGGAATAAAAAATGAAACCAGGAACAAGAATTTTATTAGCCATAAGAGACTTTTGGAAAAAACATTGGAAAGTCATTATTATAGTAATTGTAATTTGGGTAGCTTTAATAATTATTAATACATATCTAAAAAATAGGCCTGAAGAAAATATAGCATTAAATACTTATGAGCCTGATGAACCAGTAATAGACTTTGGAGATGAAGTTCCAGAAGAAAAAAAAGACGAGGTAAACAATATAATAGATACATTTTTTAATTATTGTAATAATAAAGAATATTTGAACGCATATAATATGCTTACATCAGATTGTCAAAGTTATATGTATAATAATAGTGTAGACAGTTTTGCAGAATATGTAGATTCAATATATACAACAAAAAAAATATATAATATACAGAATTATTCAAATGTAAATAATGTATATATATATGATATGAATATATTAGATGATATAATGGCAACTGGAACAACTGGTGGATATGGTAAATATAAAGAAAAAATAGCGTTAATAGATGTTAATGGAGAGATGAAAGTGTCTAATCAAGGATATATAGGAAAGGCTACATTTAAAAATGTTACAGGGGAAGATCAAAATGTAAAAATTAGTGTATTAAATAAAAATATGAGTTACGAAAGAGAAGAATATGAGGTAGAAATAACAAATAAAACAGATGGATATATACTAATTGGTAATGGTAATGTAGCAAATGAAATAACACTTAATTTAGGAGATCAAAGTAGACCAGCATTAGGAATAATAAATAGTAACATATTATTAGCTCCAGGACAATCAGGAATATATTACTTATTATTTGATAAATATTTTGATGATGGAAAAAATCCTACAGAGTTAGACTTTAACTTAGTTAGAGTATATGGAAATAATCAAGATGTAGCTGAGGAAGGCTTAAGTGAAAATGCAAATACATCATATAGCATAAATATACCTTTAAGATAAGAATAAAAAATCACTTATAACATATAAATGTTATAGGTGATTTTATTATTGAATAGGAAAAATCAAGTTTTTCCTATTCAATAAAAAACAATTGATGTGAAAATCAAAATTTATTTTTGAAAAAAATAATATGGAGGAGATATATGATTAAAAAGGTACTAAAAATAAGTGTAGTTGTTATTTGCATTTTACTTATTTCAGTTTTTCCAACATATGCGGATGATGCAAATGAATTAGAAGAAGTTGTTATAGAAGAAAATGAAAAAAATGAAATAAAAGAAGCGGCAAGTTCAACTACAAAACCAACAATAAATTCTAAAAGGTATGCAGTTTATGATAGGGCTTCTGGAAGATGTATATATGGAAAAGACGAAAATAAACAAACAGCAATGGCTTCAACTACAAAAATTATGACTATTATTATTATAGTTGAAAATTGTAATTTAAATGACATGGTTACAATCACATCTAAAGCTGCTGGAACAGGAGGTTCAAGGCTTGGATTGCAAACAGGGGATAAAATCACAGTTAATGATTTGTTGTATGGTTTAATGCTAAGGTCGGGTAATGATGCGGCAGTGGCTCTTGCAATACATACAAGTGGAAGCGTAGAAGAATTTGCTAAACTTATGAATCAAAAAGCAGAAGAATTAGAACTTAAGGACACTCACTTTGTTACTCCACATGGATTAGACAATCCAAATCATTATACTACTGCATATGAACTTGCGAAGATAACAGATTATGCACTTAAAAATGAAATTATAGCTAAAATAGTAAAAACAAAAACTACTACAATTTATATAAATGGAAAACCAAAGCAAATTAATAATACAAATGAATTACTTGATAATGTTGATGGAGTCTATGGTGTAAAAACAGGATTTACCAATAATGCGGGAAGATGTTTAGTAACAAGCGTAAAAAGAGGAGATATGGATTTAATTATAGTAGTACTTGGAGCAGATACTAGAAAAGATAGAGCAAAAGATAGCATAAAGTTAATAGAATATGCTTATAAAAAATTTTATATGATAGATATAGGAGAAATAATACAAAAAGAATTTGAAATGTGGAAGCAAATAAATCAAAATAGAATATATGTAAATAAAGCAGCAAATGGACTAGAATTAAAATTAAGTGAAATAAAAATAAAAGCTTTAGCAACAGATAGTAAACCCACAATAGAAATAAATGTAGTTAATTATTTAGAAGCACCTGTATTAGAAAATGAAAGGATAGGGACAGTAACTATAAAAGTTGGAAAAGAAATAATAGAAGAAGTTGAAATTAAGGTAAAAAAAGAAGTTAAAAAGCGTGGAATAATAGACTATATGGAACTAATAGCAAAAATATATGCAGGAAAAATTAAAATATTACAATAATAAAAAGCTAAGGGAAATTGATCCTTTAGCTTTTCTTTTGGAGGCGACACCCGGATTCGAACCGGGGATCAGAGTTTTGCAGACTCGTGCCTTACCACTTGGCTATATCGCCATTTGTATATTATATGCATATTAGGATATAATAATAACAAGTTATTTGTTAAAAAAATAAACAAACCATTTGCTTTAAAGTTAATAATTAGATATGAATTACATTATATGCTTTCAAAGCGAGATTTGTTTAATTTTAATGGAGCGGGAAGCGGGGCTCAAACCCGTGACCTTCGCCTTGGCAAGGCGACGCTCTATCAACTGAGCTATTCCCGCAGTAATACGTTATTTATCATAACAAAATTCGTAAGAAATGTCAAGGGCTTTTTTAAAAAAATCTAATATAATATAATTATACTTGTTACAATTTATAGTAAATTATTATAGTTTTATAATTAATTTACCACATAACTAAATTAAATAATCTAGCTATGTGGTATGCTCACATGTGCAAGCATTGTGGCTGGAGAAAAATTGTTAAAGATTAAGCCATATGGCAAGTAATATTTCTCAAGAATTTACAAATTTGATTATAAAAATAACCGCAATTATACAAGTAAATAGTATATTGCTAAGAATTTCTCCACAAAGAATAAATATTCCAGTACATATTAGCAAAAAAACAAATCCTGCCAGTAAAAAGATAATATCATTTATTATGCAACTCTTTGATGAATGACCTAACCTTAAATAATAAATGTCAGCAATAAGCCACAAAATTCCAAAAAAGAAGTAAATAAAAGATATTACTCTTAAAAGCCAATTGTTTACAAAAGTATAAAGTGCAAATTCGAGAATGATAGTCAGTATCAAAGAAGATACTGTAGTTAAAAGGGCATTCCGTTTATTCATGTGTAAGATTCCTCCTAATATTAAAACAAATTCTCCAGCAATACATCATGTGTAAACATGTGGAAAACTATTTTACCATATTTAAGGAATAAAATCAAACTATTTTTAAAAATTACGAAAATAAATAGATCTATAAATATTGATTTTAAATAAATTATGTAATATAATTTATTTGTATAAAAATATATTAAAGAGAGGTCAAGATATGACAAAGAAAATAATGATAATTATATCTATAATTTTAATAACTACTATTGTATTAGCTTCAGAAGTGTTTGCTGTAAGTGATACGGATGGTATTTATTTAGGTTTAAGAGAGGGAACAACATCAAGAAAGACAGGAACATATACATTTAACAATAAAGACATTTTTAAAATAGTTCAATACAGCAATAATACTGGTTCAACACAAATTGATAATACAATATATTGTATAAAAGCAGGTCCAGGATTTGGCTCAGAATCATATCAAAATACAATAGTAAATTATACACAATATTTTAATATGAAAGATCCAAGTTCTATTGAAGAGCCATATAGAAACCAATTACCAACAGATATGGAGACATATAATGAATTAATATGGGTATTGGATCATTTATATATCCCAGCTCCTGAAGATGCTAGTTCAGAGGAAATTGCCTTAGCAAATGAATCAAAAGAAAATTTGCTAAATAATGCAGGAATTGCAGAGGATAGCTTTTTAAGAGATGAAGCAACATATGGAGATGAAATAGAGGATATTCTAGAGTGCATTCAACAAGTCGCTATTTGGTATTTTACTAATCCAGATGGAGATTATCACAATAATTTTACAGATGCATTAGAAATAGCTGTAGATGGACAGTCTTTGTCAGATAAATATCATTTAGATATAGTAGATAATGAAATAAATCAAATATATGCATATTTGGTAGAAGGTGCAATTGCGGCCGTTGAAGGTGGGTTCACTTACGAAGATTCTAATAAGGGAACTTCTCCAATAAACTTTGTGAAAAATGGGGCTACATTAACTATTGATAATTCTAATTATATATTAGGACCATATAAAATAGAAGAATTGGCAAATTTTGAGTATACATTAAATGCAAACCTATATAGTAGCAGTGGTACAATTACTAATGCGATAGTGCTTGACCAAAACAAACAGCCTATAAATAATGGAACTAGTTTAGCTGAAAAAATACAATCAACAGTTGGAACAAATTTTTACATTTCGATACCAATATCATCAAATATAACTGATGCTACATTATTAATTACTTCAGAATATTACAATACAATACAAACTATGTGGACTGTTGGAAGTTCAAGCTTAGCTACAAATCAACCTGTAGTAATTATATCAAGACAAAAGCAAACTTTTAATGATTCTTCAACAATAACTATTACTCAACCAGAGTTTGATTTAGCACTTAGAAAATTTATTACATCAATTAATGGACAAAATGTTGAAAATAGAGAGCCACAAATAAGTCAAGAAGAATTAAGAGCATTGGCTACAGGAAGTGCAAATTTTGATAATGGTACTACAGCTACAAAAACTCATTCAAAAACACCATTAGTTGTAGAAAAAAATGATAGAATAATTTATACAATTAGAATATACAATGAAGGCGATATAGACGGTTATGCTGATACAATAGTGGATTATTTACCAGAAGGTTTACAACTATTAGATCCAAATGAAAGTCAAATTAATACTAGATATGGATGGCAACAAGGAAGTACAAATAATGGAATGACAATGGTAACAACAGATTATTTAAAAGATACAGTTATTTCAGCATTTGATAAGGATCCAGAGAGTGGCAATTATAGTATTGATTATGTTGATGTTCAAATTGAATGCATAATTACAAAAGATCCTTCAGATCAAGATGTATCTTTGAAGAATGTTGCAGAAATAGAAAAAGCTCATGACATTAGTGGAGGAGAAATAGATAGAGATTCTGAAACATCTAATCTAACAGAAGAACAAATAAATAATTATTTGCCAGGAACATCAGAAGATGGCAAAGGCTATGAAGACGATGACGACTATGAAGAGCTAGTTATGCTTGGTAAATATTTTGATCTATCACTAAGAAAATTCATAACAGCAGTAAATGACAGAGAAATAACAAATAGAGTTCCTGAAGTAGACGTAAGTCCATTACTTTCAGGAGAAACAACTGCAAATTACAACCACACTAAAAATCCAGTAAGTGTAGAAGTAGGAGATATTGTAACATACACAATAAGAGTATACAATGAAGGACAAGTTGATGGTTATGTGGATGAAATAGTAGACCATTTACCACCATATTTAGAATTTATTGTTAATGATGATCTTAATGCATTAAATGGCTGGATAATAGATCCATCAGATGAAACACAAAGAACTCTTAGAACAAATATATTGTCTAAAGAAAATGATATAGAAAATATTATACCTGCATTTGATTCGGATGCGAATGAATTAAATTACAAAGATGTACAAATAAAATGTAGAGTTGTAAATACAGCTCCAACGCTTACAAACATAACAAATATAGCAGAGATTACAAAATACAGTAATGACTCTAACTTAATAGACAGGGATAATGCCAGAGATGTAGTGCTACCATCAGATGAAGATTTACCAGGATATAAAGATGAAGAAATCAATTCAGGGATAGAATATATACCAGGTCAAGAAGATGACGATGACTTTGAAAAAGTTATTTTACAAAAATTCGACTTAGCATTAAGAAAATTCATAACAG